>JAJYVT010000033.1 GCA_021791845.1 Actinomycetes bacterium | reverse complement strand
GGTGTGGGTGTGCACCTGACTGTGACCATCTGCGGCCCGCGGGGTGTCCCGGTGTTCGTGAAGAACCGCATCGACGTCGCCGAGATCGAGCCGGCGGCGAACGCCGGCACCGGCGCCGCCCCTGTGATGCTCGGTGTGGGCGCGACCGCCGCCCGCACCAGCCGCTGGAGGGTGGTGGAGAGCCAGAGCTGCTCGTCGACGTTCGAGTAGGTGACGTTCACCTGGCTGCTCGTCTGGAGCACGGTGGAGACGATCGGCACCGTGATGGCGAGCAGGATGCCGAAGACCATCAGGATCACGGCCATCTCGACCATGGTGAAGCCCTCGTCCCCGTGCGGGGGCTTCCGTCGCCCGGAGCGGAGCCGCGCCAGCATCGCGCTCACAGCCTGATCACACCCGGCGACGGGAGCGTGGTGGTCGTGGTGCCCACCGTGATCGACGTCTTGGAGACGGTGACCGTGGCGGTGACCGGCGCTGTCGATCCGTACGTGACCGTGACCACGTAGGTGCCGTACATCACGGCGAGACCCGTGGTGCCCGATCCGTCGGTCGTGCCGAGGGCGAAGCTCGTCTGGTCGGACTGCCCTGTGGGGGCGGTCAGGCGTGTGCATGTGGGCTCGATGGTGACCGTGGCCCCGGCGACGGGCGTCCCGGTTCGCGACAGCACTTCGACGGGCAGCAGGCCCATGGGGAGCGCCGCCGTCGGGACCCGTGTTCCTGTCGGCTTGGCTGTGAACGTCGTGCCCGGCACGCTGGTCACGGACGGCGCTGTCGAGGTGATGCCGGCGGCGCACGCCGTGGCGCCGACCTGGTACCCGCTCGAGAACGGGAAGAGCGGCCCGATGGAGCCGACGTCACCCGTGGTCGGTGTGGGCGACGCGACCTCCACCGTCTCGGTGGGGCTCAATCCCGGGTTGTAGACGGCGATCGGCGTGTCGCCCACGTACATCCCGGTCACGCCGACGGGTGCTGCCCGCTGCCACGTGGTGCCCGAAAGTGTCGACGAGAGGAGGACCGCGTCCGTCGCGGTGGCCCCAGGGGCGGCGCACATCGACGTCTTGGCGCTGCAGGCGACTCCCGCCAGGTAGAGCGGGTCGGTCCCGGGCGGGAAGGTGTCGGTCGTCCACGTCCCCGTTGTCGAGGAGAGCGAGAGCACGACGGCGCCCGGCGCCCCGGTGACTGTGGCCACTGCGGTGGCCTCGCACTGTGTGCCGCTCGGGCACGCCAGCGAGGTGACCGCCGTCACGCCCGCCGGGATGCCGTCGGCCCTCCACGTGGAGGTTGACGTGTAGAGCGAGACGATCGCCGGCCCGGTCGACGTGGTCCCGGTGGCGACGCAGGTCGACCCGCGGCATTCGAGCACTGTGAGGGAGGAGAGCTTCGGTGTCGACGCGAACGTGTCGGCCGTCCATGTGACCGTTGTGCCTGTGACGCCGGACAGCGAGTCGATCGTCGGTCCCGAGGCCGCCTTCCCGATGGCGTAGCACTGCGTCCCGGACAGGCAGTCGATCGACGTGAGGCTGGATGCAGCCGGAATGGTGTCCGCCACCCATGTGGTCGCGCTTGTGACCTTCTGCGACAGGATCACGGCTCCGGTCGAGCTCGATCCGATGGCGAAGCACACCGATGTGCGGCATACGACCTCGGTCACCGCCGTGACCGTGCTGGGCAGGGTGTCGCGGACCCACGCGCCGCCCGACAGCGAGAGAATGGCCGGACCGGTGATGGTCGCGGCCGCTGCGTAGCAGGTTGTCTTCTTCGGGCAGTCGAGCGACTGCACAGACGTCACGCCCGACAGGCCGCTGCCCGACCGCCAGGAGACCGATGTCGAGCCCACTGTGGCGGTCAGGATGACGGCGCCGCTGCCACCGGACCCGTAGGCGTAGCACCTGGCTGTTGTGGTGCACGTGACGTCGGTGAGCGAGGACACGCCGGTCGGCACTGTGTCGGGGGTGAAGTCCACTGTCGAGGTGCTGCTGGAGACGGCCGCGCCATGGGCGGCTGTGCCCGTCTGCGCGGTCCCCACACTGATGCAGCGCTTCGCGCAGGCCGAGGCGACCAGGCGCGTCGCCGCCGTCTTGTACTCGTGCCACCCCGAGGACGACAGGACGGAGAGCACGGCGGCCGGCGCGGTCGACGGGGCCTTCGTGCTGGCTGGCGACTGGCCGGCGGCCAGGCAGTCGATGGCGCCGACGCCGGGGCACCAGACGGGCCCCTCGACGACGGTCGTCGAGGGGTAGGTGACCTTCGCCATCGCCCCCTCGTCGTACTGGAACGTGACTGTCGCCACCTCTCCGACGGTCACGGTCGCGCCAGGGGAGGGGGACGTCTCGCTCAGCAGCTCGCCGTCGCTGGAGGCCCACGAGGGTGTGCCGTAGTGGGTGCCGGGCGGTGTGCCTGTGGTGGGGTCGGCCACCTTCACGCTGTACGTTCCGGCGGGAACCTCCTGGAACACGCACCCGTACTGGTTGGGGTGGCGGGTGATCGTGCTGAAGCCTGTGGTGACTGTGGGGCCGGGCGAGATCGTGACGGGGACGGCCTTCACCCGTGTGGACCACGCGTGTGTCTGGGCGTCCTTGGGAGGGCCCGAGCCGGGGTCGCCGTAGACCGGGTGAGGGTCGCCGAAGACGTTGACGGCGAGGAACCCCTCGGTCAGGATCCCGGTGGCCGGGAAGTCGATCAGGGTGGTGTCGGTGATCTTCTGCTGGGCCCGCCCCCACTCGACGGTCACCTGGAGGTCGAGCAGTGTGGGCGCGGTGCCGGACGTGCAGAGGTCGAGTGTGGTGCTCTCGTGGAGCGCCCATGTGAACCGGGCGTAGATCGAGTAGGCGATTGTCGAGCGGACCAGCGAGGTGATCTTGATCGTGTCGCTGGTCTTCGGAACTGTCGGGTCGTTCGTTGTCTCGAGCGCGGCGTGCGCTGTCGGGGCTGTCGTCGCTGTGTGCTTCAGCACCGGTGTGTTGTTGAGCTTCTCCAGGTACTGCTCGGCCAGGGAGAGCGCCGTCAACCGCTCCCGGGAGCTCGCCGCCTGCCCGATGGTGTTGCCGAGGAGGATGGCGATGGGGACCAGGACCGCCATCAGGATGGCGAAGGCGATGACGAGCTCGATGATCGTCATGCCCTGCTCGCCCCGGTCCCGCCGGCACGCGAGACAATGGCGACGGCCGGCGCCGGAGGCCGTCAGGGCGCGCGAAGAGGCGGCACCCGTGCGACGAGAACGACTCCCCAGGAAAAGCCGAGAAGGCCGACCCACTCGTTTCCTCCCATCCCCGGCGCAAGCATAGCCCGAAAGGGCAGCGTACGGGGGTCGGCCCGGCGGCGCCCGCCTTTGGCCTCAGCGCCCGTCGATCGTGTCCGCCCCCGGGTGCCGGGGGTTGGCCACGTCCTCCAGGGTGTGGTCGAGCTTCACGTTGAGGTTGCTCACGATGCGCCCCAGCGTCGTCCGGGGAGGGTGCGGGCGCTCGGAGGCCGTCTTCACGGCCTTGCGGACCTGCTTCCCGATGGCCTCCTGCTCGTCCCGGGTGGCGGTGCGGACGAGCCGGCGCAGGCAGGCGTCCTCCGCGTCGAGATGCCGGCGCAGGCTGGTGGCCGCCTCGTCGAGGGCCCGCTCGAACCCGTCGGGGTCACCCGCGTGCACGTTGCGGGGGTCCATGTGCATGGTCCGCTCGTGGATGACCGAGAGGACGTCGCGGAGCTGGCCGCGTCCCTGTTCGAGCTGCCGCACCCCCTCGCCCCGCGGATGGGCGGCGAGCACCTGCTCGACGGTGTCCTCGTAGCGGGAGACGGACCGGCTCAGCTCGGCGGCGAGGTCCGCCCGCTCGGTCGGGTCGTCGCTCGTGTCGAGGCGGGCGACGATCCGCTCGATCCGGGCGCGGTCGCCGGCCAGGGGCTCGAGCACGGCTGTTGCGGCGGCGTCGGCTGTGTGCGCTGGTTGGTTGGACACGGTTGGTCCATACCCCGTCCGGTGGCCGCGTCCCGAACGGCGGCGACGACCTCCTCGTTGGACGCCCCCGGCCCGAGCACCGCCGCGACGCCCTCGTCGCGCAGCGTGGGCACGTCCACGTCGGGCACGATGCCGCCGACCACCACGGGGGTCGCCAGGCCGACGTCGCGCAGCGCCTGCACCACCAGCGGGGCCAGGGTCAGGTGGGCGCCGTTGTGCATGGAGACGCCCACCACGTCCACGTCCTCCTGGGCGACGGCGGCGGCGATGGCCTCCGGCGTCTGCCGGAGGCCGGCGAACACGACCTCGAACCCGTTGTCACGGAGAATGCGGGCGACGACGCGCAGTCCCCGGTCGTGGCCGTCCAGGCCGACCTTGGCCAAAAGGACCCGGAGGGGGTGGCCGCCGGCGGCAGCCATCAGGCCACCGAGCGCTCGACCCAGGTGCCGAACACCGACTCCAGGGCGTGCATGGCCTCGCCGACGGTCACGTAGGCGTTGGCCGCCTCGACGAGGGCCGGCATGAGGTTCACCGTCGGGTCGGCGGCCTCGGCCGCCAGCCGGGCGAGGCAGCGCCGCACCGCCTCGTCGTCGCGGGCCTGCTTCACCGCCGCCAGCTTCTGCAGCTGGCGCTCCTCGACCGCCGGGTCGATGTAGAGGATCGGGGTCTGTCCGTCGTCACCCTCGGTGTAGCCGTTCACGCCCACCTGCACCCACGCGCCGGCGGCGATCTTCGACTGGAACCGGTAGGCGGCGTCGGCGATCTCGGCGCAGAACCAGTTGTCGTCGATGCTGGCGAAGACGCCCTCGAGCATCGAGCCGGAACCGGCTTCCAGAAGGTGGGCGAAGACCGCCTCTGCCTGTCGCTCCAGCTCGTCGGTCAGCTCCTCCACGAGCCAGGAGCCGCCCAGGGGGTCGGCGACGTGGACGACCCCCGTCTCCTCGGCGATCACCTGCTGGGTCCGCAGGGCCAGGCGGGCCGCCTTCTCCGTCGGGAGGGCGAGCGCCTCGTCGTAGGAGTCGGTGTGGAGGCTCTGGGTGCCGCCGAGCACCCCGGCCAGGGCCTCGATGGCCACGCGGGCGAGGTTCACCTCCGGCTGCTGGGCCGTGAGGGAGACCCCCGCCGTCTGGGTGTGGAACCGCAGCATCGTCGACCGTGGGTCCGCCGCGCCGTAGTGCTCGCGCATCCACCGGGCGTAGATGCGGCGCGCCGCCCGGTACTTGGCGATCTCCTCGAAGAAGTCGATGTGGGCATTGAAGAAGAAGCTGAGCCGGGGTGCGAACTCGTCGACCGCCAGCCCGGCGGCCATGGCCGCCTCCACGTAGGCGAACCCGTTGGCGAGGGTGAACGCCAGCTCCTGGGCCGCCGTCGAGCCGGCCTCGCGGATGTGGTACCCGGAGATGGAGATGGGATGCCAGCGCGGCAACTCGGCCGTGGCAAAGCGCACGAGGTCGGTCACCAGCCGCACCGAGGGCCGGGGCGGGAACACGTACTCCTTCTGGGCCTGGTACTCCTTCAGGATGTCGTTCTGGATCGTGCCGCCCAGTCGGTCGCGCCCCACGCCCGCCTTGTCGGCAACGGCCACGTACATGGCCATGACGACGGCGGCGGGTGAGTTGATCGTCATCGAGGTCGTCACGGCCCCGAGGTCGACGCCGGCGAAGAGCGTCTCCATGTCGGCGAGGGTGTCCACGGCGACGCCGGCCCGTCCGACCTCGCCTTTGGCCAGCGGGTCGTCCGAGTCCCGCCCCAGGAGCGTCGGCATGTCGAAGGCGGTGGAGAGGCCGTTCCCCCCCGAGCGGAGCAGCTCCTTGAAGCGTTGGTTCGTGTCCTCCGCCGTGCCGAACCCGGCGAACTGGCGCATCGTCCACAGCCGGGACCGGTACATCGAGGCGTAGGGCCCACGGGTGTAGGGCCACTGGCCGGGGAGCTCGGCGGCGTCGGGGCCGTACACGGGATCGAGGGGGATCCCCGACATCGTCTCGAACGGGACGCCCCGGGAGGGCGAGCGGTCGAACGATTCCTGCCAGGCGCGCCGGTCGGCCATGCCTCCATGGTACTTCGGCGTCAAAGTATCTCGGACATGCGCCCGCGCCGACCCCCCGGCGATGGTTGTTACTATCGAGATAGGGAAAATCCATGGTCGAGCGCAGGGGGCCGCCGGAGGGCGGTGCAGGAGCAACCCCGGCTCGGCCAGCGGTTCGGCTGCCGCCACGGGCGTTGCCGGGCGCACGGGCAGGCACGTGGCGAAGGCGAGCAAGCAAGGAGCACGGAAGCATGGCAACCGTCGATCTCGACCTGGGCCGGTACCAACTGGGATGGAGCGACCAGGAGGACTACGTCTTCAAGCCCAAGAAGGGCCTCAACGAGGCGATCGTCCGCGAGATGTCGGCCATGAAGCGCGAGCCGGACTGGATGCGCGACTTCCGCCTTCGGGCCCTCAAGCGCTTCGAGCGCAAGCCCATGGCGCCGTGGTTCGCCGTCAACATGCCGGACCTGGACTTCGACGACATCTACTACTACATCAAGCCCACCGGCGGGCAGGTGAAGGACTGGAACGACCTTCCGGACTCGATCAAGAACACCTACGAGAAGCTGGGCATCCCCGAGGCGGAGCGAAAGTACCTGGCCGGCGTGACCGCGCAGTACGAGTCGGAGGTCGTCTTCCACCGCAACCGCGAGGACCTCGAGGCGCAGGGCGTGCTGTTCTGCGACATGGACACCGCCGTGCGGGAGTACCCCACAATCGTCCGGAAGTGGTTCGGGACGGTCATCCCCCCCAACGACAACAAGTTCGCCGCGCTCAACTCCGCCGTGTGGTCGGGGGGCTCGTTCATCTACGTGCCGCCGGGCGTCAAGGTGGCGATGCCGCTCCAGGCCTACTTCCGCATCAACGCCGAGAACATGGGCCAGTTCGAGCGGACGCTGATCATCGCCGACGAGGGGTCCCAGGTGCACTACGTCGAGGGGTGCTCGGCACCGGTCTACACCTCCGACTCGCTGCACTCGGCCGTGGTGGAGCTGGTGGCGCTCCCCGGGAGCCGGATCACCTACACCACCATCCAGAACTGGTCGAACAACGTCTACAACCTGGTCACCAAGCGGGCCCGGGCCGAGGCCGAGGCCCACGTCGAGTGGATCGACGGCAACATCGGCAGCCGGCTGACCATGAAGTACCCCTCGGTGTACCTGGTGGGGCCGAAGGCCTCGGGCGAGGTGCTCTCGGTGGCCTACGCCGGGCCGGGGCAGCACCAGGACGCCGGGGCCAAGATGGTCCACGCCGCCCCGGAGACGTCGTCGACCATCGTCTCGAAGTCGATCTCCAAGGACGGCGGGATCACCACCTACCGCGGCCTGGTCCACGTGGACAAGGAAGCGAAGGGGGCCAAGTCGTTCGTGCGCTGCGACGCCCTCCTGCTCGACGACGAGTCGGTCTCGGAGACCAAGCCCTACATGGAGGTGGGGGAGCAGGACGCCCGCATCGGCCACGAGGCCACGGTGTCCAAGGTCGGCGACGACCAGCTCTTCTACCTGATGAGCCGCGGGCTCACCGAGAGCCAGGCCATGGGGATGATCGTGAACGGGTTCATCGAGCCGGTCACCCGGACGCTGCCCATGGAGTACGCGGTCGAGTGGAGCCGGCTGATCGAGCTCCAGATGGAGGGCTCCGTCGGCTGACCCGATGCCCGGCGGCGACCGAACCGGTGGGAGCATGAGAGCTGTGGCGATGCGTGAAGAGTGCAAGCACTTCCAGAGCCGTACCTACGCGTCCGGGGAGGTCGCGCGCTTCTGCGTCCTGGACCTCGCGCCCGAGGCGCCGTGGCGCTGCCCGGCGGACTGCAGGTCCTACGAGCGGCGCCTCGCCGACGCCGGCTGGGTCCACGGGAGCCTGGTGGAGCCCCCGATCGAGGACGAGCCGTCGGTGCCCGCCGACGACGTGTCGAGCGTCCTGACCGACGCCGAGACGATCGTCAACGCCATCGCCCCCCAGGCGTTGCGCGAGGCCCGTGCCGAGGACGCGAAGCGAGAGGCGCGGGCCGCCCGCCGATGGTGGCGGCGGCGGTAGCCCGGACGGGCTCAGTCGCCGCCAAAGTGGGGCGGCCGCTTCTCGAAGAAGGCGGTCATCGCCTCGGTCAGGTCGTTCGAGACCAGCATCCCGGCGTTCCAGGTGGCGACGTAGTCGAGGCCCTCGCCCACCGTCCGCCCGTCGTTGGCGGCGAGCACCGCCTTCGTGCCCTGCACCGCCAGCGGCGAGAGGGCTGCCAGTTCGGCCGCCAGCGCCCGCGCCCCCTCGTGGAGGGCGTCGTGGTCGGCGAAGACCTCGTTCACGAGCCCGATGGCGTACGCCCGGTCGGCGCCGATGTCGCGCCCGGTGAGGGCCAGCTCGGCGACGTGGCCGGCGCCCACGATGCGGGGCAGCCGCTGCAGCGTCCCCAGGTCGGCCACGATGGCGACGCGCGTCTCGCGGACGCTGAACACGGCGTCGGCCGATGCCAGCCGCAGGTCGCACGCGGTGACGAGGTCCATCCCGCCACCGATGCAGTAGCCGTGCACGGCGGCGATCACCGGCTTGGGGCACTCCGCCACGGCGGTGACGGCGCCCTGCATGGCCACCACGGACCGTCGGGTGGCCCGGGCCCGGGCCGCCGGGCTGCGGCTGCCCCCGCCGCCCGCGGTCTCGCCACCGCCGGCCAGGACGCCGGCCATCTCCTTCAGGTCCAGGCCCACGCTGAAGTGCGGGCCGCGGGCCACCACCACCAGGGCACGGATCCCGGGGTCGTCGGACACCGCCGCCATCGCCGCCGGGAGGTCGTCCCAGAAGGCCCGGCCCATGGCGTTGCGGGCGTCGGGGCGGTCGAGCCACAGGTGGGCGACGCCGCCGGAGGCCTTTGTCAGCGTGAGGACGCTCGAGCTGAAGGCGCTGGTCACCTGGCCGACGATATCGCCGTGGCCGCTACACTCGTCTGGGTCCCCCGACGGCGCAGCCGGCGCGGCGCGGCACCCCGCCCCCGCGACGGGGGTCCCGAGACGATGCGACCGATGCGAGCGACGCGAGCCATTCGAGCGAGTAGAGGACGACGCTGACCACTTTCACCGCCGACCGAGCGGCCTCCCTGCCGGGGCCGGACTGGCTGCGGGCGCGCCGGACCGACGCCTTCGACGCCTTGGCCACCATGCCGCTTCCTTCCGAGAAGGAGGAGGTCTGGCGCTACACGCCGATCGACGCGCTCGACCTCGACGCCTATGCGCCGGCTGTGCTTGGCCCGGCGGCGCCGGCGGCCGGACCCCTGGCCGAGGCGTTCGTGGCCGGACTCGCCTCCGACCTGCCGGTGCGCGCCGCAATGGTGACCACGCTCGATGGCGCCGTCCGCTCGGTGGACCGTGGGCGGCTCGACGACCGGGTGGTGGTCGGGGCGGTGTCGGCGGCGTCCGAGGGCGCGCTGGGGCAGGTGCTCACCGGCGGGGACGCGCTCGTACGCCTGAACGACGCCTTCCATCCCGATGCCGTCGTGGTGGACGTGCCGGCCGGCGTGGTGGTCGAGGACCCCATCGTCGTGGTCCACTGGTGCGGTGCGGCCCCCGAGACCGGCGCGGTCGCCCCGGCGAGCTTCCCCCGGACGGTGGTGCGCCTCGGCAGGGGGGCGAGCGCAGGAGTGGTCGAGGTGGTGGCCGGGATGCCCGAGGGCCGGGGACTGGTGGTGCCCGTCGTCGAGCTCCGGGCGGGTGAGGGCGCGCGCTTGTCCTACGTCGGGCTGCAGGTGCTCGGGCCGTCCGCCTGGCACATCGCCCGGATGGCGGCTGCCAGCGACCGTGACGCCACCCTGCGCACGTTCACCGTCGGCCTCGGCGGCGCCTACGACCGGTCGCGCACCGACGCCGTGGCCGCCGGCCCTGGGGCGACGACGGAACTTCGCTCGGCCTATCTCGGCACCGGCGAGCAGGTGCACGACGTTCGCACGCTGCAGGACCATGCCGCCCCGCACACCACGAGCGACCTCCTGTGCAAGGGGGCGGTGGCCGGCTCGTCGCGGTCGGTCTACAGCGGCCTCATCCGCGTCCGGCGGGGCGCCGTCCGCACCGAGGCCTTCCAGACGAACAACAACCTCGTCCTGGACCCCAACGCCCACGCCGACTCGGTGCCGAACCTGGACATCGAGGAGAACGACGTGCGTTGCAGCCACGCCTCGACGGTGGGGCCCGTCGACGAGGACCAGCGCTACTACCTGGAGTCCCGGGGGGTGCCGCCCGAGCGGGCCGAGCAGCTAATCGTGCTCGGGTTCTTCGACGACATCGTGCAGCGCTCGCCCGTGCCGGCCTCGGTGGGCCGCCTGCAGCGCGAGGTCGGGATCCGCCTGACCGAGGCGCTCCACGTCGGGGACGGCAGCCATGGGTGACCGGGTGGTGCTGTGCCGCCGGGACGACCTCGCGAGCGGCGAGGCCCGCCGCTTCGACCTGGGCGAGCACCGGGTGGCGCTGGTGCGCATCGAGGACGACTTCTACGCCATCGGCGACCGGTGCAGCCACGAGGACTACTCCCTCGCCGAGGGAGAGGTCTGGGCGGACGAACGTGAGCTCGAGTGCCCCCGCCACGGCAGCACGTTCGACCTCGTCACCGGTGAGGCGTGCTCGCTCCCGGCGACGAAGCCGGTGCCGGTGTACGAGGTGGAGGTGTCCGGCGACGAGGTGGCGGTGGTGCTGCCATGACCGACGGGCACCTGCTCGAGGTGGAGAACCTGCACGCCACGGCGGGCGGCGGCGAGGTCGTGCGGGGCGTGGACCTCACCGTTCGCAGCGGCGAGGTGCACGTGATCATGGGACCCAACGGCTCGGGCAAGAGCACGCTGGCCCACGCCCTGATGGGTCGCCCGGGAACGACGGTGACCGAGGGGTCGGTCAGGCTGGACGGCGTCGAGCTCGTCGGCTTGCCGGCGTGGCGCCGGGCGCGCGCCGGGCTGTTCCTGGCCTTGCAGCAGCCGATCGAGGTGCCCGGCGTCCTGCTCGACGCGACCATGGCCGAAGCGCTCGCGCCCCTCGGCGCCGGCCCACCCGATCGGGGCGCGCTGTCGGACCGGCTGCGCCAGGAGGCGGCCGCCATCGGGTTCGACGAGCGTTTCCTCAGCCGTGCCCTCAACGTCGACCTCTCGGGCGGCGAGCGCAAGCGCAACGAGGTGCTGCAGCTGGGTGTCCTGCGCCCGCCGTTCTGCGTCCTCGACGAGATCGACTCGGGCCTCGACGTGGACGCGGTGCGCGCCGTCGCCCGGCGCATCGAGTCGGCGACCGGCGAGTGGGGGCTCGGCGTGGTGGCGGTGACCCACTTCCACCGCTTGTTGCGCGAGCTGCGCGCCGACCACGTGCACGTGCTCGTGGCCGGGAAGGTGGTGGCGAGCGGCGGCCCCGAGCTGGCCGAGGAGCTCGAGCACACCGGCTACGCCGCGTACGCCTCCCCAACCTGACGCGTACCTTACGACCAGGCGGAATGTCGTCGCGTTCCGCCGCCTCCTGGGTACGGTGGAGACGATGGGCAATCGTCGGGTCGGCGCCCCCGGCCCCTCCCGCGACAACCAGGGTCTGCGGTCGCTCGGAGACCAGATCGACGGGGACCGGGTCCCCAACCAGCGCGGCCTCGCCGCCCTCGGGGACGCGGTCGACCGTGCGCGCCAGGGAACGGACGGAACAGGGCGCCGCCGCCGCTCGAGCCGCCGGCGCCCGAGCCGCCGCCGCTGGAGCACCCGGCGCAAGGTCCTCACGTCGCTGGTCGCGCTGCTCGTGCTGGCCCTGCTGGCCGCCGGCGGACTGTACGCCTACGCCCGCTACCGCTACGACCAGATCCCCAAGGTGACAGTGTCCGCCGAGCAGAAGGCGGTGTCGGGGCAGCCGTTCAACATGCTCGTGACCGGGTCCGACTCGCGCCTCGGCGCCAAGGCGGGAACAGGGATCGGCACCACCACGACCGTGGGCGGCCAGCGCAGCGACGTGATCATGGTCTGGCACGTGGTGCCGGCCACCAAGAAGATCACGATCCTCTCCATCCCGCGCGACACGATGACCCAGATGGTGGGGCAGAACGCCAAGACATTCGGCCAGTTCAACCGCATCAACGCCGCCTACAACCGCGGCATCGACCTCCTCGTGGAGACGATCCAGGACAACTTCGGGATCCCCATCAACCACGTCGTCCAGGTGAACTTCTCCGGGTTCAAGGGAGCGGTGGACGCGCTGGGCGGCGTCCACATGAACTTCCCGTACCCCGCCAAGGACGCCTACTCGGGGCTGAACGTGACGGCGCCCGGATGCAGGCTGCTGAACGGGACGGAGGCGCTGTCGGTCGCCCGGAGCCGGCACTACCAGTACGAGGTCAACGGCCAGTGGCTCGACACACCCATCGGTGACCTCGGCCGGATCAAGCGCCAGGATGCCTTCCTGCGGGCGCTGGTCGACGCAGCCAAGTCGAAGCTCAATCCCGTCCAGCTCAACGCCTTCCTGGGCTCGCTGCCGCAGGGGTTGGTCATCGACAAGACAATGTCGCTGTCGGACATCGTGGGGCTCGCGGCGGCGTTCCACTCGATCACACCGGGCACCATCCAGACCTACACGCTGCCCACCACGACAATCGGGGCCGTCACACCGTGGGGCGACGTGCTGTTCGTGAACCAGCCGGCGGACCAGGAGCTGCTGGTGAAGATCTTCGGGAGCCAGCTCACGCATCCGACGGCGCCGCCCCCCGACACCACACTCACGCCGGCCACACCGCCGGCCGTGAGCGCCACCTCGTCGACCGCCGCACCCTCGACAGCGCCGCCACCGTCGCCGACGAAGACCCCTACATTCGACCCGACGCCCTGCTAACCCGCCGACGCGGCCGCCAGCTCGTCGAGGCCCTGGGACAGGGCGTTCCAGCTCAACGTGGCGCACTTGATGCGCACGGGGAACTTCACCACGCCCTGGAGCGCGGCGAGCTCGCCGATCTTGCGCACGTCGACGGGGGCGGGCTCGCCCTGCTCGTCGGCGAGGGCCGCCTCGTGGATGGACATCATCGACTTGAAGGTGCGGATGAGCCCGTGGACCTCGTCCAGCGGCTTCCCCTTCACCGCCGACGACATCAGCGACGCCGAGGACTGGCTGATGGAGCAGCCGGTCCCGGCGAACTTGATGTCCGCCAGCTTCCCGTCCTCGACGACCATGGTGACGACCACCTCGTCGCCGCAGAGCGGGTTGAACCCCTCCACCCGATGGGCCGGCGGCGACTCGAGCTCTCCCCGGTTCCGCGGCGAGCGGTAGTGGTCCAGGATGATCTCCCGGTAGAGGTCCTCGAGGTCCGCCATCAAGCGAACAACCTACCGGCCTCGGCCAGGCCCTCGATCAGCGTGTCCACGTCCCGCTCGTCGTTGTAGAGGCCGAGCGAGGCGCGGGCGGTCGCGCTCACCCCGAGCACCCGCATGAGGGGCTTGGCGCAGTGGTGGCCCGGCCGTACGCACACTCCGTACTGGTCCAGCACCTGGGCCAGGTCGTGGGGGTGGACGCCGCGGAAGGCGAGCGAGAGGACCCCGCCCCGGTCCTCCCCGGCGGGCGGACCGAAGACGGTGCAGTCGCCGCCGAGGCGCTCCTCGACGGCGTCGAGCGCGTAGGCGGTCAGCTCACGCTCGTGGGCCCGGATCGCCTCCATGCCCACCGTTTCGAGGTACTCGACGGCGGCGCCGAACCCCACCGCCTCGGCGATGGGCGGCGTGCCGGCTTCGAAGCGCTGCGGGCTCTCGGCGGGGAGGAACCGGTCCAGCCGCACGTCGAGGATCATGCCTCCGCCACCCAGGAACGGAGGCATGGCGTCGAGGAGCTCGGCCCGCCCCCAGAGCGCGCCGATGCCGGTCGGCCCCAGCATCTTGTGGCCTGAGAAGGCGAGGAAGTCGACGCCGAGGTCCTGCACGTCCACGGGGAGGTGGGGCACCGACTGGGCGCCGTCGGCGACCACGATCGCGCCGGCGGCGTGGGCTGCATCGGCGATGTGGCGCAGCGGGTTGATCGTTCCCAGCACGTTGGACATGGCCGACACCGCGACGACCTTCACGCCCTCGAGGGCGTGCTCCAGGCTCGACAGGTCGAGGCGTCCCTGGCCGTCGACCTCGAGGTAGCGCAGCTCCAGGCCGAGCTGCTCCGACAGCATCAGCCAGGGGACGAGGTTGGCGTGGTGCTCCATCGTGGTGAGGAGCACCGCGTCGCCCCGGGAGAGGTTGGCCCGTCCCCAGGAGCCGACCACCAGGTTGAGCGCCTCGGTGGCGTTCTTCGTGAAGACCACCTCCCGGGCGGGGTCCGGCGCGCCGACGAACCGGCCGACGGTCACCCGGGCCGACTCGTAGCGGTTGGTCGCCTCCTCGGCGGTGGCGTACACGCCGCGGTGCACGTTGGCGTGCGTCTGCTCGTAGTACTGGTCCATCGCCGCCAGCACGGCGCGGGGCTGGAGGGCGGTGGCGGCGGAGTCGAGGTAGACGATCGGCCGGCCGTTCACGACCCGGCTGAGGAGCGGGAAGTCCTTGCGCAGCGTCTCGACGTCGAGGGCCATCAGCGTCGCCACTCGTCGTAGCCGGCCTGCTCGATCCGCTTCGCCAGCTCCGGCCCGCCGGAGTCGACGATGCGGCCGTCCACCAAGAGGTGCACCTGGTCCGGCACCAGGTCCTCCAGCAGGCGCTGGTAGTGGGTGACCACGAGGACCCCGAGGTCGGGGCGCTGCTCCCGCACGGTGCGCACGCCCCGGCCCACCACGCCCAGGGCGTCGATGTCGAGCCCGGAGTCGGTCTCGTCCAGCACGGCCAGCTCCGGCTCCAGGAGCGCCATCTGCAGCACCTCGTTGCGCTTCTTCTCGCCCCCCGAGAACCCCTGGTTCAGGTGCCGCTCGCCGAACGACGGGTCCATCCCCAGCCGCTCCATCCACTCGGTCATCGAGAGGCGCACCTCGAGCACGGAGACGTCCTCGCCCCGCCGGGCGGAGATGGCCTGGCGGAGGAACTGCACCACCGAGACCCCCTCGATGGACTCGGGGTACTGGAAGGCGAGGAACATGCCCGCCTTGCCCCGGGCGTCGGTGGCCCAGTGGGTCACGTCCTCCCCGCGGAACCGCACCGCGCCCTCGGTGACGCGGTAGGAGGGGTGCCCGAGCAGGGTGGCGGCCAGCGTGGACTTCCCCGCGCCGTTCGGGCCCATCAGGGCGTGGACCTCACCGGCGCCGACCGTGAGGTCGACCCCCCGGAGGATCTCGGCCCCGTCGGCCTCGACGTGCAGGTTCTCGATCTCGAGGAGTGGTGCGCTCACCACCGAAAGTCTACCGGCTGAGTCGGATTTCCACCACCGTCGTAGGAGAAATCCTCACCACCCCCGGTCGATCCATTCCTGCAGGTGGGGCTGCTCGCTGCCGATGGTGGTCGAGGTGCCGTGGCCCGGCAGGACCACCGTCGAGGCGTCGAAGCGGGCGAAGAGGCGCCGCTCGATCGAGTTGATGATGGTGGGGAAGTCCCCGCCCGGCATCGAGGTGTTGCCGGGGCCCCCGGGGAACAGCGTGTCGCCGGTGAGCAGGATGGGCGTGCCCTCGACGGCGAAGCACATCGACCCGGGGGTGTGGCCGGGGGTGGCGATGGTGCGGACCCGCAGCCGCCCGACCTCGATCACGGCGTCGTCCTCCAGGACGAGGTCGTACGAGGGGAGCATCTCGGCGTCGGCGGCGGTGACCGCCACCTGGTACCCGGCCTCCCGGATCGCCGGGACCGCCTGGATGTGGTCCCAGTGGCCGTGCGTCTCCACCACCTGGCGCACCCCGAGCTTCCGGCACACCTCGAGCAGCATCTCGTGCTCGTTGGCCGCGTCCACCAGCAGGGCGTCCCCGGTGCGCCGGCACCGGACGACGTAGACGTCGTTGTCCATGGGGCCCACCACGGTGCGGTGCACCTCGCAGGTGGCGTCCTCCCAGATCCGTTCGAGCTCGGGCATGTCCCACAGGTTGGCACACGTGGTAGACCACCACCCGATGAACTTCGCATTCAGCGAGGAGCAGGAGGAGCTGCGCGGCGCCGTCCGCCGCTTCCTCGCCGACAAGTCGCCCGAGGCGGAGGTCCGCCGGCTGATGGCGACGGAAGAGGGCTACGACCCCGCCGTGTGGCGCCAGATGGCCGACCAGCTCGGGCTCCAGGGGCTCGCCGTCCCCGAGCGCCACGGGGGGGCCGGCTTCGGCTTCGTCGAGCTGGCGGTGGTGCTGGAGGAGATGGGGGCGGCGCTCCTGTGCGCGCCCTTCCTCTCCTCGGTGGTCCTGGCGGCCAACGCCTTGGTCACCTCGGGCGACGAGGCGGCGATGGACCGGTGGCTGCCCGGCATCGCCTCCGGCGAGACCGTCGCCGCGCTGGCGGTGACCGAGGACGGGGGGCGCTGGGACCTCGATGCCGCCGGCGCGGTCACCACGACGGCGCGGCGGACCGGCGACGGATGGGTGCTCGACGGGCACAAGAGCTTCGTCCTCGACGGCCACGTCGCCGGGCTCCTCCTCGTCGTGGCCCGCAGCGACGACGGCCTCGGGCTCTTCGCCGTGGACGGGGACGCCCCCGGTCTGGCGCGGCGGGCCCTGCCCACCATGGACCAGACGCGCAAGCAGGCCCGGCTCGAGCTCGCCGGCGTGCCGGCGGCGGCCGTGGGCGAGCCGGGGGGGGCCGGTCCGGGCCTGGCCCGCACCCTCGACCTCGCCGCCGTGGCCCTGGCCGCCGAGCAGGTGGGCGGGGCCCAGCGCTGCCTGGACCGTGCGGTGGCCTACGCCAAGGAGCGCATCCAGTTCGGCCGGCCCATCGGCAGCTTCCAGGCGATCAAGCACAAGTGCGCCGACCTGCTGCTCGAGGTGGAGTCGGCGCGGTCCGCCGCCTACTACGGCGCGTGGGCGGCCGCCGACGGCTCCGACGAGCTGCCGGTCGTGGCCAGCCTGGCCAAGGCCTACTGCTCGGAGGCCTACTTCCACGCCGCGGCGGAGAACATCCAGATCCATGGCGGCATCGGCTTCACCTGGGAGCACGACGCCCACCTCTACTTCAAGCGGGCGAAGTCCTCCGAGCTCCTCTTCGGGGACCCCGCCTACCACCGGGAGCTGCTCGCCCAGCGCATCGGCCTCTGACGGTGGCGGGGCAGTGGCGCCTCGTCGACGGCAAGGCCGGCAAGCTGCGGGTGTACGTCACGCCCGGAGAGGGATCCGGCCCGTCCCGGGGGCCGGTGCTCCTCTTGTGCCACGAGCTCCCGCGGGGGCCGGCCGGAGCCACCGACGCCGGCCGGGGCTACCCGGCGCTGGCCGATCGGCTGGCCGAGGAGTGCGGGAGCCGCGTGGTCGTCGGGATGCTGCGCGGAGCGGCGGGGTCGGAGGGGAATTTCTCGGCCAACGGCTGGCTGGAGGACCTGGGCTCGGTCGTCGACGCCGTGACCGGGCCCGGCGGCTCCACCTGGGTGGTCGGGTTCGGCCTCGGGGCCGCCATGGCGTTGCGGCTGGCGACCGGCGACGAGCGGGTGTGCGGCGTGGCCTCGGTGGCCGGCCCGGCCGACCTCGCCGGCTGGGTGGCCAACCTGGACGCCGTCCTCACCCGGTGCCGGCGGAGCGGGGTCATCTCGACACCGCAGTTCCCGCCCGACCCCGCCGCATGGGTCGGGGAGCTGGTGGCGCTGGCGCCGCTCGACGCCGCCGCCCATCTCGGCAGCCGTCCGCTCCTCGTGATGCACGGCTCCGACGACGCGGAGGTCCCGGTGGCCGCCGCCCGGGCGCTGGCAGACGCTGCCGCCGACGGCCCGGTGGACGTGCGCATCGTGCCCGGTGCGGGGCACTGGCTCCGGGTCGATCCCCGGGTGGTGGCGACCCTCGTGGGCTGGATCGAGCGGCACCGCTGACCCTCGGGATCTGGCTACCCGTCCTCCGCTCCTCGGGGCTCCGCCTTCGCCTCCCCGTCCAGTGCCCGGTCGACGGCGTCGCGCAGTGCCCGGGCCGCCGACCGCGGGTCGGCGGCCTCGGTCAGCCAGCGAACCACCACGAAGCGGCGGACCCCGGCGGCGGCGAGAGCCGGCACGGTCGTCGGCGAGACCCCGCCCGTGACGAACACCGGCCTGGCCGAACGGGCGGTGGCCAGGGCGGCGTAGGCGACGCCCGTCCCCTCCCGCCCCGGCTTGGTCGGCGTGGGGACCACGGGACCGGCGGAGAGGTAGTCCACCGGCTCGTCCAGCGCTTGCTCGAGCTGGTCGGGGTCGTGGGTCGACAGCCCCACGATGGCGTCGGAGCCGAGGATCCGCCGGGCGAGCGCCGGGGGCGCGTCGTCCTGGCCGACGTGGACGCCGTCGGCGCCGGCCTCGAGGGCGAGATCGGGCCGGTCGTTCAGGACGAAGGGGACGCCGTGGTCGGCGCAGACCGCGCGGACGACCGCCGCCCGGCGGAGGAGCGGCCGGGCGTCGAGCGACTTGTCCCTGAGCTGGACGATGTCGACGCCGCCGGCGACGCACGCGGCCACGAAGTCCGCCAGGTCCGGCCGGTCGGGGGTGCACAGGTAGAGGCGCCGCCCGGCGAGCGTCGTCACCGCGCCGCGCGCGCCGCCTTGGCCGCCTCCTTGGCCTCCTTCTTGCGCCGGCGGACCTCGGCCAGGCTGTCGGCGTCGACGATGTCGGCCACCGAGCGGAAGCTGTCGCGCTCGCCGAAGGGCGCCGATGCCTCCTCCCAGCCCTTGGGCCGCACGCCCAGCTGCTTGCCCAGGAGGGCCACGAAGATCCGTGCCTTCTGCTCGCCGAAGCCGGGCAGGGCCTGCACGCGCCGGCGCAGGTCGGCCCCGTCGCCCGCACCGGTCCAGATCCGCGCCGCGTCGTTGGCGTAGTCCTCGGCGACGAGCGCCGCCAGCGCCTGCACCCGCTCGGCCATGGCGCGGGGATAGCGGTGCAGCGACGGCGGCCGGGCGAAGGCCTCGCCCAGCACCTCGGGGTCGATGGCGGCGAGGTGCGCCGCGTCCATCGGCACGGGCAGCCCCAGCCGCTCGACCATGGAGGCGGGGCCGCGGAACGCCCAGTCGAGGGGGACCTGCTGGTCCAGGACCATGCCGATGAGGAGGGCGAGCGGGTCCTTGGTGAGGAGGGCGTCGGCGGCGGGGTCGCCGGCCAGGCGGAGCGTGCGGCGGGGCATGGCGCGAAGTGTAGGTCGCGCCATGCCGACGCCTACACCATCTGGCTGCCCCGCTCGACCAGCGGCGGCGGGGGCTCGTCGGTGCCCCGGACCATGCGCCGCGCCGCCTCGGCCGTCGTCGGGTTGGTGAGCGCGCTCACGAGGTCGCCCCGCTCGATGACGGTGGAGCCGGTGGCGAACAGCATCTGCTCGCCGCGCTGGACGGACACGACGATGCAGCCGGGGGGGAGGCCGGCGTCGCGCAGCGCGACGCCGGCCAGCGGCGAGCCCTCGCCCACCCGCTCCTCGAAGGTGACGGCGTTCTGGGACACCTCGGTGATCTGCCCGGCATTGGTCATCAGGGCCCGCTCGTAGCCGGTGACGACGTCGCCCACCGCGAGGATGCCGACCACCCGCCGGCTCGAGGTGACCGTCACCCACTGGCCGCCGGCCTGCATGAGCGACTCCAGGGCCACGTTGAGGCGGGCGCTCTCCGGCACCGTGGCGGTGGTGGCGTCCACGGCCGACGCCACCGGCGTGTCCGCCTGGGACTCCGCCGCCCGCCGGAGCCGGTCGGCTGTGACGGTGCCGAGGTACAGGCCGTCGGCGTCGACCACGGGCGCGCCGGGGACGCGCGCCTCCTCGAGCTGCGCCAGGCCGTGGGCGACCGACTCGGTGTCGGCGATCACCACGCGCGGCGGCCGGGCCACGTGCCGTACCTGCACCAGCGCCAGGAGCGGCATGCCGAACTGCAGCCGGCTCGCCTCCGAGTCGGCCCGGCTGCGCAGCTGCGAGCGGTAGATGCTGTCGTCGTTGCGGGAGACGATGAAGGTGGCGACGGCCACGGCCACCATGGCCGGCGCCAGGATCTGGATGCTCCCGGTCATCTCCGCCACCATGAGCATGACCGCCAGCGGCGCCCGCGAGATGCCGCCGAACACCGCCATCATCCCGACCACCACGAACGGCGCCGGGTCGTGCCCGACGCCCGGCGCGATCGGCTCGAACAACCGCCAGAACGCCAGGCCCGTGAACGCCCCGATCACCATGCCCGGGCCGAAGACGCCGCCGGACCCGCCGGTCCCGATCGACAGCGCGGTGGCGGCGATCCGGGCGAAGGGCAGGAGGAGGATGAGCCACAGCGACGTGTGGAGCAGCTGGTCCGAGAGCCCCTTCTGGACCCATCCGTAGCCGGTGCCCAGCACCTGGGGCGCCGCCAGGGCGATGAGCCCGACGAGGAGCCCGCCCGCTGCCGGGCGCAGCTTGCGGGAGAACGGGAGGCGGTGCGAGATCCGCACCACGCCGTAGAAGCCCTTCGAGTAGAGGAGCCCGATCCCGCCGGCCAGCAGCCCGATCACCCCGAACCACAGCAGCTGGATGGGCTGGTCGAACCGGTAGCCGGGCGTGGCGAAGAGGGGGTGGAAGCCGTAGACGGCGCCGAAGATGGCGTAGGCGACGATCGAGGCGAACAGCCCGGGCACGAGGGCCGAGTACTCGAAGTCCTCCCGGTAGACGACGTCGGCGGCCAGGACCGCCCCGCCCAGCGGAGCGCTGAAGATGGCGCCGATGCCCGACCCGATCCCGATCGACACCGCGATGCGGCCGTCCTCGGGCGAGAGGTCCAGGACCCGGGCCAGGAGCGAGCCGAAGCCGGCGCTGATCTGGGCCGTCGGGCCTTCCCGGCCGCCGGACCCGCCCGAGCCGATGGTGAGGGCCGAGGCGATGATCTTGATCACGACCGCCCGCAGGCGGATGCCCCGGGGGTTGTAGTGGACGGCGTCGATGGCGGCGTCGGTGCCGTGCCCCTCGGCTTCGGGGGCCCAGGTGAAGACGATGAAGCCGGCCAGCAGGGCGCCGATCACGACCACGATCGGGATGGCCCACGCCCGCACGTAGTGCGACGACCCGGCCGAGAAGCCCTCACCCGCCGGGGTGGGGACGTGGTAGCCGGCGATGAGCCCGAGGAAGAAGTGGGTGGCCAGGCGCAGGGCCTCGTAGAACACGACGGCGCCGCAGCCGGCGACCGCCCCGATGATCGTCGCCAGGATGAGCCACCGCATGAGGTAGGACATGCCGTTCACGTGCGTGCCGGACCAGCTGGCGAAGCGCCGCCAGGCGGCGCGCTCGTGGAGGAGCTCGAGCGGTGTGGGGGCGGCCACCGGCGGCGGCACCGTGGGCTCGCCCCCGGTTCCTGTGAGCCCGGGCGGCACCTCCGGCGCCGGCGGCTGGCCGGTGGCGCCGGGCTCGGCCTCCCGGGCCGGGTCGTGCTCGGGAGGGGTGAGGTGCGTCTCGGGCTCCGCCCCCTGGGCGTCGCTGGGCGTCAGGTCGTCATCGGGCACGTCGGGCCCCTCCCGTGGTCACGGCCGCGTGTCGTGCTGGGCGCGGTCGCTCGTCACAGGTCCCAACCCCTGCTCCAGTCCTGCTCGGGAACCTCACCCGCGGCCTCCGCCAGGCGCTGCAGCCCGGCGACCATCGACTGCCGGGCCTCCTGGGGGACCCGGCGCAGCAGGGTGCTGATCTCCTGGCGCCGCCGGCTCGTGACGACGTCCACCAGGTTGTGGCCGCTGTCGGTGAGCGCGACACGCACCTGGCGCCGGTCGTTGCGGTCGGTCCGCCTGCGCACCAGCCCCTTGCGGACGAGCCGCTCGCAGAGCCTCGAGGCCGTGGGCGGCGTGATCCCCAGCGAGTCGGCGATGGCCGCCACACCCTGCGGGCCGCGCGACGCCAGCACCACCAGGGCGCGGTACTGGCTGAGGGTCACCTCTTCGTCCAGGTCGGCGAGCGAGCGCGCCGCCAGGGCCACCAGCACCCGGCTGGCGCTCAGCACCGCGTCGACGACGGCGTCCCGTTGGTCACTGGTCCGACTAATAGTTGCACAGTGTACGGAAATGCGGTCCCGGTGCACAAGTCGGGGTCCGTCGCCCGGGCGCCTGCCTGGCGCAGAATCGGGGCGTGCACGTTCCGGCAAAGGTCGCCTACGGGCTCCGCGCCCTCCTCAGCCTGGCGGCGGCGGGGTCGCCGCAGACCGCCGAGCAGCTGGCCGCCGACCAGGGGCTCCCCCGCGGTTCCTCGGTGCCATCCTGGCCGAGCTGGCTGGTGGCCAGCCACGACGGGTCGGCAGCGCACCTCCAAGAGGTGTGGGTGGCCGTACGGGCGTCGCTGCGCCAGGTGCTGGAGCGGGTGACGGTAGGGGACATCGCCAGCGGGAAGCTGCCCCACCGGATCGAGCGGCTGACGGCGGACCCCGACGCCTGGCAGCCCCACTGAGGCAGGCTGGAGCGGTGGACGCGGCTGCGCTCGAAGAGATCCTCTCGACCGTCCGGTCGTTCGTGCGGGACCGGGTGGTGCCGCTCGAGGCCCAGATCGACCGCGACGACGAGATCCCCGCCGCCGTCCAGGAGGCGGCAAAGGCGATGGGCCTCTTCGGCTTCGCCATCCCCGCCGCGTACGGCGGGCTGGGCCTGTCGATGGAGGAGGAGTGCCGGCTCGTGTTCGAGCTGGGGTACACGACGCCCTCGTTCCGGTCCCTCTTCGGGACCAACAACGGCATCGGGGGGCACGTGCTGCTGGAGGGGGCGACCGAGGAGCAGCGCCGTCACTGGTTGCCGCGCATCGCCGCCGGCGACCTGGTGGCATCGTTCGCCCTGACCGAGCCGGAGGCCGGCTCGGACCCCTCGGACCTCACCACCGCCGCCCGGCGCGACGCCGAGGGCTGGGTCCTCGACGGGACGAAGCGCTACATCACCAACGCGCCCGTCGCCGACGTGTTCATGGTGTTCGCCCGGACGGGGACGGCGGAGCAGCGAGCGTCCGGGATCTCGGTCTTCATGGTCCCCGCCGGCACGCCCGGCATCACCGTGGGGCCGCGGGACCGCAAGATGGGCCAGGCGGGTGCGTGGACGGCCGACGTCCACCTCGAGGGGGTCCGGGTGGGCGCCGACGCGCTGGTCGGCGGCGAGGCGGGGGAGGGGGCCGGGTGGTCGACGGCCATGCGGTGCCTGGCGCACGGGCGGCTCCACATCGCCGCACTGTGCGTCGGCATGGCCGCCCGGCTCGTGGACGAGACCGTCGCCTTCGCCCGGGCACGGCACCAGTCGGGGCGTCCGATCGCCGCCTTCCAACTGGTCCAGGGCCTCGTGGCGGACTCGGTGACCGATCTCGAGGCCGGCCGCGCCCTGGTGCTGTCGGCGGCCCGCGCCTACGACGAGCGGCGGGACCGCCGCGTGCTGCCGTCGGTGGCCAAGTACTTCGCCAGCGAGATGGTGGGGCGGGTGGCGGACCGGGCGGTGCAGGTGCACGGCGGGGCTGGGTACATGCGGGGGGTGGCGGTCGAGCGCTTCTACCGTGACGCCCGGGTCTTCCGCATCTACGAGGGCACCAGTCAGATCCAGCAGGTCGTGATCGCCCGCGGGGTCCTGGGCGACGCCGCCGGCTGATCGGGGCCGGCGGCTGATCGCGCCCGCCGCCGCGTCTACTCGGTGCGCTCGAAGACCGCGGCGATGCCCTGGCCGCCTCCGATGCACATGGTCTCGAGGCCGTAGCGGGCACCCCGACGGTCCATCTCCCGCAGCAGCGTCGCCAGGATCCGGGCGCCGGTCGCCCCGATCGGGTGCCCGAGCGAGATCCCCGAGCCGTGGACGTTCACCCGGTCCAGCCCGTCGGGCAGCGACCACTCCCGTAGCACGGCCAGCACCTGGGCCGCGAAGGCCTCGTTGAGCTCGATCAGGTCCATGTCCGCCAGGGTCAGCCCGGCGCGCGCCAGCGCCCGTGCCGTGGCCGGCACGGGCCCGAGGCCCATGCGGTCGGGGGCCACGCCCGCCACCGCCCAGGACCGCAGGCGGGCGAGGGGCCGGAGCCCCAGCTCGTGGGCCAGGTCGGGGTGGGTCACGACGCACACCGCAGCCCCGTCGTTCTGTCCGCTGGCGTTGCCGGCGGTGACCGTGGCCTCGGGGTCCTCGCGACCCCGCACCGGGCGGAGGGCGGCGAGCGCCTCGAGCGAGGCGTCGGCCCGGGGGTGCTCGTCGGTCTCGACGAGGGTCTCGCCACGCCGCGTGCGCACCATCACGGGCACGATCTCCTGGGCGAAGAGCGGACGGGCCTCGACGGCCAGGCGGTGCGAGCGCAGGGCCAGCTCGTCCTGCTCCTGCCGGGAGATGCGGTAGTCGCGGCGCAGGTTCTCGGCCGTCTCGATCATCCCGCCGGGCACGGGGTGCCGGGAGCCGCCGGCCGTCACGCGTCCCCGCGCCAGCCGGTCCACGAGGGCCACGTCGCCGAGGCGGGCCCCCCAGCGCGCCGCCGTCGAGTAGTACTCGACCTGGCTCATGCTCTCGACGCCGCCGGCCAGCACCAGGTCGGCGGCCGCCGTCTGCACCTGCATCGCCGCCTGCACGACCGCCTGCAACCCCGAGCCGCAGCGCCGGTCCACCTGCAGGCCGGGCACCTCGACCGGCAGGCCGGCGTCGAGGGCGGCCACGCGGCCGACGGCGGGAGCCTCGCCGTTGGCGTAGCCCTGCCCGAGGACCACGTCGTCCACCCGCTCCGGCGGGATGCCGGTGCGGGCCATGACCGCCCCGATCACCGCCGCCGCCAGCTCGGCCGCGCCCACGACCGCCAGCGCGCCGCCGAAGCCGCCCACCGCGGTGCGCACGGGCTCGCAGATCACCGCATCGCGCATGGGCCAATAAGTTAGGGCGACATGCGGGTGCTCGTGATCGGCGGGGGCACGATGGGGGCCGGGATCGCCCAGGTGATGGCCGAGGCGGGGTACGGCGTGCGGCTGGTGGAGGTGGACGAGGCGGCGACCGCCGCGGCCCGGGCACGCCTGGCGCACGCCGCCGAGCGGGCCGCCAGCCCAGGTGAGGCGGCGGGGGCGATCGCGTCGATCGAGGTGGTCGCCGGGATCCCCGAGCTCGGGGACGGCGCCCCCGACCTCGTGGTCGAGGCGGTCCCCGAGGACGAGTCGCTCAAGCGCCGGGTGCTGGCGGCGGCCGAGCGGCGGGTCCCGGCGGGCGCGGTGGTCGCCTCCAACACCAGCTCGCTGTCGATCGCCGCGCTCGCCAGCGCCCTCGAGCGGCCCGAGCGGTTCCTCGGCATGCACTTCTTCAACCCGGTTCCCCGGTCTGCGCTGGTCGAGCTCGTGACCGGGCCGGTCACGAGCGAGGCGACGGTCGCCTCCGCCCGCCGCTGGGTGCGCGAGCTCGGCAAGGAGGAGATCGTCGTGCGCGACGCTCCCGGCTTCGCCACCAGCCGGCTCGGGGTGGCGGCCGGGCTCGAGGCCATCCGCATGCTGGAGGAGGGCGTCGCCTCGGCGGAGGACATCGACCGGGGCATGGTGCTCGGCTACCGCCACCCCATGGGGCCGCTGCGCCTGACCGACCTCGTGGGCCTGGACGTGCGGCTGGCCATCGCCGAGCACCTGGAGCGGACGCTCGGCCCCCGCTTCGCGCCGCCCCAGCTGCTCCGCGACAAGGTGGCCGCCGGCGAGCTCGGGAAGAAGGCCGGCCGGGGCTTCTTCGACTGGAGCGCCGGTCGCCCTGCCGCGTGGTAGGCCGTGGGGCATGAGCACCATCCGCGTCGCCGTCGACGGCACCGTGGCCGCGCCCCCTGCCGCCGTCTACGGGTACCTGGCCGACTACCGCCGGCACCACCCGCAGTTCCTGCCCGACGCCTTCTCCGGCTGGGCGGTCGAGGAGGGAGGGGTCGGTGCCGGCACCGTGGTGCGGTTCACCGTCACGGCCGGGGGCCGCCAGCGGCCGTACCGGATGGCGGTCACCGAGCCCGAGCCGGGCCGGGTGCTCACGGAGTCCGACACGGGGTCGAGCCTGGTCACCACCTGGACCGTCCAGCCCGACGGACCGCAGTCCTCGAAGGTGGGGATCGAGACGACCTGGCAGGGCGCGGGCGGCGTCGGCGGGTTCTTCGAGAAGCGGTTCGCCCCCGTCGCGCTGCGGCGCATCTACACCGAGGCCCTGGCGAAGCTCGACATCTACGCCCGGCGCCAGCAGGGGACGGCCACCGGCTCCTAGCCCGACGCGCGTCCCGGACGCGGCGTCGTACGATCACGCGATGCGCGGGGTGCTCTGGATCGCGGTCGTCGTGCTGGCGGCGTCGGCCGTCGCCCTGGCCGTGCTCGGGGGCGGCGCCACGCCGGGACCGCATGCAGCCACCGCCGCCGACTCGCATCCCAACGGCGCCCACCCGACGGGGTCCGGCCCCGGGACCGCACCGGCCACCGGGGTGGCCGCCGACTGCGGCAGCCGGGCCCAGGCCCAGCTGTCGGAGCACCCGGCCACAATCGTGATCGCCTGCGCCGACGGCGGGATCGGCCTGGAGGACCTGCACTGGACGGCGTGGAGCGCGACGTCGGCGTCCGGCACGGGGACCCTGTGGCTGAACCTGTGCACACCGGACTGCGCCGTCGGGACGATCGCCCATTACCGAGCGGAGGTGACCCTGTCCACAGTGGTCCGCGGCACCTCGGGCCCCGCCTTCACCCAGGTGTCGCTCGTCTATCCCGGTGCGAGCCCGACCGACGCGTCGGGTGCGGTGCTGTCCGAGTTCGGTCTCTCCTACCCGGGCTCCTGATCCGTCCCGCGGGTGCCCGGTGCCGCCGCGCCGGTCAGGCCAGGTAGGGGGCGGCCGCGTCGGGGTCGATGCCGTAGCGGCGGATCGCCTCGGCCACCGCGGACGGCTCCACGGCACCCCGGGAGGCCAGGGCCGACAGCACGGCGACCACGACGTGGGGCGCGTCCACCTCGAAGTAGCGGCGCAGCGCCTCCCGGGCGTCGGAGCGGCCGAACCCGTCGGTTCCGAGGGAGACGAACGGCCGCTCGACCCAGCGGGCGACCTGGTCGGGCACCGCCCGCATGTAGTCGGTCACCGCCACCACCGGGTCGGGGCCGCCGCCGAGCGTGCTCGTGACGTAGGGCGTCCGGCGCTCGCCCTCGGGGTGGAGCCGGTTCCAGCGCTCGCAGCTGACGGCGTCGGTGCGCAAGGTGGCCCAGCTGGTGGCCGACCACGTGTCGGACGAGACGCCCCACTCCTCGGCCAGCAGCCGCCGTGCCTCGGTCGCCACCTGCCACATCGGCCCCGAGAAGCAGATCGAGGCGTGCGGCCGCCCGTCGCCGACCTCGCTCGGCGGGCCGTAGCGGTAGAGGCCCTGGAGGATGCCGGCCCGGACGGCGTCACCCTCGGCTCCCTCGGGCAGCGGGGGCATGGCGTAGTTCTCGTTGTACAGCGTGATGTACCAGAAGCGGTCCTCCGGCTCGTCGCCGAGCATGCGGCGGACGGCGTCCTCCACCACCACCGCCACCTCGTAGGCGAAGGCGGGGTCGTACACCCGGGCCGCCGGGTTGGTGGATGCGAGGAGGGGCGAGTGGCCGTCGTCGTGCTGGAGCCCCTCGCCGAGCAGCGTCGTCCGGCCGGCCGTGCAGCCGGCCAGGATGCCGCGGCCCCGCATGTCCCCGAGCGCCCACAGGAGGTCGCCCACCCGCTGGAAGCCGAACATGGAGTAGAAGAGGAAGACCGGCAGCATGGGGCGGGCCCAGGTGGCGTAGGACGTGGCGAGGGCGGTGAAGGCCGCCGCCGCGCCGGACTCGGTGATGCCCTCCTGCAGCAGTTGCCCCGAGACGCTCTCGGCGTACTTGAGGGGGAGGTCGGCGTCCACGGGCACGTAGCGCTGGCCCTCGGGGGCGTAGATCTTGGCCTCGGCGATGATGGGCTCGAGGCCGAACGTCCGGGCCTCGTCCGAGACGATGGGCGCCACCAGCGGCCCGAACTCGGGGTCGCGCACCAGGTTCCGGAGGAGCCGGGAGAACGCCATGGTGGTCGACACGGCCTGGGGGCCGGAGCCGGCGGTGAGGTCGGCGAAGACCTTGGGGGCGGGGAGGACCACCTTGGCCGGGCGGACGACCCGGCGGGGGACGGCGCCGGCCAGCATCTTGCGCCGGGCCGTGAGGTACTCGTGGGCCTCGGACCCCTCGAACGGGCGGTAGTAGGGGGGAGCGTCGGCCTCCAGGGCTTCGTCGGGGATCTCGTCCGCCAGGTACAGGCGGTCACGGAGGGCCCGCAGCTGGTCCCGGGTCATCTTCTTGATCTGGTGGGTGGCGTTGCGGGCCTCGATCTGGGGCCCGAGGGTCCAACCCTTGATCGTCTTGGCCAGGATGGCGGTGGGCGCCCCGCGCTGCTCGGTGGCCAGCTTGTAGGCGGCGTAGAGCTTGCGGTAGTCGTGGCCGCCACGCGGCAGCGTGCGCAGCTCGTCGTCGGAGAGGTGCTCGACCAGCTTGCGCAACCGGGGGTCCGGACCGAAGAAGTGCTCGCGGATGTAGGCGCCCGACTCGACGGCGTACTTCTGGAACTCGCCGTCCACCGTGGTGTTCATCTTGTCCAGGAGCACCCCGTCGACGTCCCGGGCCAGGAGCTCGTCCCAGCGGGAGCCCCAGATGACCTTGATGACGTTCCAGCCGGCGCCCCGGAAGAGGGCCTCGAGCTCCTGGATGACCTTGCCGTTGCCGCGTACGGGCCCGTCCAGCCGCTGGAGGTTGCAGTTGACCACGAAGATGAGGTTGTCCAGGTGCTCGCGCCCGGCCACGCCGAGGGCGCCGATGGACTCGGGCTCGTCCATCTCCCCGTCGCCGACGAAGCACCACACCCGGCTGCCGCTGGTGTCGACGAGCTGGCGGTGGTGCAGGTAGCGGTTGACGTGCGCCTGGTAGATGGCGGCGATCGGGCCCAGGCCCATCGACACCGTGGGGAATTCCCAGAAGTCGGGCAGCGACCGCGGGTGGGGGTAGCTGGGGAGCCCCCCGCCGACCTCGTGCCGGAAGTTGTCCAGGTCGTGCTCGGTGAGGCGCCCCTCCACGAAGGCCCGGGCGTAGATGCCGGGGGAGGCGTGGCCCTGGACGAAGATCTGGTCGCCCGCACCGCCGTCGTCCTTGCCCCGGAAGAAGTGGTTGAAGCCGACCTCGTAGAGGGCGGCCGAGCTGGCGTAGGTGGACAGGTGGCCGCCGATGCCGTCGGTCCGCATGTTGGCCCGGACCACCATGGCGGCGGCGTTCCAGCGGATGAAGGCCCGGATGCGGCGCTCCTGGTGCTCGTCGCCGGGGAACCAGGGCTCCTCGTCGGCCGGGATGGTGTTGACGTAGGGGGTGGAGACGGTGGAGGGGAAGTCCACCTGGAGCGAGCGGGCCCGCTCCAGGAGCTTCATCAAGAGGAAGCGGGCGCGGGGGCGGCCGTGCGCCGCCACCACGGCTTCGAAGGAGTCCAGCCACTCCGACGTCTCGGTCGGGTCGATGTCGGGGACCTGGTGGGATACGCCGTCGAAGAGCACGCTCCCCACGGTACCGGTCGAACGGCCCGGGCCGGCGACACGGCCCGGCCCGGCGCCGCCCGTAGTAGACCGGCCCGATGATCACCGTGTACACCGACGGGTCCTGCCTCGGGAACCCCGGCCCCGGCGGCTGGGCGTGGGCCGTGCCCGGCGGGCGGTTCGCCAGCGGCGCCGACCCCCGCACGACCAACCAGCGCATGGAGGTCACCGCCGTGCTACGGGCGCTCGAGTCGCTGCGAGCCGAGGCGGCCGGCGGGGCCATCCTGGTCCGCAGTGACTCGGCCTACGTGGTCAATTGCTTCCGCCAGCGCTGGTGGGCCGGCTGGCAGCGCCGCGGCTGGCGCAACTCGCAGGGCAAGGCGGTGGCCAACCGCGACCTCTGGGAGCCGCTCCTCGACCTGGCGCTGGACCCGGCGGTGCCGGTCCGCTTCGAGTGGGTGAAGGGCCACTCGGGCGACCGGTGGAACGACGTCGTCGACGAACTGGCCGTCGCCGCCGCGACCACCGGGGCGGGGCGCACCGGGAGCTCGGGCGCCCGTGTGGCCCAGCCGGCGCCGACGCTCCTAGATTCGACCCCATGGAACTCGCCGGATGCTCCGCAATCGTCACCGGCGCCGCCTCCGGGCTCGGCGCCGCCACCGCCCGGGCCCTCGCGGCCCAGGGGGTGCACGTCACCGTCTTCGACCTGAACGAGGACGGCGCCAAGACGGTGGCCGACGAGATCGGCGGCGCGTCCGTGGCCGGCGACGTGACCGACCCCGAGCACTGCCAGCGGGCGGTGGACCGGGCCGCCGACCCCGGCCCGCTGCGGGTGGCCGTGAACTGTGCCGGCACCGGCTGGATCGGCAGGGTGATCGACCGCCAGGGCAACCCGCACGAGCTCGGGCCGTTCGAGTTCATCCAGCGGTTGAACGTGATCGGGACGTTCAACATCATGACCAAGGCGGCGGCAGCCATCGCCAAGACCGACCCGTTGACCGACACAGAGCGGGGCGTCATCGTGAACACGGCCTCCGTCGCCGCCTTCGACGGCCAGATCGGCCAGCTGGCGTACTCGGCGTCCAAGGGTGCCGTCGTGGGCATGACGCTGCCGGCGGCCCGCGACCTCTCCGTGGTCGGCATCCGGGTCGTCACCATCGCCCCCGGGCTCTTCGACACCCCGCTGCTCGGCATGCTCCCCGAGGAGCAGCGACAGGCACTCGGCCAGTCCGTGCTCTTCCCCAAGCGGCTCGGCGACCCGGCCCGCTACGGCGAGCTGGTGGTGCACATCGCCACCAACAACTACATCAACGCCGAGGTGATCCGCCTCGACGGCGGCATCCGCATGCCGCCGAAGTGACGCCGCCGCCACCGTCCGCCCGCTGGCCCCGTGGGGCAGGCCCTTCCCCGGTGCGAGCCGCTTGATGCGCTCCGTCGAGGCGGGCGGCGCCCGCCTTTCCGCCGTCGGGCTCGGCACCTGGCAGTTCGGCTCCGGCGAGTGGGGCTACGGCACCACGTACGCCGCAGAGACGGCGCCCGCCATCGTGCGGCGGTCCCTCGATCTGGGCGTGACCCTCTTCGACACGGCCGAGATCTACGCCATGGGACGCTCCGAGCGCATTCTGGGCGCGGCGCTGGGGTCCCGCCGGGACGAGGCGTTCGTGGCCACCAAGCTGCTGCCGGTGCTGCCGGTGGACCCCGTCGTGGGATGGCGGGCGCGCCGCAGCCTCACCCGCCTCGGCACCGGTCACGTCGACCTCTACCAGCTCCACTGGCCCAACCCCCTGGCCCCGCCGAGCGCCACGGCGGCAGCGCTCCGGCGTCTTCTCGACGAGGGGCACGCCCGCCACGTGGGGGTGAGCAACTACCCCCTCGCACGGTGGCAGGCGCTGGAGGCGTGCCTGGGCCGCCCGGTCCTCTCCAACCAGGTTCGCTACAGCCTCCTCGACCGGCGGCCCGAGCAGGAGCTGCTGCCCTGGGCCCAGGCCAACGGCCGGGTCCTGATCGCCTACAGCCCGCTCGCCCAGGGGATCCTGTCGGGGCGCTACGACGCCGAGCACCTGCCGTCCGGGCTGCGGGCGCGCACCGGGCCGTTCCTACCCGACAATCTGCGGGCGGCCGAGCCCCTGCTGTCGGTGCTGCGCGACGTGGCGGCGGCCCACGACGCGACCCCGGCCCAGGTGGCGCTGGCATGGCTGCTGCGACGGCCCAACGTCGTGGTGATCCCCGGGGCGTCGTCGGTGGCCCAGGCGGAGTCGAATGCCGCCTCGGCGGACATCGACCTCGGCGCGGCGGAGGATCAGGCGCTGACCGAGGCGTCGGACGCCTACCGGCCGGCGACGACCGTCGTGCGCGCCGGGGCGGGCCTCGTGGGCCGCCGGGTGCGCCGCGTGCTCGACGGCCTGCGCGCGTAGCGCCGTTAGTCTGTTGGCCGTTCGCGTCGTGCGCGGCGCCGGAGGAGGTCTCGTGGAGTACGACGTCGTAGTGATCGGCGGCGGCCCCGGCGGCTATGCCGCCGCGCTGTACGGCGCGGCCGCGGGCCTGCGCATCGCCGTCGTCGAGCGGGACAAGGTGGGGGGCACGTGCCTCCACCGGGGCTGCGTCCCGGCCAAGGAGTTCCTCGAGACCGCCGCCGTCTACCGGACCGTCACCGGCGCGTCGGAGTTCGGCATCGAGGCCGGCGCGCCCACGATCGACTTTGCCGTCAACCAGCGCCGGAAGGGCGCCGTCGTGAACCAGCTCTACCGGGGCCTGAGCGGCCTGCTGCAGGGGCGCAAGGTGACCGTGCTCTCGGGCTCGGGCACCTTGCTGCCGGGCCGCCGGGTGCGCGTGGTGGACGGTCCGGACGCCGGCACCGAGATCACCGGGCGCCACGTGGTGCTGGCTGCCGGCTCGGTGCCGCGCACGCTGCCGGGCCTGGACGTGGACGGCCGCCTGGTGCTCACCTCCGACGAGTTCTTGGACCTGGAGGCCGTGCCGGCGTCTGCCGCGGTGGTGGGCGGAGGGGCCATCGGTTGCGAGTTCGCCTCGCTGCTGGCCGACCTGGGGTCCAAGGTGACCGTGGTGGAGGCGTTGGACTCGATCCTTGCCGGCTGTGACGAGGACGTCTCCAACGCCGTGGCGCGCTCGTTCCGCCGCCGCGGCATCCAGGTCGTCACCGGCGCCCAGGTGAAGGGCCACGCCCCGCGGGGCGAAGGCACCGCGCTGCAGCTGGGCGACGGCCAGGAGATCGAGGTCGGGGCGATCGTGGTGTCCGTCGGTCGACGGCCCCGGACCGAGGGGCTGCTGTCCGACGGGACCGAGGTGCAGCTGGACGAGCGGGGCTTCGTGGTGGTCAACCAGTACCAGCAGACCCACGAGCCCCACGTGTGGGCGGTGGGGGACGTGTGCGCCGGGACCCCCCAGCTGGCCCACGTGGCCTTTGCCGAGTCCATCCTCGTGATCAAGGGCGTGCTGGGCGAGCCGATGGTGCCGGTGGACTACGAGCGGGTGCCGTGGGCCATCTACTGCCACCCCGAGGTCGCCTTCGCCGGCTTGACCGAGGCCCAGGCCGTCGCCCGTGGCATCCCAGTCGTGGTCAAGAAGGACCCCTTCGGTGGCAACAGCCGGGCCCGGATCATCGGGGACACCGAAGGGCTGGTGAAGGTGATCGCCGAGCAGCGTCCCGACGGGACGCCTGGGCGGATCCTCGGCGTCCACATGGTGGGCCCGTGGGTCACCGAGCAGCTCGGCGCCGGCTACCTGGCCGTCAACTGGGAGGCCACGCCCAACGAGGTTGCACAGTTCATCCAGCCGCATCCGTCGCTCTCGGAGACCTTCGGCGAGACGGTGCTGGCGCTGACCGGAAGGGGTTTGCACGTTGGCTGACGTCACGATGCCGCAGCTGGGGGAGACCGTCACGGAGGGGACGATCACCCGGTGGATGAAGGCGGTCGGCGAGCAGGTGAACCGGGACGAGCCTCTCTTCGAGGTCTCCACCGACAAGGTGGACTCGGAAGTGCCCGCCCCGGCCAGCGGGACCCTCTCGGAGATCCTGGTCCCCGAGGGCGAGACCGTGCCCGTGGGGGCACGGCTGGCGGTGATCGCCGACGGCGGCGCCCCGAGCGGCGAGACCGCAGCCCCGGCGGCCGCCCAGCCCGCAGCCCCGGCGGCCGCCCAGCCCGCAGCCCCGGCGGCCGCCCAGCCCGCACC
>JAJYVT010000131.1 GCA_021791845.1 Actinomycetes bacterium | reverse complement strand
GGCCCATCATCGAGGAGGCGGCCAAGATCGGGCTCTACTCGTTCGATTTTGTCGCCAACTGCTTCCTGGACCCGACCGGACTGCAGATGGCCCTGGTCAACGAGGAGATGAGCTGGGGTGACGCCGGCATCGCCCTGGCCATCTTCGGCTCGACCCTGGCCGTCGCCGGGATCTACGGCAACGGGACCCCGGAGCAGCAGGCCGAGTGGATCCCCCAGTGCTTCGGCACGCCCGACAACGTGAAGCTCGCCGCCTTCGGCGTGTCCGAGCCGGACGCGGGCTCGGACGTGTCCTCTCTCAAGTCGCGGGCGGTGTACGACGAGGCCAAGGACGAGTGGGTCCTGAACGGCACCAAGACGTGGATCACCAACGGGGGGATCGCCAACACGCACGTCGTCGTGGTGTCGGTCGACCCCTCCCTCGGGAGCCGGGGGCACGCCAGCTTCATCGTCCCCGAGGGCACCAAGGGCATCAGCCAGGGCCAGAAGTTCAAGAAGATGGGTATCCGCGCCTCTCACACCGCCGAGGTGGTCCTCGACGACTGCCGGGTCCCCGGCCGCTGCCTGCTCGGCGGCAAGGACAAGCTGGACGAGCGCCTGGCCCGCGCCCGGGAGGGGAAGCGCACCTCGACCCAGGCGGCGATGGCCACGTTCGAGGCCTCGCGCCCGTTGGTGGGGGCGCAGGCGGTGGGCATCGCCCGGGCCGCCCACGAGTACGCCCTCGAGTACGCCAAGGAGCGCAAGCAGTTCGGCCGGGCCATCGTGGAGAACCAGGCCATCGCCTTCAAGCTGGCCGACATGAAGATGCGGACCGACGCCGCCCGGCTGCTCGTGTGGCGGGCGGCATGGATGGCGGCAAACGGCAAGCGGTTCGAGGCAGGGGAGGGCTCCCAGTCGAAGCTCTTCGCCGGCGAGACGGCGGTGTGGGTGACCGAGCAGGCCATCCAGGTCCTGGGCGGCTACGGCTACGTGCGCGAGTACCCGGTCGAGCGCTGGCACCGGGACGCCAAGATCTACACCATCTTCGAGGGCACGAGCGAGATCCAGCGGCTGGTGATCGCCCGGGCGCTCTCGGGCGTGCACATCCGATAGCAGACCGGCCGCAGCCTCTGGTCGACGGGCCCGTGCACGGGCCTTCGTCCGGGCCCCCATCGGCGCCGCTGAGGCAGTGCAGCGCCTGAGCTCTTGGACGAGTCTTCTCGTCGCCCTGCCGGGCCGCTGGCCACGTGGCGACGTGCCGGCGCGGAACCTGGATCCTGGCAACTTGGCAACTCAGCGTCGCTATGATGGCGACGTGGCGTTTCCATGGTGGACAGCTCGAGAGAGCCGGGTGGGGGGGCGGTAGTCGCCGTGCCCCGCATCGCTGCGCCCACCGTCAAGGAGCATCGGGACCGGCAGCACGAGGCGATACTGGACGCCGTCGGTTCCATCCTGGCCGAGGAGGGCTACGACGGGTTGGAGCTCGCCGCCGTCGGAGAGCGGGTGGGCCTGGCCCGGACGTCGCTCTACCGCTACGCCCACCACAAGGACGAGCTCGTCGCCCAGTGGTTGGAGCGAGCCTTCGGGCCGGCCATGGCCGAGGCCGAGGCGGTCCTCGGCGGCTCCGGGCCGCCCGCCGACCGACTGGCGGCGTGGCTCGACGGCCAGCTGGACTTTGCCGCCAGGCCCCGCGACGGGGCCGCGGCCCGCCTGATGGCCGAGTTCGACCATCTCCCCGAGCCGATCCAGGCATTGGTGATCGACGGACACCGCCCGCTGCGTGACGCGCTGGCGGCCACCGTGGACGAAGCCCTCGCCGACCGGCCCACACGAGATCCCGCACTGGTGCTGGCCCTCATCGACGGCATCGCCGCGGCCGCAACCCGTCAAGCGGCCGGCGGCGTCAGCCCGAAGCTGCGTCGCGAGACCCGCAACGCCGTCGTGGGGCTCTTGCACGGAGGCGGCACGTGACCGCCGGCGCCGAGAGCGGTCGGCAGCGATGGGCGGCGATGCCGTTCATCGCCTTGGGTGTCGCCATGATCATCGTTGACGCCACGATCGTCAACGTCGCGGTCCCCGTGATCATCAGGGACCTGCACATCTCCGAGGTGGGCGCCGAGTGGCTGAACTCGATCTACTCGCTCGTCTTCGCCGCCCTGCTGATCGCGTTCGGCCATGCCGGAGACCGCTGGGGACGGCGACGCATGTTCCTGCTCGGCACGGCCGTGTTCGTCGTCGCCAGCGTGGTCTCGGCGACGGCCGTCAATGGCGGTGTGCTCATCGCTGGTCGAGCGCTCCAGGGCATCGGTGGGGCGATGATCCTCCCGGCCACGCTCGCCACCGTCAACGTGCTGTTCACCGGCAGGGAGCGGGCGGTGGCCTTCGCCATCTGGGGCTCCACCATCGGGGTCTTCGGCGCGCTCGGTCCCCTGGTCGGCGGACTGCTCACCACCGACGTGAGCTGGCGGTGGGCGTTCCTCGTCAACCTGTTCATCGGCGCCATCATCGTCGTGGGCATCGCGCGGTTCGTGCCGGAGACCTCCACCCCTTCCGCCCGGCGCGGCGTCGATGTTGCCGGGAACGCGTTGGCGACGCTGGGGTTCGCCGGCGTCGTCTTCGCCCTCATCGAGGGTGGTACCTACGGGTGGGGGAGCCAGAGCGCATCGTTCGCGGTCGGGGCGCTTCGCTGGCCGACGAGTTGGCCCTCGCCCATTCCCTTCATCTGTGCCCTCGGCGTCCTGAGCCTCGCCTCCTTCGTCCTCCGCGAGGAGGGGCGTCGACGCCGAGGTCGGGTGGTGCTCGTCGACCTCTCGCTCTTCGCCATCAGATCCTTCTCGGCCGGCCTGGCCGCCATCTTCATGGTCTCGCTCGGCGAGTTCGGGATCCTCTTCGTCCTCCCGCTGTTCCTCGAGGGTGTCCTCGGGTACAGCGCCCTCCACACGGGGGTGGTGCTCCTCGCCATCGCGCTGGGCACCCTGGTGGCCGGTGGCGTGACGCCCGAGCTGGCCCGGTCCGTCGGCGCTCGCGGGGTGGCGCGTCTCGGGCTCGCCTTCGAGGTCGTCGGACTCGTCGGGCTCGGCGTTGTCGTCGCGCCAGCCGTCGACGTGTGGCTCATGGTCCCGTGGCTGGCCGCCTACGGCATCGGCCTCGGCATGGCGAGCGCGCAGCTTCCCGGCGTGATCCTCTCCGAGGTCCCGACCGTCCAGAGCGGACAGGCGTCCGGCATCCAGAGCACGAACCGCCAGGTCGGCTCGGCATTCGGCATCGCCGTCCTGGGAACGATCTTCGCCACCGCGATCGGCTCGAGGACGGCGTCAGCGGTGCGGGCCGTCCCCGGAGTCCCGACGGACGCCGCCGGGCGCGTCGCGGCCGTCGTCCGGGCCAGCGGCGGCGTCGCGATCCGACGGCTGGCCACCTTGCCGCACGGCCATGCGCTGGTGGAGGCTGCGTCAGGAGCCGTGGCCGATGCCACCCGGCTCGTCTCGCTGATCGGTGCCGCCTTCATCGTCGTCGGGCTGATCGGCACCTTGCTCCTGCCGAAGATGTCCAACCCCAGCGGTCGCGGCGACGTTGCCGGCGCGCGGCCGGGTCGGATCAGCCCCCCGACAGTGCCTGCATGATCACGACCTCGTCGGTGGGCTCGACCGAGGTCGTGAGGTCCTTGCATCGCTCACGACGAACGAACACGTTCATGTGCTGGCGCAGCCGTCCGGCCTCGTCGACCATCCGGAACCGAATGCCGGGATAGCGGCGGTCGAGATCCTCGAGGAGCTCGGCAACCGTGGAGCCCGTCGCTTCGACACTGGCCGCGCCGCCGGTGTAGGAGCGCAAGGGCGTCGGGATCCGCACGTTCACGAGGCGGCTCCGGGCTCCACGTCCGCCACCTTCGTCGGCGGCACCGTGAGGTCCAGCGGCTCCGTCTGGATCGAGGCCTGCGTTGGCACCACTACCTCCGCGAGGCCGGGTCCGCCAGCTCGACCGAGTAGATCTCCGGAAGGTGGGCGACAACCTGCGACCAGCGCTCGCCCTCGTCGGTGCTGGCCCAGACCTCGCCGCTGGTGGTGCCGAAGTAGACGCCGACGGGGTCGCCGACGTCGACGGTCATCGCCTGGCGTTTCACCGTGTACCACGCCCGCTCCGGCAGCCCGGCGTCCTTCCGTTCCCAGGTCTCGCCGGCATCGCGGGAGACGTACACCGCCGGCCGGCCCCCGGGGCTGGTCCGCGGCCAGACGTCCGTCCCGTCCATCGGGAACACCCAAACGGTGGCGGGGTCGCGCGGGTGGAGCTCGATCGGGAACCCGATGTCTCCGACGTCCCTCGGCATGTTGTCGCCGATCCTCGTCCATCGGGTCGCGGGCCGGTCGAGGCGGTAGATGCCGCAGTGGTTCTGCTGGTACAGCCGGTCGGGCATGAGCGGGTGGGTCCTGACGGTGTGCGGGTCGTGCCCCGTCTCGGCGTCGGGGTCCGGCAGGAAGTCCGCCTGGCAGCCCGCGTTGAGCGGCCTCCAGTCCTTTCCGGCGTCCGTGGACTCGAAGACGCCGCCCCCCGAGAGCCCGATGTAGAGATGAGCGGCGTCCCTCGGGTCGACGATCACCGAGTGGACGATCGAGCCGAGGGGCGTGCCCTCCACCTCGGGCCACTCGGCCCACTCACCCCAGCGCGGATGGTCGTTCCAACCGTCGACGGGCGACCACGTGTCGCCGCCGTCGTCCGATCGGAACAAGCCTTGCGGCGACGTTCCGGCGTACCACGCGTCCGGCTCGCCCTCATTGGACGGGGAGAGCCAGAAGACGGCGGTCACGCTTCGGCCGTACGAGTCCTGTGCGCTGAACGCCGGCGGCCGGCTCGCCTCGGTCCACGTCGATCCGAGATCCGTGGACCGGAAGACGGTCGGTCCGAGATGGCCGGTCTTGGCCGCCATGAGGAGGGTCGTCCGATCTCGGGGGTCGAGGACGAGATGGTGCACGATGTGGCCGAGGAACATCGGGCCTGCCATCGCCCACCGCCGTCGCTCGGCGTCGCTCGCCAGGAGCCATGCCCCCTTCCGCGTGCCGACGAGCAGCACGGGTCCGTCCAGACTGGCCGGAAGCGGTCCCGCGACGGGCATCCACGCGGGGCGAGCCCACGCCGCATCGACCACCCGGTCCTCACTCATGTCGGGAGCCCACTTCCTCGATGGCGTCGTTCACCGCCAGCCCTCCTTCGGTCGCTCTCCTGTCTGGACGGCACGGCTGCCGGAAACTCATCGCCTCCGGGTCCGACCACCTCGGCGGCCGTCCGGGGGATCTCCCAGGTGCCTCGTTGGAAGCCGAGGATGCGCCTTGGGCGACGGGTCAGGGAAGCGGCGGGGCGACGAGGCCACGTTCCAGGCCGCCTATGGGCGTCGAGCGGCCTTCACCGCGGTGCCGTAGGCGCAGATCTCCGTCCAGTTGTTGCCCATGTCGGACGTGTCGAAGCGGAAGGCGATCACCGCGTCGGCGCCCTTCGCCTGCGCTTCTTCGACCATCCGCTGCATGACCTCCTCGCGGCTCGCCACGAGGTTCTTGGTCATCCCCTTGAGCTCGCCACCCACCAGGGACTTGAACCCGGCGCCGATCTGCGAGCCGACGTTGCGCGACCGGACCGTGAGCCCGAACACCTCCCCGAGCACCTCGGTGATCTCGTAGCCGGGAATGTCGTTCATGGTGCTGATCAGCATCGTCTCTCCAGTGTCGGTTCTGGACGCGGGTCGTCGGTCCCGGTCGTCCGACCAGGCAGGTCGTGCACATGGTCGCACGGCGGGAGCCCGAACCTGGGGACCGAACAGCGGAGGTGGGCTCCCGGGCTGTCCGTCGCCGGTGAGGCCGTGCGGCCGCGGTGCTACCGTGGCGAACGTATGTTCGGGTGGACCGGTCCTGCCTCGGCCGACGTGGAGACGCCGCACGTCCTCGAGCGGCCGTTCCGGGCCTTCCGTCAGGGAGGTCCCGTTCCTGGGCTGGTGTGGACTCCGTCACCCGATGGTGCGCGTTCGTCTCCGCCCACCTCGGTCGCCCAGGCTGAACGAACCTGAGGGTGCGAGGGCACCCGGGCCGGCGGGGTGTGGCGGGCCTATGAGGCGACGGCCGACAGGACCGCGAGGCGTGCGTCCCCTGCGGCGCCCAGGTGGGCGGCGATGCCCATGGTGCCGAGCATCCGGGTCATACCGGCGCCCATGTGGTGGGCGACGACCGCCTCGACGTGGTGGTCGCGCAGGAAGCGGGCAACCCTGGCATGGTGGGCGCCCTCTCCGCCGGTGTCGTGGAGCGAGTCCCATGTGACGCCGACCTCGCTCCACTCCTTGACCACGTCCCCCTCGACCGTGGCGAGGGCGACGCGTGCCGCCCGCCCCCATCTCGGGTCCACCGCACCATCGGCGTCCACGGGCACACAGACGATCATCGCCTCACCGTTCCTCGTCCCTCGATCCGATCGGGCAGGCAGCAGGACCTCCCCGGTCATCCTCAACGTTATGCACCTCCGTCAGCCGGAGCCATCCCGGGCCAGGGTCGGGCCACGGAGACGGCCGAGCAGCGGCGCCTTGGCCAGGTCGAGCAGCATGGTCGCCCCGACCACCGCGCCCAGGAGCACGGCGATGGGGGTGGCGCCGATCGGGGCCATCAGGACACCCCGGTCGGCGAGCACCGCCACGCCGACGACGTCGAGCGCGCTGGCTGCCAGCATCCAGGTGCTCGGCCTGCTGGCCCACAGGTGCCCCCGCTCGCGCACCAGGTACACGGTGGCTTGCCCCGTGTAGACGAGCATCACGAAGACGAGCGTCTGGGTGCGTGCGAGCCCGAGCCCGAGCACGTCCCGGCCGATCAGGAAGGTGGCGAAGCATCCTGCCAGCCACGGGACGGCCACGCCGAGCGCGGCGATCGAGATCGCCGGCACGTGCCACCGGTCGGGCCGGGGGGAGAACCCGACCCGATCGGTGGCGATGGCCATCGTGACGAAGTCGTTGGCGAAGAGCAGCAGGAGCACGAGCCTCGGGGTGGTGACGAATCGGCCGGTCACGAACAGGCCGAGACCGAGGAACAGGGACACCTGGAAGGTCTTGGCGACCTTGTTCAGCGTGTAGGTGAGCATGCGCTGGTACACCCGCCGGCCCGTCTCGATGGCGGTCACGATCCCGCCCAGCCCGGCGTCGGTCAGCACGACGCTGGCGGCGTCCTTGGCGACGTCGGTCGCCGTCGACACCGCGATGCCGACCTCGGCCCGCTTGAGGGCGGGCGCGTCGTTGACGCCGTCGCCGGTCATGCCGACCACGTGCCGGTCCCGCTGCGCCCGTTCGACGAGGGACAGCTTGTCCTCGGGGAG
>JAJYVT010000032.1 GCA_021791845.1 Actinomycetes bacterium | reverse complement strand
TATCGGGAGTGCAACGGGCAGATCGGTTAGCCGGGCAGCCCCGATGACCCCCATCGAGGCATGCGTCACACCATCGGGCGGCCCGACTGGCCGCCGGACCACCTCTACTTCAGTGGTCTCCTAGCGAGCTCCGCTGTCGTAGTTCAGGCGGACGGTCGCAGTGATTGGCATGCCCAGATCTATGTTCTCTGCTCTTCGGACGTCGGCACGCAGCGGCACCAGGTATCGCCCCTCCTTGGGGAACACGGCGGTCGTGAAGGTGGTTCTGCCGATCACGACGGCGACGCTGACCTGGCCCCAGTACTCCAGTCCCGCCGCTTCGATCTTGAAGTCGGCGCTGTCTTCGTGGCTCATCGGAAGGAAGAAGTACGGGGCAGGTCCACGCCACTCAACGACCTCGGCCGTAACGGTCCATTCCACGCCGGCCATTGTCACGCTTCCGCGGCTCCTTCCGTGTGCATCCCTTGCCAAGACAGGTCTCGTGAGCTTCGAGGCCGCCGAGTTCGTCCGCGACTACGAGGCCTCTCGAGGACGACCCTTCGATGCACGCGAGCGCGAGGTGGTCGACGGGGCCCTTCTTCTTCACTGTGCCTATGGCGCGCGGTGCCAGCACTCCGACGCGCGACTCGGAGCCACCGATGGCGCGAGTCTTGACGGCGCTTGGATCGCACCTCTTCGAGAGCGAGCGAACCAGGCACTCGATTGGTGAGCCCGCATCAGCTCGAGCCGATGAAGCAGTGGACGACGGGGAGGGTGCTCGCGCCGTCGAGTGCGGAGAGCGATGGACGTCAACGGCAGTGACACGGGACCGGACCCACGTCCCTGACCGCCGGCTGGCTACACACCTACGACAGCTACGACATCGTCGAGCCCACGAAAGTCCTCCACGTTCCGGGTGTAGAGCGGCAAGTCGGCGGCGGCTGCCGTCGCGGCGATCAACAGATCGACCGCTCGTGCGCCCCGCGCTTTTCGACCCGCCGAGGCCACTGCTGAGTAGACGCGTCCGTACGCCCGCGCTGCGGTCGTGTCGAACGGGATCGCGTCGAACGTCGCCTCGGTCCGCTGCAGGCGATCCTGTCGAACCCCGCGCTCCTTGGCGTCGGACGCGACATGGGGTCCTGCTGCCAGCTCGGCAAGAGTCAACGCGCTGATGGCCAGCTCGATCGGCAGTCCTTCTGGATCGAGCCGTTCGAGGTCGAGCACCACCGACGTGTCGATGAGCCCCCGGGCCGGGCGCTCAGCCAAGGGGTTCGGCGTCCTGCGTGGCGACTGCATCGAGATCCCTCCGGAGAAGCTTGTAGTCGACCGGGGGCGCCCCCCGGAACATGGCCATCGCGGCCTCCGTACGGACGAATCGGTGTCTGCGCAAGGGCGTCAACTCTCCGACCGGGGTGCCGTTGCGCGTGACGACGTACGTCTCGCCCTCGCTGAGTCCGCGCATGATCTCTCCGCTGTCGTTGCGAAGCTGGCGTTGGTTGATCTCCTTCATCCCGCCATCGTAGCACGCTGTGCTACGCATGCTGGTGGGCGAGCAGACCTGTCTGGTGGCCCGTGACGCCATCGCCTTCGAGGAGGTGCGCGAGCTCATGTTGAAGGGCACGGCCGAGCCGGTCACCGGGGTGGCGGGCGCTCATGATCGTGGGCCAGCGAAAGGGAGCGGGGAGAGGCGAGGCGATCGAACCCCCCGTCGTCGGGCGCGGGACGAAGACCCTTCGGCTCCTGTTCGAGCTGGTGCACGCCACCACCCGGCAGCAGCGTCCGCCTGGTGTCGGTGACCGGGATCGCCGGCGTCGGAAAGTCCCGTCTCGCCTGGGAGCCCCAGACGTACGTCGACGGCCTGGCCGACGACGTCTACTGGCACCACGGGCGCTGTTCCGCTTACGGCGAGGGGGCCACCTTCTACGCCCTGGCCGAGGTGGTGCGTGAGAATGCGAACCGGCATCGCAGAGGACGAGGGAGAGGAGAGCGCCAGGGAGAAGGTCAGCACCTGCGTCGCCGAGTTCGTCATCGACGGGGCCGAGCGACGCTGGGTGAAGCCCCGCCTCGCCTACCTGCTCGCCTTGGGGGACGTCCCACCAGGTGATCACCAGGAGCTCATGAGCGCTTGGCGCACCTTCTTCGAGCGGATCGCAGAGAAGGCCCCTGTGGTCATGGTCTTTGAGGACGTCCACTGGGCCGACGCCGGGCTCTTGGACCACGTCGAGTCGATCGCCGAGTAGGGCCTCGAGGTCAGGCACGTCACCTCGTAGGTCCGGGGTCCACGCCGACGTCAGGGGTAGCCCCGGGGCGCCCGCACCGACCGGGCTCCGGTGCCACCTATCCCGATGTGCGAACGGGGTTCATCGGTGTTGGACACAGCGGACCGCCCACGGGAGCACCTCGAGACGCTCGTCGGGGATCGGCGCTCCGCAGAGCTCGCACAGTCCGTACCCACCATCGGCGACGCGGTCCCGCGCTCTCCGTATGTCCTGCAACATGGCAAGCAGGTGCTCCTGGGTCGAGACCGCAGCCAGGCGGTCGACCGCCATCGAGGTCCCGTCGCCGACACGCTTGCCGAAGGAGATGCTGCCGCCTTCTTCGGCCGACGAGGTGAGCTGTGCAAGCTCCGACTTGAGCCGCTCTTCCCACTCGGCCAGCAGGCGGTCGATGTCGGGGTGCACCACGTCATCGTACGGCCCGCCGGCGCGTTGCCCGGCACTGCGTTCCGAGTACCTGGTGCGGTCGTCGTGGCCGTACGCCCATGCGCCGGCCTAGGCTCGCGGCGTGTCCTACCCGGAGGTCACGACACCGGGTGCCGACGATCTGCGCCGGCTCGCTCGCAGCCTGGTGCAGCTCCTCGATTCCGCTCGACAGCTGGCGCTGGCCGAACAGGGCACGAACGAGTTGGCCGCGCGCGTCGAAGAGCATCTCGGCGTCCCGCCTCAGGACCTCCCGGTCGTGTCGCAGACCATCCCCATGTACCAGCTCGTCGACGTCCAGGTGGCGTTCGAGAGGTGGGTCGAGGGGGACCCCCGTCGTTCGTCCGAGATCATCGGAGTCCGAGGCTGGCAGCGACGCTCCCACACCTTCGGCGAGCTCCTCGGGACAGGCCGCACATTCCGTGTCGGCATCGGGCCGGCCGACTACGTGGACGTCCCCGACTCACCCGACAGCACCAAGAGCTGCATCCAGTTCGGCATCCTCCTCATGGCGGACGAGGGCGAACGCTGGGCGATGCTCGTCCGGATCGAAGACCGGGGACCGTTCAAGCAGGCGGTCCTCGAAGTGGTCTCGCACGACAAGGGGCGGTCCCAGCATCTCCTCGCGGACCTGCGACGCCTCGCGGTCCAGCACAGCGTCTTGCGCGGTCAGGTACTGACCCTCACCCAGGGGGAGGGCGAGTACGGCGCGTTTCAGTTCCTGCGCCGTCCGACGCTTGGCCGAGACGAGCTGGTCCTGCCGGACGCAACGCTCTCGCAGGTCGAGGAGCACGTGGTCGGCATTGCTCACCACCGGGATCGGCTCCTCGCCGCCGGGCAGCACCTCAAGCGCGGGGTGCTCCTGTACGGTCCCCCAGGCACCGGCAAGACGCATACGGTCCGCTACCTGCTCTCACAGCTCACGGACGTGACGGCGTTCGTCCTCTCGGGTCAAGGGCTCCGTCTCTTCGGTCAAGCCTGCAGTCTGGCCAGGCTCCTCGAGCCGTCCCTCGTGGTGCTTGAAGACGTGGACCTCGTCGCCGCCGACCGGTCGTTCGGTCCGATGGGCAACCCGTTGCTCTTCGAGGTCTTGAACCAGATCGACGGTCTGGGAGAGGACGTCGACGTCACCTTCCTGCTCACGACCAACAGGGTCGACATCCTGGAGCGGGCACTGTCGGAACGCCCTGGTCGCGTCGACGTGGCGGTCGAGATCGCGGCTCCCGACAGCGACGGCCGGTTGCGCCTGTTCCGGCTCTACGGGAGGCAGCTCGGGGTGGCCGAGCTCTCGGACGACGATCTGGCACCGGCATCGCGGTCCACGGAGGGGCGCACCGCGACCTACATCAGAGAGGTCGTGCGGCGTGCAGCGATGGCGGCTGCATTCGAGGACGGCACCGCTGCGATACGGGTGAGCGGCGAGATGTTGGAGCGCGCCGCCATCGAGCTCCTGGCCGATCGCTCCGCCCTCACGAGGTCGCTCCTCGGTGGCGCGGTCGAGCCGGACGCAGAGCCGCCGATACACGGTGGGGTCGCGTTCGCCCCACGCGGGTGGGTCGGGTACGGTCCCATGAGGGGTCGGGACGAGCCCAAGCCCTTTGGGGCAGAGCACTGAAGTGGCGCTGCGGGGGCATCCGGTCCACATCACCCTCGGTCGTCGTGCAGACGTGCGCGCACGCCCTCACGGCCCGCTCGTGGACGGGACTTCGGTGGCGGGTAGACGGAGCGAGCGATCGTCGCCGACGCCCAGCCCATCCACCAACCGCCGCAGACGGGCAGGACCCTGCGCACCTTCTCCTTCTCGCCGAGGGCGGCGAGCGCCCCGAGGATGGCTGCCCATGCGACGGCGCAGCCGACGCTGTAGGTGTTGTAGCTCTGACGAAGTCTTCTCATCTATCCTCCTCCCGTAAGGGGCAGGAGGCCACTGTGCCAGCAATGCTCAGGTTGACCCGCCAAGGCGTCGGGATCGAGCTCCGGCGCGGACCGTTCGACGTCACACTGGACGGAAGGGTCGTCGCCAGCATCGAACGCGGCGACACGAGCGAGGCTCCGCTCGAACCGGGGCACCGCCGCACCGACACGGTTGCAGGACGGCTGTAGGACAGCCGCTCGCGCGCCGCTCCCTTTCGATCAGGCGTCGGAGGGACGTGGCGTTCGGCGGTCCACCTGACGGGCTGACGGAGCACTGCGTCGAGCTCGGGGTCGGGCATGAGCTCCCGGACCTCTTGCGAGCAGCGGCACGCACCCGCCGCGAACCCGCCGCCAACCCGCCGCGAACCCGCCGCCAACCCGCCGCCAACCCGCCGCCAACCCGCCGGCGGACGACCTGCGCCGGGCCCGGGACGTGTCGGGCTCAGGAGCCAAGGGCGTTCAGCATTGTGCGCACCGCGGCTGTCGTGACCGCCAGGCGGCCACCGAGGACCGTGAGCGTCGCCACCGCGTGTCCGCCGCGGGAGCCCCCGCTTCCCGCTTCGGCCAGGAACCCCCGCAGGGAGGGCCCGACCGACACCGGCGTCTCGGTCAGCAAGAGGGGCTCCGGCCCGTGCACGTGCACGGCGCCCGCGCCGGCCGCGACCAGCGCGCCGGCGAGCCCGTCGGCGTAGCCGTTGCCCCGCGCCACGACGAACCCGGACCCGGCCGTCCAGCCGAGCCCGGAGGTGCTCAGCTCGAAGTCGGCCGCCTCGACCGCCGTGCCGGTGTAGTCGGTCCCCGCCACCCGCACCACCGAGACCCCGAGGTCCTCCAACTGGGTGACGACGGCGTCGGAGACGGCGAGCGGGCCGCCCATCACGACCACCTGCCTGATCCCGAGTGCCGTGATCGTGGCGGCTGCCTGCGGCGAGAGCGACACGGGGTCGGTGAGCACGATCGGGAGGTGCTCGGCGTAGGAGATGACGCTCGCCGACTCGGCGTCTTGGAAGCTGGCGCCGGTGACCACGATCGCCGTGCGGAGGGTGCCGGTGGCCGGCGCGGGGGAGCCGGTGCCGGCGGTGGCGTTGAAGGCACCCGTCCCGCCCGCCGGGTTCACCCCGCCATAGGCGCCGCCCATGTCCACCCGCCCCACGAAGCCCGGGCCCACGAACGCCGCCACGGCCTGGGCCGTTGCGTACGCTGTGCGGCCCGCGATCCGGGTCACCTGCACCGTCGTGCCGCGTGCGACCGTGCCGCCGCACCGGTAGGCGGAAAGGGACCCGATCGCGCCCGCCACGGTTGTGCTCACCGCCAGGCTGCCGCCCACGATGTAGACGCGGGCGATGCCTTCGTCCCTGAGGGCGGTCTCGGTCACCGACGACAGGTGGCCGGTCGGCGTGAGCAGGGTCCCCGTGCCGAGGAAGCTCGCCAGGTACTGGCTCGCCAGGGCGTCGGGGAAGGAGCTGTCCCGGACGAGCACCACGGAGGCGGAGCCGGGGCAGGTCCCGGCCCCGGGCGGGAACTGGTGGGCCAGCTCGGCGGCCGCGGTGGCGTCCGCTGTCGCACCGGCGATGCGCGCTGCCGTGGCGAGCGACGGGACGGCGACGTGGGCCGTCACGTCCGACGAGGTGCGGGGGAACCTCGTCCCCATGGGCCGGTCGCTTCGTCCGGGCAATAGGTTGCGCCTTCGAACTGCGGCGCACAACCCCGATCGACCGGCCATGCGCCCCTGGGCGTGCGCGGCGGCCTTCACGGCGCGCCGCGCACGCTGGCGCACCGAGCCCCTGGGCCGGCCCCGTCCCGGGCCTGCCGGTACGACCGGGACCCGCTCCCACCTGGGACGACCGGCACTAACGTCTCCCGAACGCGCAGCTTCACCTTCCTCTTCACGGACATCGAAGGATCGACCCAGCTGCTGTCGCGGCTCGGCGCCGACCGCTACGCCACCCTCCTCGCCGACCACCACCGGATCGTCCGTGATGCCCTCTCCCGCCATGCAGGCACGGAACGGGACACCCAGGGGGACGCCTTCTTCGCCACGTTCGAGTCCCCGAGCGCCTGCGTCAACGCCGCCGTCGCCGTCCAGCGTTCGATGGGGGACCACCCCTGGCCCGCCGGGGAAGCCGTGCGGGTGCGCATGGGGATCCACGTCGGCGAGGCGTCCGAAACGGTCACGGGCCTCGTGGGGGAAGACGTCCACCGCGCCGCCCGGATCGCCGGCGTCGCCCACGGCGGACAGGTGGTCCTCTCCGAGTCGGCGGCCATCGTGGTGCGCGACGGGCTCTCCCCTGGCACCACGCTCCTCAACCTCGGCCAGCACCGGCTGAAGGACCTCGGGCGGCCCGAGGTGCTCTTCCAGGTCGTGGCGGACGGCCTGCCGGCGAGGTTCCCGCCGCTGCGCTCCCTCGACAACCCCGAGCTGCCGAACAACCTCCCCTACCGAACGAGCACCTTCGTCGGGCGGCGGACCGAACTGGCGGAGGTGGCCGACCTCGTCGAGGCGCACCGTCTGGTCACCCTGGCCGGCGCCGGGGGCTCGGGCAAGACGCGCCTGGCCCTGGAGGTTGCCGCCCGGCTGCTGGATGCCAACCGTGAGGGGGTGTTCTTCGTCGACCTCGCGAGCGTGGGCGCCCCCGAGGAGGTGGCCGGTGCCGTCCACTCGGCCCTCGGCCTGCACGTCGAGGCGGGAGCAGCCGGGCTCGACGCCCTACTGGACGCGCTCGAGAAGCAGCAGACGCTCATCGTCCTCGACAACTGCGAGCACGTGGTCGACGAGTGCGCCCGGATCGCCGGGCGCATCCAAGAGCGCTCGAAGGCCGTCCACGTCCTGGCGACGTCGAGGGAGCCCTTCGGGATCGACGGCGAGCGCGTGTACCGCCTCGGTCCGCTGTCGCTCCCTCCCGAGGACGCCTCCTCGCTCGCCGACCTCGCCGGGTCCGACGCCGTGGCCCTCTTCTTCGAACGGGTCCGGGCCTACGACGCCGACTTCACCCCCAGCGCCTCGGAGGCGGCACTCCTCGCCTCGGTCTGCCGGCGGCTGGACGGGGTGCCCTTCGCCCTCGAGCTGGCCGCCGCCCGCCTCCGCTCGATGTCGCTCGTCGACCTCCACCGGCGCCTGGACCAGCGGTTCGGTCTGCTCACCAGCGGCAGCCGCACCGCTCTCCCCCGCCAGCGCACCCTCCAGGCCACCGTGGACTGGTCCTACGACCTCCTCACCGCGACCGAGCAGGCCGTGCTCGACCGCCTGTCGGTCTTCGTTGGCAGCTTCGACCTCGCCGCCGCCGAGGACGTGTGTGCCTCCGGCGGCACCGCAGACAGCCTGGAGACCGCAGACGCCCTGGCCTCCCTGGTCGACAAGTCGCTCGTTGCCTCGGAGCGCTCGTCCGGTGACCTCCGCTACCGAATGCTCGAGACGATCCGTCAGTACGCCGCTGACAAGCTGGCCGCCGGCGGCGGCGCTGCGGTCGCCATGGCGCGCGACCGTCACGCCTCTCACTACCTCGCGCTCGCCGAGCACGCCGCGCCGGCACTGCGCGGCGGTCCCGATCAGGGTCGCTGGATGCGGCGCGTGGACCTCGAGTGGCCCAACCTGCGCGCCGCGGCCGACCACTGTGACGGGACGGGCGACGGCGAGTCGGTGATCCGCCTCGGTGCCGCCCTTCGGCGGTGGTGCAACTCGCGGGGGAACGAGGAGCTGGTCCCCCACCTGCTCCGGGCGCTGCGACGCACATCGGGCGTGGACCCGGCACGGCGGGCGCACGGGTTCCTCGCCGCCTCGTGGATCCTCGGCTCGGGAACGCCGTCCGACGCCACGTTGCAGGCAGCGATCGAGCTGGTGGACGCCGGGATCGAGGCGGCGCAGGGGGTGGACGACCCGCGCCTCTCGGCCGAGCTGCTCGTCCTCCGCTTCGCCTACGCGCGCGTCAGCCGGGACGCGGACGTCGACGTCCGCTCGGAAGCCGCCCGTGCCGCCGCCATGGCGTGCGGCGACCCGGGGCTCATCGGCCTGTGGCTCATGAACGAGCACTCGTCGGCGAGGTCGGAGGGACGCAGCCTGGGCGACGAACCTCCGCCGGCTCCGCCGGCCGTGCCGGCCGTGCCGACCGTGCCGGCCGCGTCGACCACACGGGCGCTCGAGGCGCTCCGCTACCTCGAGGAGTCGGGCGACCTCCAGGCCGTCGCCGCCCAGTACTCCCGCCTGAGCCACGACCGGTTGGTGGGGGGAGACGTCGCCGGCGCCCTCCGCTACGCCCGGGAGGCGGTGCGGGTCAACGACGAGATCGGAGGGCGGCTCGACTTCACGGGCAACCTCGCGGTGTGCGCCCTGCTCCACGGCGACCTCGAAGAGGCGGAGCGGGCCGCCCGTTCGTCACTCGTCGCGATCTACCGGCAGGGGAGCGCAGCGGGCTCCATCAACTTCTCGATGTGGGTGATCGCCTGCTGCGCCACGCGACGCGGGGAGGCGGTGCGCGCGGCGCGGCTCACCGGCGCCCACGACGCCCTCGACGCGCATGCCACCGAGGTCTCCTCCCACTCCTTCGACTGGACCCCGCCCGAGCGCGAGGCGCGCCGGGACAACCGTCGACGGCTGCAGGAATTGCTGAGCCACCAGGAGCTCGAGGACGCCTACACCGAGGGCCGGGCGATGCCCGTGGAGGCGGTCGTGGACCTGGCGTTGGGCCGCACCCACTGACCGCTCCTCACGACAGGCCCCGGCCGAGGGGCAGGGTGCACGTGAGCGCCCGCTGCTGGTCGCCGTAGAGACGCCGCAGCTCCAGGCGGCACTGCGAGGCGGCCTGCTCGGTGGCGTCGCACGCCGCGCCCAGCTGCTCCTTGGTCGGGGCGCTCACCGTGACGTAGCCCGAGAACCGGAACGAGGCGTGCCCGTCGGCGAGCTCGGCCTCGCGCCGGCTGGCCAGCTCGGCCTCCTTGGCCCGGCGGGCGGTGGCGAGGAACCCACCCCGCCGGCGCAGCTCGGCGTCGGCGATGTCGGCCGTGCGCGCCCTCTCCGCCTGGCGCACGGCCTGGGTGGGGCTGAGCGGCTCCATCACCACGGCCACCGATCGGCGCACGGATCCGAGGAGCAGCGGGGCGAGGAACTCGGGGCCGACGTCCACCCGGGGCCACTCGGCGATCCAGTAGGTGGCGTGCCAGGTGTTGTCGGCCCGCACGCAACCCCACTCCTCCTGGAGGGCGACGGGCCAGGGCCAGCCCACGCCGCACGGGGGGCACGTGCCGCCCCCGGCCGACGTCGCATGCCCGCTGCGCCGGATGGCGGCTGCCAGGGCGCGCTCGTCCAGCACCTGTTCCACCGGCATGTCCGCCGACGCCAACTGGGGCCGCAGCGACGCCACCTCGCGCCACAGCACGGCGCAGGCGGCGCGGTCACCGCCGCCGAGCGAGCGGACGGCGCGCGCCGCCGAGCCGGCCACGCGCAGCTGGACGGCCAGGAGCACCTCGTGCCGGCACGTCTCGGCACCGGAGGACCGGAGGAGTGTGCGGTAAGAGCGGAGCGCCGGTGCGCCGTCCGGCAGCACGCCGTTGGCCGCCAGGTGCCCCGCCACGGCGGCGCCGTCGTCCGGCACCGTGGTCGCCACCCACTGCAGCCGGTGCAGCACGGAGCGCTCCCGGGCCATCGAGCCCAAGACGGCCGACCACGACCCGACCCGTCGGTCCTTTTCGCCCGTGCCGAGCAGGGCGAAGCTGTGGCCGAGGACCGACAGTGCGACCGTGTAGGTGCGGGTCCGGCCGTCGTGGACGATGCCCACCGACCCCCCGTCGGGACCAGGTCCGGCGAGGCTCCCGGCATCGCCCCCGCCGCCGGGGCGGAAGCCGAGGATGCGCAGGCCGCCGAACGCGCCGGTGTCGGCGGGCCGCCGGGACACCGCCCCGCGCCCGTACGCGCCGGGTCCGGACCCGGCGCGCCCGGACCCGGCGCGCCCGGCGGCGCGGCCGGAACCCGGACGGCCGATCGCAGCCCGGGCGAACGCAACCTGCCCGGATGGGATCTGGCCGGCGGTGGCGCCCACGAGGCATGGCCGCCCGTCGGGCCCGAGGCAGTGACCGGCTCCGGCGACGGTCGAGCGCCGCCGGCCGCGTCCCGAGAGCCCGGTCGTGCCCCATCGGACCACGGTCGGGAGCCACTGCTCCGCCGTCCGGCCGCCGAGGGGCCACCACGCCACGGCCGTGCACAGGCCGACGCAGGCGGCCGCGAGCGCGATGCGTGGCGGCGTCGGGCGACCGTCGAGCACGACGACGGCCGCCACCACACCGGCAGCCACCGCGGCGATCTGGCCACCGCGCCATCCGGCGATGAGACCCCGCCGCTCCAGCGGGCCGAAGCGGTAGCGGGCGGCGGGCCGCTCGCCGTCACCACTCATCGTCGCCCTTGGTGTCCTCGCGCACCCGTCGGTCCCACATGGCGCTGTCCTCCGGTGTCTCGATGGGCGGCTCGGTCGGGATCCACCCGCGGCCCGTGGACAGGATGGGAGGGAGCTGGCCGTCGTACAGCTTCCGGATCAGCGCCTCCGATGTCCACCAATCGTCCTTGGGGCCGGGCCTGAACCGGCCCGGCGGCTCTGTGCCACCCCACAGGGGGCTCGGGATCCCCGGGAGCCCGCCGACGCTGTCGGGCTCGAGCAGAGGCGGCTCTGTCTGGGAGCCACTGGGCCTGAGCGAGCCCAGCATCGCGGCCATCTCCTCGGGGTCGGTCGGAAACGTCGTGATCGTCACACCGGGCGGCGCGGGCAGTGGGCCGGGCAACGACTCCGGGGGAATCGGGCCGAGCTGCCACAAGTCGTCGAGCCGTGTCGCTGTCATCGCTTCCATGCCTCCTCCTGTTGCGCCTCCGTCACCGAGTCCCCGACCGCCGCCGCCACCCCCGATCCCGCCGAGGCCGCCCAGCCCGCTCAGCCCGCCGACCCGGCCCGCACCACCGGAACGACCGCCGCCGGCGCAACCGCCACCGGGCCCACCGCCGCCGCGGGGACCGCCACCCCTGGGACCACCGAGCGCTCCCCCGCCCCCGGCCCCGTCCGGCCCGCCACCGATGCCACCACCGAGCCCGCCACCGAGCCCCGGAAGGACCGGGTCGGCGATGGGCGAGGTGCCGGGCTCGCCCATCGGCAGGAACGACGAGCCCGCCTGGCGCAAGGCGAAGGCGGCCGCCGTCCTCGGCAGCGCCCCGAACGCCTGACGCGCCCGCTGGCGGGCGCCTTCGAGCTGGAGAGCCGCGCCGGACTCGATCATGGGCACGAGCCGCAGGAGCGTGAAGGGCGTGAAGGCCGCCAGCAGGAGCAGTGCCCCCGCGGTCAGCAGCGCGGCGAACCCGGTTCCCTTGGCGATGGCGCCGACGGCCAGGGAGAGCACGGCCACCACCACGAACTTCGACAGCACGATCGCCGCCAGGGTCTCCACCAGTCGGCGGCACCAGTGCGACACCGCCGGCCACACCAGGCTGGCCATGGCCAGGGGAAGGAAGAGCACGGCGACGTAGACCGCCGCCGACCGCACGATCAGCTCGAGCCACAGGAAGAACGCCCCCACCACGACCAGCAGCGCGCCGAGCCCGAGCACGAACCCGGGCACCCCCGCCCCCGAGGTCTCGAACAGGGTGGAGACGCCCTCGAGCGTTGCCCGGATGTCGCTGCCGGCGCTCTGCGACACGGTCGTGCAGAGTGCGTTGGTCGCCGTGAGCGAGAGGTGGACGAGCTGCACGGCCACGGCGGTGAGGAGCCCCGCAAGCGGCAGGTGCACGAAGGCCGCCCGGGCCAGCACCGCGGGGCTCTGACGGTAGACGGCCTGGATCGCCGAGAGGAAGAGCATCGGCACGGCCACGACCGCGGCCAGAGCGGTCATGACGGCGTAGTGCTGCTCGAACCACGCGGCGCCGAGGTTCACCGAGGTCGACGACGACATGACGGCCCCGAGCTGGTCGAGCAGCCAGCTCGCCCCGGCCACGATCCAACTGACGATGGCCGAGAGCACGTCGCTGGCCAGCCCGCTCCCGGCCCCCTTGACCAGGTCGCAGACCGGGGCGACCGGGAGCGGGCACCCTCCCCCCACTGTCACTGCGCCAGCGGGTTGTGGATGCTGAGACCGGTGTGGAAGAAGAAATCGACGATCGCCGGCGCCGCGCCGATCAGCAGGGCCGCCAGCCCGGACACCAGCACCGCCCGCTTGCCCGTGTAGGACTGCTGGTAGTTCTGCGAGTGGGAGCCGATGGCCCACAGGGCCGCCCCCACCACGAGCCCGGCCAGCGCCAGGATGAGGGCCCAGCCGCCGAGCCCGTCCACGAGGGACTGGAGGACGTTGCCCCCGGGGAGCTTGCCCGCTGTCGGCGTGAAGTTGGCAACGGGTGTGAGGACCATGGACAGGATGGCCGCCGTCGAAACCAGGTGGTGGCCCAGTCCCGACACCAGGTGGTGGCCCAGCGCCGAGACACGCTCGATCGCCGGCGCCGCCAGGGCGCGCGCTGCGTACAAGGGAGCTCCACTTCCCCACCCTTCCCGCCACCACCTTCGCGGTTCCGGTACTTTACATGCACCCTCCATCTATTTCAATATTTTTCACACTTTTTCGCTCGACCAGGGCATTCCGCCGGACGTCCCACGCTGCTCGCAGTCGGGCTGCCATGCTGAGAGGGTGAGGGCAGCCGCGCACGCCGCGCACGAGGTGCTGGGCTATGCGCACCATGCGCATGCGCACGTCAGCGCCTTGACCGGCTTCTTCCACGCCGTCTCGGCGGCCACCGGCGCGGCTGCGGCCACCGGCGCGGCTGTGGCCACCTCCACCCTGCCGGCGCCCGAGGTGTACGGGGTCGGCGGCGCCGCGCTCGTGGTCGGCGTGGGCATCGCCGCCCTGATCGGTCGCCGCTCGGGGCGGCGTTCCCTGGCGCAACGCCTCACCGCCCTCGGGTCCCGGCTGGGCATCGACTCACCCGGCGAGGACGTCAGCATCGAGACGGCGCTCTCGTACCTGGAGCAGGTGACCGGGGCGGCCACCGAAGCCGTGGCCGACACCAGCGCCGACGCCATCCGGCTCCGCCGGTCGCTCGACACCTTCCCCCAGGGCGTGGTGCTGTGCGACGAGAGCGGCGGCGTCGTGTACCGCAACACGCGGGCCAACGCCCTCATGGCCAGCCGCCACGGGGACGCCCTCGCCGCCCAGGCCGTCACCGAGTTGCTCGAGGACGCGTGGGACCAGGGGGCGGCCGAGCGCACCCTGGACCTCTACGGCCCGCCCCGGCGGACCCTGACCGTGCGGGCCCGGCTCATCGACGACGGGCGGCGACCGCTCGGCGTCATCGCCGTCATCGAGGACGTGTCCGAGCGCCGGCGGCTGGAGGAGATCCGCCGCGACTTCGTGGCCAACGTGAGCCACGAGCTCAAGACGCCGATGGGGGCGCTGGGCCTCTTGGCCGAGACGCTGGTGGCCGAGCCCGACGCGGAGGTCGCCCGCCGGCTGGCCAGCCGGATCCACACCGAGGCCTTCCGGGTGAGCCGGATCATCGACGACCTGCTGGACCTGAGCCGCATCGAGTCGGAGGCTGCGCCGCCGAGGGAGCCGGTGCTCGTCAACCTGGTGATGGCCGAGGCCGTCGAGCGGGTCCGGTCGAGCGCCGAGCAACGCGGCATCACGATCACCCTCACGGAGCCGGACCCGCCGGTGGCCGTGCACGGTGACCGGCGCCAGCTGGTCTCGGCCATGCACGCCCTCATCGAGAACGCCGTCACCTACTCCTACGACGGGAGCACGGTCGCGGTCATCGGCAAGGTCGCACCCGCGAGCCTCGCCATCCCGGGAGAGGCGCCGCACCCGCCTGCCGACGGTGGTGGGACGGGCGCGGGAACGGCCGGCGTCGCTCCGGTCGCGAGCACGGTGGTCACGGCCGTGGGGGCACGGCAACCACCAGGCCTGATGCCGACACCCTCGGCCACACCGGCACCTGCCGGCACACCAAGCACCGGCAGCCCGGGCGCGACCACTGCAGGGACCGGCCCCGCCGGCGCCGCCGGCACCCCGGGTGCCGAGCCGCCGAACCCGGCGGACCAGTGGGCCAACGGGTCGGCTCCCGGTCCGGGCCAGCCGTCGCCCGCGGCCGCGGCCCCGGGCGGGGCCGCCGAGAACGGGGTGCTCCGCATCCAGTCCGGGCCGGGGCGGACGAGCCGGGACACGGTCCGGATCTCCGTGGTCGACCACGGCGTCGGGATCCCGGCCCGCGACCTCGACCGCATCTTCGAGCGCTTCTACCGCGTCGACCACGGGCGCAGCCGCGAGACCGGCGGCACCGGGCTCGGCCTCTCGATCGTGCGCCACGTCGCCACCAACCATCAGGGGTGGGTCGAGGTGGAGTCGCGGGAGGGCGAGGGCTCCACCTTCACGCTCGTCCTGCCGCTGCAGCTCGCCCCCTCGGCGTGACCGCGGTGGCCCTCGACGGGGCCACCGCCACGAGCGAGGCACACCGCCCCCCGGCGGCTCGGGCGTCACCGGACCTGCGCCCATGCCGGTACCCTTTGGCCGGCACATCATGACCGAGGACGCCCACCCGCTGAACGTGCTGCTGGCCGAGGACGAGGAGTCCTTCGTCGACGCGCTGGTCGTCGGGCTCGGGCGCGAGGGCTTCTCGGTCACCGTGGCCAGGGACGGGAGCGAGGCACTGCGGCTCTTCGACGAGAAGGAGCCCGACGTCGTGCTCCTCGACCTGATGCTGCCCAAGGTCTCGGGCATCGACGTGTGCCGCTCCATCCGGAGCCGCTCCAACGTCCCGATCATCATGGTGACCGCCAAGGGGGCCGAGATCGACACGGTGGTCGGGCTCGAGGTGGGCGCCGACGACTACGTGGCCAAGCCCTACCGCCTCCGCGAGCTGGTCGCCCGCATCCGGGCGGTCATGCGCCGGGGCGGGGGCGGTGCCGGCGGCCGGGCGGCGGTGCCCGAGGAGGCCGGCCGGAGCGAGGAGACGTGGGAAGCCGGGGACGTCCGGGTGGACGTGGACAAGCGCCGGGTGTTCGTCCGGGGGGAAGAGGTCCACCTGCGGCGCAAGGAGTTCGAGCTCCTCGCCCTGCTCCTCGAGAACGCCGGCCGGGTGCTCACCCGCGACGTGCTGATCGACCGGGTGTGGGGCGCCGACTACATCGGGGACACGAAGACCCTCGACGTCCACGTGAAGCGGCTGCGGTCGCGCATCGAGCTCGACCCCTCGCATCCCGTCCTCATCACCACCGTGCGTGGGGTGGGGTACCGGTTCGACGCCGCCCCCGCGGGCAGGTAGGCCCCGCCCGGCCACTCCGTCCAGCCACTCCGGTTCGGCGCTCCGGCCTCCCGCTGCGGGTTCGGCGCCTCAGCGGGCTCGGATGACCGGCGCCGGCCCGAACCAGGGCGTGAGCACTTCGGGGAGGCGCACCGAGCCGTCCTCCTGGCGTCCCCACTCCACCACGGCGGCCCAGATCCGGGGCCAGGCCAGGGCGGAGCCGTTCAGGGTGTGGACCAGCTGGGTGGGGCCCCCGTCGGCGGGGCGGTAGCGGATGGTGGCCCGCCGGGCCTGGTAGTCGCCGACCCAGCTGACCGAGGACACCTCCAGCCAGCGGTCCGCGCCGGGGGCGTACACCTCGAGGTCGAAGGTCCGCTTCGCCCATGCCCCGAGGTCCCCGGTGCACAGGTCGACCACCCGGTACGGGAGCTCGAGCGCCTGGAGCAACGCCTCGGCCCGGGCCAGCATGTCGGCGTGCGCCTCGGCCGCCTGGGCCGGCGTGGTGAAGGCGAACAGCTCCACCTTGTCGAACTCGTGCACCCGCAGGAGCCCCCGCGTGTCGCGGCCCGCCGCCCCCGCCTCCCGGCGGAAGCAGGCGGTGACGGCGGTCAGCCGCACCGGCAGGTCCGCCTCCTCCAGGATCTCTCCCCGGTGCATCGAGGCGAGGGGGACCTCGGCGGTCGGGATCAGCCACAGGTCGTCCCGCTCGACGTGGTACGCCTCGTCGGCGAACTTGGGCAGGTGCCCGGTCGAGGTGAGGGTCTCGGTCAGCACCATCGTGGGCGGGCGGATCTCCTCCCAGGCTGTGGCGTGGCGGTCGAGGGCCAGCGACGTGAGCGCCCGCAGGAGCCGGGCGCCCGCCCCCCGGAAGAGGGGGAACATGGAGCCCGACATCCGGGCGCCCCGGGGCATGTCGAGGATGCCGAGCTCGGCCCCAACGTCCCAGTGGGGCACCCGCTGGTGCGCCGCCGGCTCGGGCTCGGGCCGCCCGGCGTCCATGCCGGGCCACCAGCGCCGCCCGACGACGTTGTCCTCTGGCCCGGCGCCGTCCGGCGCGTCGTCGGCCGGGAGGTTGGGGGTCACGAGCAGCAGGGAGCGCAGCTCGTCGGCGAGGCGGTCGGTCTCCTCCGCCGCCCCCCGCTCCTCCTCGCCGACGCGGCGGCTCTCGTCGGCGAGCTGGGACGCCCGCGCCTCGTCCTTCGCCTTGCGGGCCTCGCCCACCTGGCGCGAGAGGGCCTTCACCTGCGCCCGCAGCGCCTCCTGGCGGGCCAGCGCGGCGCGGTGGTCGGCGTCGAGCGCGACGAGGACGTCCACCTCCGCCGGCGGGATGCCCCGGCGGCCGAGCGCCGTCTTCACCACGTCGGGCTGCTCACGGACGAGCCGAATGTCGATCATTTGCCCGCCGACAGTAGCGTGACCGTCGTATGCCGTCCGATGGGTCCGACGCCGCCGCGCCGCTGTCCGGTGCCGGTGCCGGTGCCGGTGCCGGCACGGCGGGGGGCACGGCCGCCACGGCGGGGGGCACGGCCACCGGCACCCGGGCCGCACCGGCGGTCGCCTGCCACGGCCTCGTCGTCCGCTACGGCACCCGCACCGCCGTCGACGGGATCACCCTCGCCGCCTCCGCCGGGGAGATCCTCTGCGTCCTCGGTCCCAACGGGGCGGGCAAGACGTCCACGATCGAGTGCCTCGAGGGCTACCGCCGGCCGTCGGGCGGCGCCGTGCGGGTGCTGGGGCTGGACCCCGTCGCCGACCACCGGGCGCTGGTCCCCCGCATCGGGGTCATGCTCCAGCGCGGCGGGGTCTACCCCATGCTCGGCCCCCGCCGCGCCCTCGAGTTGTTCGCCGCCTACTACGACCATCCCGAGGATCCCGAGGCCCTCTTGGAGCTCGTCCGCCTGCGGGAGGTGGCCGGCACCCCCTGGCGCCACCTCTCCGGTGGCGAGCAGGCGCGGCTCTCCCTCGCCCTGGCCCTGATCGGCCGCCCCGAGGTCGTCTTCCTCGACGAGCCCACGGCCGGGGTCGACCCCGAGGGCCGCCTGGCGGTCCGCGACCTGGTCGCGGGCCTGCGCGAGGCGGGACGCTGCGTGGTCCTCACCACCCACGAGCTGACGGAGGCGGAGCGGCTGGCCGACCGGGTCGCCATCCTCCACCGGGGGCGGGTGGTGGCCGAGGGGACGCCCCGCGCCCTGGCGGCCGCGGGCGGCGGCGCCTCGGTCTCCTTCGGGGCGGCGCCCGGGCTCGAGGTGGCGGCCCTCGGCACGGCCCTCGGCGCCCCCGTGGCGGAGGAGGCGCCCGGGCGCTACCGGGTCGCCGCCGCGGCCACCCCGGCCCTCACCGCCGCCCTGACGGCATGGCTGGCCGAGCGGGACCTGGCGCTCACCGACCTCCGGGCCGGCCGGACCCTGGAGGAGACCTACCTGGCCATCGTCGGGGCCGACGCCGCCGCCGTGCCCGATGACGAGCCGGGCGACGGCCCGGGGAACGGGCGGGGCCGACGCCGGGGACGGGGCCCGAGCGCCCGCCGGGGCGGGGGCGACCCTACGAGGGCCGGGCAGCGGACGTCGCGATGACCCGCCTCCTGCGACCCCTGGTGGCCCAGATCGGCGCCGAGACGTACATGACCCTCCGCCGGGGCGAGACGCTGCTCTTGACCGTCGGCATCCCGGTCGCCTTCCTCGTCTTCTTCTCCACGTCCCACGTGATCTCGACGGGCACGCAGTCCTCGGTCGCCTTCTTCGTCCCGGGCATCCTCTCGCTGGCGGTGATGTCGACCTCGATGGTCTCCCTCGGCATCGCCACCGGCTTCGAGCGCGGCTACGGCGTGCTGAAACGGCTGGGGAGCACCCCGCTCGGTCGCACCCGGCTGCTCGGGGCCAAGGTGTCCACGGTGTTCCTGGTGGAGGTGGTCCAGGCCGCCGTGCTCGTCCCCGTCGGCTACGCCCTGGGGTGGGATCCGATCGGGAGCGGGGCCTCGGCGGGGGAGGCCCTGGCGGCGGCGGTCCTGGCGACCGTCGCCTTCGGCAGCCTGGGGCTGCTCATGGCCGGCGTGCTGCGGGCCGAGCTCAACCTGGCCGCGGCCAACGGCCTCTACCTGGTGCTGCTCCTCCTGGGCGGGATGGTGGTGCCGCTGGCGAAGCTGCCCGGCGGCCTCGCCGCGCTGGCCCGGGCCCTCCCTGCCGCCGCCCTCTCCGACGCCTTCCACGCCACCCTCGGGAACGCCGGCGCCGTCCCCCTGGAGGCGTGGGTCGTCCTGGCCGCCTGGGCCGTGGCGGCGGCGGGGGCGGCGTCGCTCACCTTCCGCTGGGAGTGACCGTCCCGGCCCGCCGGGCGCCCGGGCGGGGCAGGTCAGCCGGTCGCCAGGAGCTTGCGCTCCCAGCTGACGAACGCCGCCGTTGACAGCGGGCCGACGTGGATGCCGGCGATGGTGCCGTTGCCCTCCACGAACACCGACTCGGGGAAGCCGGTGAACTGGAAGAGGCCCGAGGTGACTGTGTAGGCCTTGTCGGCGCCGACGGGGAAGCTGATCCCGCTGGAGCGGATGAACCGTACGGCGTCGGCCCTGGGGTCGCTGCCGTCCACGCCGATCACCCGCACGTCCGCCAACCGGCTCTTGGCTGCCTGCTGGCCGCGGTAGGTGCGGGCGAGGGCCGGCACCTCCTTCTGGCACGGCCCGCACCAGCTGGCGAAAAAGAGGAGGACCGCCGGACGGCCGTTCCCGCCCCCGTCGGCCGGCACGCCCACCGTGCCGCTGCCGTCCACCCGGGGCAGGGTGAAGGTCGGCACGGCGGAGCCGGCCACCGGCCGACCGGCGTGCGACCCCGTCCCCACGCCGGTGAAGAGGAAGACGGCCAGGACCCCGGCCAGGACCACGCCGACGAGGAGGAAGACCGGCCGGGGCCGGGTCCGGACCGGCGGGGCGGGCGCCGGGGGCGGGGCGGTCACTGGCGGCGGGGCGGGCGCCGGCGGCGCGCCCGACGTCGTGTCGGCGGCGCTCGTGTCGGGGGCGGCGCTGGCGTCCATCGGGGAGCCGAGCCTACGGCGCTCCCCGCCGGCCATCCAGGCGGGGCGCTCGCCCTGCCCTCCACGTCGACCACTACCATCGACGGGCGTGCCGGAGCCCGCTCGCCTCGCCCCCCGTTGGGCCCGGCGGCTGCCGGCCGTCTCGCCGGTCGTCGTGCGCCGCCTGTCGCTGGTGTCGCTCGTCTGTGTCGGGGCGATCGTCCTGACCGGCGCCGCGGTCCGGGTGACCGGCTCGGGGCTCGGCTGCGCCGACTGGCCGGACTGCTTCAAGAACCACGTCACGCCGCCCCTCCAGTTCCACTCCCTCATGGAGTTCGGCAACCGGATGGTGACCGTGCTGCTGGTGGTGGTGATCGGGGTGACGTTCGTGGCCACCCTGCTCCGGCGACCGCTGCGCCGGGACCTGGTCTGGCTGTCGGGCGGTCTCGTGGCCGGCGTCCTCCTCGAGGCGGTCCTCGGCGGGATCGTCGTCTACACCAAGCTCAACCCGTACCTCGTGATGGTGCACTTCCTGGCCACCATGCTCCTCGTGGTGGACGCCGCCGTGCTCCTGCACCGGTCGAGCCGCGTCTACGGCCCGGGGACGGGACGGGTGCTCGTGCCCCGGCCCATCACGCTGCTCACCCGCGGCATGGCGGTGCTCCTCACGGTCGTGGTCGCCGCCGGCGCGGCCACCACCGGCACGGCGCCGGACTCCGGCGGCGCCCTGGGCCAGCACATCGTGCGCATTCCCGTCTCCCTGCGGGACATGGCCGAGGTCCACGCCACGCTGGCGCTGTTCCTCATCGGAGTCGTGCTGTCGCTCGCCGTCGCGCTCCATGCGCTCGACGTGCCCGAACGGGTGCGGAAGGCCGCCCGCATGCTCGTGGTGGTGCTCGTCTTCCAGGGCGTCGTCGGGTACAGCCAGTACTTCACCCACCTCCCCGCCGCCCTGGTGGAGCTGCACGAGCTCGGCGTCACGGTGCTCGTGATCGGGATGACCCAGTTCGTGCTGACCCTCACCCACCACGCGGCCGAGCCGCTGGCGGCGACAGTCCCGGCCTTCGCCCGACGCCGGCCGGAGGGCGTGGGCGTCGCCAGGACGGCCGACAGGATCACCGCCGGCTCGTAAGCCCCGGCACGGCCGACGTCCCCGGTCACCGGCGGTCGCCGGCGGTCACCGGCCAGGCGGTCGCCGAAGCCGCTGGTAGCGTGCACCGGAGCATCTCGAGCCGCCCCAGGCTGCCGCCCGCGCCGCCTGCCGGTGGCGCGATCCGGTCCGCCCCCATCGTCTAGCGGCCCAGGACGCCGCCCTTTCAAGGCGGAAGCACGGGTTCGAATCCCGTTGGGGGCACCCACGCAGGGGTCTTCCGTCGCGTCGGCACAGGGATCGACGCGTTGCCGCGGGAACGCGTGTCCCGTCACCGATGGCACCGGGAGAACGGCCGCGGCCATGATGAGGTTCGAGCTCGGCGTCGGCAAGGGAGGTTCGCATCATCATGCAGGACGCCGAGTTGACGCGGACCTTCTACGCCGCGTACCGCAACCCCCGGCTCGCCGTCCTGGAGGGGTTCCACCCCGCTCGGCATGCGCTTCGCTTCGGCGCCGGGCTGGACGTGGCCGTCACCTACGACCGCCGGAAGCTGCTCGACCTGGCGACGCGCCTCGCGCCCGAGTCGATCCCGGGCATCGAGGGCGTGCTGCAGGTCGTCACCCGCGAGCGCTTCACGCGCCTCTCGCGGCGGAGCCTCTCCAGCCCGCTCCTCTCGATCTGTGCGCGCCCCGAGTACGACATCGCGTCGGTGCTCGCCGGGCGGGACAAGCCGATCGTCCACCTCGACCGGCCGCGCAATCCCGGCAACGTCGGAGCCGTCATCCGGGTGGCCGCGGCAAGCGACCTGGGGGCGGTGACGGTGTCGGGCCAGGACCCCTGGTCGCCGGTCGCGATCCGCAGTGCCACCGGTCTCCAGTTCGCCCTGCCGGTGGGGACGACGGAGCTGTCGCCGTCCTGCGGCCGGCCGATCGTGGCGGTGGACATCGGCTGCGATCCGCTGGACACCGCCAGCCTTGCACCCGACTCGATCCTCGTCGTGGGCGGTGAGCGCCACGGCCTGCCGGGGTGGATCCGCGACGTGGCGCACCGGTCGGTCGGCGTCCCGATGAGGCCGGGCGTGTCGAGCTTGAACCTCGCCACCGCGTTGGCGGCGGTGCTCTACGCCTGGAGGATCTCCGCCTTCGAGCGCGACGGGTCCTACCCGTGGTGAGCCCGATGGCCGGCGCAGACCACGCCGCCACGCGCCTCCTCCTCGCCCACGCGTTCGGCACCGTCGGGATCCACCGGGTCGGGATCCACCGGGTCGAGCTCGAGGTGGACGCATGCAACCCGCGGGCGGACCACCGCGGCCGGCCCCGCCCGCATGCCCGGCGGAGCCGCCGGCCGGCTCAACCCCGGGTTCGGGCAACGGCGAGAAGGTACTCCCAGTCCATCACCGTCGAGCCCGTGCCCCGGTCGTGGCGCCGGGCCAGCCCGGACAGCTCCCGGTCGAGGGTCGCGACCCGGTCGGGGTCCCCGGCAATGCCGCGGTAGGCAGCGACCGTCGGGCCGTAGCAGGCCTTGAAGCAGTCGCGGAACGCCTCGGGAGTGGGGAACACGTCGACGGTGACCGTGTGGCGGTGGGTGGCGACCTCCGCGACCCGGTCGCCGAAGAGCGCGAGGAGATGGTCCTCGGAACCCCAGAGCGGCGGCGGCTGGGCTCCGGGCGGCGGCGGCGGCACGTACGGCTTCATGGCGGCGAGCATCTGGCCCACGAACCCCTCCGGCGTCCAGCTGACGAGCCCGATGGTCCCTCCCGGCCGGCAGACCCGAAGGAGCTCGTCGGCGCACCGCTGGTGGCGCGGGGCGAACATGACGCCGACGCAGGACAGCACGACGTCGAACTCGTCGTTCTCGAAGGGGAGCGCTTCGGCGTCGGCCTCGCGCCACTCGACGGTCACGCCGCGCCGCGCCGCTTCTTCGCGTCCCGCGGCGAGGAGCTCGGGCGTGAGATCGCAGGCCACGACGACGGCCCCCGTCGCGGCGGCGGGGATGGCGGCGTTCCCGCAACCGGCGGCCACGTCGAGCACCCGGTGGTGGGCGGCGACCCCGCACGCCTCGACGAGGACGGCCCCGAGGTCGGGGATGACGTCGGCGGCGACACGGGGATAGTCGCCCAGGGCCCACATAGCTCGGTGGCGCTCCTTGAGGGCACGGTCGGCGCCGGGAGCGTCGGAAGCGTCGGAAGCGTCGGAAGCGTGGTCGGTGATGGTCATCGGCGTCCCTCCTTTGGATTGCAAAAACATTCCGTCGGGCATCTCTTTGGTCCTCCAACCGACCGACCGATCCGCCGCGATCGAGGGTACGGCCGTGCGCCGCATGCGCCTAGTGCGGGATCTGTACCAGCCACCTGCCGGACAGGGCGCGGGCTCCGGGACCGGTGCGCCCGGCCGGCGACGCAGGCACGAGCGCTCGTCCGTCCCCGGCCGTAGTGTTCCGAACGTGGGCTCGTCGTACCACCAGTTCTGCCCCGTCTCGAAGGCCATGGAGCTGCTCGACGAGCGGTGGACGATCCTCGTCATACGGGAGCTCGTCACCGGCAGCCGAAGGTTCAATGAGCTGCGTCGCGGCCTGCCGAGGATGTCCCCGTCGCTTCTCTCCAAGCGACTGAACGAGCTGGCGCGGGCGGGCGTCGTCGAGCGCCATGCCGACGGCAACGACGTGGAGTACCGCCTGACGCCGGCCGGGGAAGAGCTGCGCCCGGTGGTCGAGGCGCTGGGCGCCTGGGGGGTCCGGTGGATCGGGCACCTCGGCGACCAGGACCTGGACCCGAAGCTGCTCCTGTGGGACATGCACCGCAACGTCGACCGTTCCGCCGTGCCGCACGGACGCACGGTGGTGCACTTCGCCTTCCCGGATGCGCCGCCCAAGGTGCGGCACTGGTGGCTCGTCATCACCCCCGAGGAGGTCGACGTGTGCGACGCCGACCCCGGGCACGACACGGCCGTCACGGTCACCGCCACGCTGCGCGACATGGTCGGGGTGTGGCGCGGTGACGTCAGCTGGGGCGAGGCGCTGCGCTCGGGCACGGTCGCCCTGGAGGGGGCCGGCGGACCGCGGCGCGAGCTGCCCGGCTGGTTCCTGCCGTCCCGGTTTGCCGCCGTGGCACGATCACCCGAGCCCCTGCCGGAGCGGACGGCGGCGTTGATCGGAGGCAGAGGCGAAGGCGGGGACCGGGCGGCGTCCGGTCGGCGGGCCGGCCCCTGACGTGGTCAGCGCTCCGAGCCGGACCGCGGGGTGGCGCCCGGCCGGACCGCCGGACGCGCCCACGCCACGACCGCCGCGGCGCCGACGAACGACAGCGCCATCGTGAAGAAGGCCCAGTGGAACCCGGCGGTGTCGATGATCGCGCCGAGGCCGATCGTCCAGAGCGACCCCACGCCGTACGAGATGGCGAAGTAGTAGCCGAAGCTCCCCTGCACGTCGAGCCCCGCCAGCCCCTCCGAGAACACGGCCTGGATGAGGGGTGACTCCGAGTAGGCGAAGACGCCGACGAGGAAGCCCACCACCCCCAGCATCACCACGTCGGCCCCGACCGAGACGAGGCCGACGATCGTCGCCGCGCCGACCACGTACACCGCCACCAGCACGCGCCGGCGCCCGAGGCGGTCGGCGACGTACCCGGCGACCACCGGTCCGAGGATGCTCCCCACGAGGAGCGCGGTGAACAGGGCCCCGACGGTGACCGTCCCCAGGTGCAGCCCGCTCTTCAGGTAGGCGGGCACGAAGACGGTGAGCGTCCCGAGGCCCCGTCCCCCGGCGGCGATCGTGCCCGCCAGGATCGCCCCCGCCGTCTCCCGCCGCCCGAAGAGCGCCCGGATGGACTCGAGGTGCGCCCGGGCCCCGGCACGGGCCGCGCCCTGCTCGCCGGCGCGGTCAGCGGCGTGGTCAGCGGCGTGGTCAGCGGCGTGGGTGTCACGGAGCCTCCACGCCACCAGCGTGCCGCCGATGGCGAGCGGGATCGCGAGGAACCCGACGCCGACCCGCCAGCCGTACGAGGCGATGAGCGCCGAGACAACGAGGGGGATGACCGCCGTGCCGATGCTGCCCCCGGCAACGTGCCACGACAGGGCGTAGGCCCGCCGCGTGGGGAACCGCCGGGTGAGCACGGCGCTGCCGACCGGATGCTGGGGCCACGAGACGGCGTTGCCGATGCAGCGGGCGGCGCCGAAGAGGGCGAAGCCCGGGGCGACCGCGCCCAGCACGCTCGTCACGGCCAGCCCGAAGTTCTGCACGCTGAGCAACAGGCGCGCCGAGAAGCGGCTCGCCAGTGCGGCCAGTCCCTGGAGGAGGCCGCCCACCACGCCGGCGATGCCGAGCACCAGGCCCAGGAGGCCGTACGACACGTGCAGGCCCGAGACGACGAACGGGTACGCCACCGCGAGGCCGGCCGGGTAGAAGTGCTGGACCGCGTGGGAGAACGAGACCACGGTCAGCTGCTCGACGTCCTCCCGGCTGGCGCCGCCCGACGCCGGCGCCGGGTCGCCTCCCGGCCAAGGCGCCTCGGTGCTGTCGTGCATCGCGCTCCGTCCCCCTGCTGTTCCCGCGCCTGCTGTTCCCGGCAGCCGAGGAGGCGTGTCTGAGGGTCCGAGGACGGCTCCAAGAGCGTGTCCGCGCTCCCGCGCATCCCGACCGACACGCAGCACGTTCTCGACCGCAGACCTGACGGGGACCGTCCGTGTGGTCGACCGGTCCGAGGCTACCAACGCCCCGGGAGCGCGTGCCCACTCACCTTGCAGTTGACGACACTACGTGGAGCGATAGAGTCAACGTAGTGGCCGGCGACGGAGGGGCGACCCGAAGGGCGAGGGATGGCCGCCGCACCGCCGCACCGGCGGTGGCCTCCCTCGCCCGGGGCCGGCCTCGGGTTCGCTGGTCGCGTCGCGCCCGGCTCCTGCGGACCGTGGTGGTCCTGACCGCCTTCGTGGCGCTGCTGGTCGCCGTCCTCCAGCCGGCCGGTCCCAAGGCCCTGGCCAAGGCGGCCAAGGTGGCAGCCCCGGGCCGGACGACGCCCGCGACGCACCCGGTGACCCACGTCCTGAGCAACACCCTCCCCTTCCCTTCCCCGCCCGGCAAGGGCATGCCCCCGGGGCCGAACCTGGCCCCGGGCTCCGACCCGGCCGTCCTTCCCGGCGACGTGCTCATCGCCGACGAGGAGAACAACCGGCTGCTCGTGGTCAACCCCGCCGGCGACATCGTGTGGCAGTTCCCCCAGCCCGGCGACCTGGCGCCCGGCCAGACGTTCCTGTCGCCCGACGACGCCTTCTTCACCGCCACAGGCAACGACATCCTCGCCACCGAGGAGACAGACCAGGTGGTCTCGCTCCTCAGCATCCCCCGGCACAAGATCCTGTGGCGCTACGGCACGCCCGGCGTCCCCGGCGCAGGCCCGAACCAGCTCGACAACCCCGACGACGCCATGCGGCTCCCGAACGGGGACGTCCTGGTGGCCGACATCAAGAACTGCAGCCTGCTGCTCATCGGGCCCGGCGCCCACACCCCCCTGGAGCGGATCGGGACCCAGAACACCGCCTGCTACCACCAGCCGCCCCTCCGGTTCGGCAGCCCCAACGGCGCCTTCCCCCTCACCGACGGCAACTACCTCGTGACCGAGATCAACGGCGACTGGGTCGACGAGATGACCCTGTCGGGGAAGATCCTGTGGTCGACGCACCCTCCCGGCGTCGCCTACCCGTCCGACACCAACGAGGTGTCTCCGGGCGTGTACCTCACCGTCGACTACTCGACCCCCGGGCAGATCGTCGAGTTCAACCAGGCCGGCCGGCTGCTGTGGCGCTACGGGCCGAGCAGCGGCCCGGGCATGCTGAGCCACCCCTCGCTGTGCGAGCCGATCGCGACGAACGGCGACATCCTGTGCAACGACGATGCCAACGACCGCGTCATCGTGGTCGACCCGCACACCGACCGGATCGTCTGGCAGTACGGACACACCGGCGTGCCCGGCACGGCCCCGGGCTTCCTCAGTGGCCCCGACGGGGTGGACCTGGCTCCTCCCTACTCCATGCTCGTCCGCCACTCGTCGACGATGGGGCTTCCCTCGGGGCACTGCGCGTCCGGTCTCCCGGCCGGTGCCTGCACCGTCTTTGGCGGCACGTCGGGGTGAGGCTCGACCTGCCCGGCGGCGCGGTCACCGGTCCTTCGGGCGCAGCGTGAGGATCTGCGAGACCGTCCCGATCGCCCCCGAGGGCCCGTGGAGGGTGCTGGCGGTGATCCCGACCCCGTCGGAGCCGAAGGACACCGAGGTGTCGAAGCCGAGCCAGCCGTCCGGCGGCTCCGCCAGGAAGTGGGCCGTCAGGTCCACGTTGGGAAAGGCCACCACCTCCGGGTCGGCACGGGTCGTCATGCCGTTGGCAAGATCGAGAAGTCCGGCAGCCCGCGCCGTGGCGCTCACCGGCTCGCCCTCGACGAGGGGCTGCCTCGGACGGATCCAGTAGGAGGCGCGGCCCGGCTCGACCTGCGCCCGCCGGACCTCCAGCGACGAGAGGAAGCCGCCCGGCCACACCGCCGAGGGGTCCCAGGGCTCCATCTCGCCCGGCGGGGCGATGGAGGGGAGCGGGGACCCGGCAAGGTCGGCCGTGGCGGCACGCTGCATCAGCCATGCCCGAAGCGAGAGCGAGCTGCGGCCGCCGTGGAAGAGCGTCGCCTCCACCAGCTCGATGGTGCGGCCGGGGCGCACCACGCGGACGGCGGTCTCGACGACGTCGACGGACATGGTGCCGAAGATGTCGTAGGAGAGGCGCGCCAGCACCAACCCGTCGCTCCGGCGGGCGTCGCGGTCGAGCTCGACCACGTGGGCGAGCAACCCCATCGCCGGTGCGATGTGCTGGTCGGCGACGTCCCACGCACCGCTCACGTGCCAGCTCGGCCGGAACGCCGTGTCACCGATCCGCGTGAAATAGGCCACCGTGTCCCTTCCTCGTGCCGGCCGACGCTGCTCTGATGGCCGGACGCCCCGGCTCCGTCACGGGACGAGGGCGTCCACCTCCACCTCGACCCGCCAGCGGGGATCGAGGAGCGCCCCCACCACCACCATGGTCGCCACCGGCGGCCGGGAGGCGAAGATCTCGCCGTGGACGGACCCGACGGCGGCCGCGTCGTCGGGGTCGACGAGGAACATCCTGGTGCGCACGACGTGGTCCATCGACGCGCCCACCTCGGTGAGGGCGCCCTCGACGATCTCGAGGCAGCGGCGCATCTGCGCCGCCGGGTCGGGGTCCACGGCGCCGTCGGGGCGGATCGGCGCCGTGCCGGCCACGAACACGCGGTCGCCGGTCCGCAGGGCGCGGCAGAAGCCGTACTGCTCCTCGAACGGTGAGCCGCTCCCTGCGCGCCGTTCGTCCGTCACGCCCTGACGCTATCCGGGCGACGGGTCCCACCGGTGACCCACCTGCGCTGTCGGCGCCACGCCGGCTGAGCGCAGCCGGGCCCGCCCGACCGGGCGGGGGCCCTCGTGGCGTATAGTGGCGGTTCGCCTTCCCTCCCGGCTCGCCCCGGCACCCGGCAGGGATGCGCAGCCCATCGAGGACCTGTGGTGCAGCTAGGAGTGCACGCCGGCCTGTCAAGCCGGAGGTCGCGGGTTCAAATCCCGTCAGGTCCGCGCTGCTGCCAGGCTCTCCGGGGGCACGGCCCTCGGGGCTAGCCTGGCGCCCGCGGTCGGGTAGCTCAGTTGGCAGAGCGCGCGCCTGAAAAGCGCGAGGTCACCGGATCGACGCCGGTCCCGACCACCGAGTGTCAGCGGGTCAGCATCTCGTGGCTCGACCGTCTCTCCGGCCGTTCGGCAAGTCGTGCCCACCACGTGCCCAAATCGATCTCGGGCCGAAAGCGTCGCGCCCGTCGCGCTCGTCGCGCTCCCTGCCGACGGCCGCGGGCAGGGGAACCGGGATGGTCAGCACTCGCGTGGCACGCCCCTCGACCCGCGCCCCGGGACGGAACGATCCTGGACGCGCGCCACGCGACGTCGTCGCCACGATGAGGGTGCTCCCGACCGACGGTTGACCTCCCACGAGATAACCGTTATGGTAGTCCATAACCGTTAGGAGGTCCCGTGCGCCAGGAGGTGGTGCTGGCCATGTTGGCGAAGGAGCCCTCGACGGGTTCCCGGCTGCGCGCGAGGCTCAACGCCGCGCTCGGCCCCCTCGGCGAGGCGATGAACGACGGCCAGATCTACGTCAACCTCGCCCGATTGGAGAAGACCGGGCTCATCGCCCGTGATCGGGACGGGTCGGATCGAAAGGTCTACGGGCTCACGCCGGAAGGCTCGGAGCGGGTCGCTGCGTGGCTCACCGAGGTGAGCTGGCCCAAGCCGGACATCGCCGAGTTCCACCTGAAGCTCGTCGCCGCAGCCCAGGCCCGGCTCGCCGACCCGGTGGGGATCGTCGACGCCCAACGTCACGAGCTCCTCCGGCGCCTGCGCGAAGCCGGCCGGGCAGCGATGGCTGAGCCCGAGGGCTCGCAGGCGGGGCTGCTCCTCGAGGGCATCGTGCTGCGCCTGCAGGCGGACCTGCGCTGGTTGGAGGCCTGCGAGCGCGCGTGGACCGAACGGAGGAACCCGTGAACGACAGTGGCTGTCACCTTCCGCTCGTGCGTGCTCGAGGGCTGCGGAAGGACTACGGCACCGGCGAGGGGCTGGTGCGTGCGGTCGACGATGTGGACCTCGCGGTCGCCCAAGGCGAGGCGTTGGCCATCGTGGGGCCAAGCGGGTGCGGGAAGTCGACGCTCCTGCATCTGCTCGGTGGGCTCGACCGACCGACGGCCGGTGAGCTTTGGCTCGCGGACCGTCGCATCGACGGTCTCCCTGAGCGTGACCTCGCGCAGCTTCGGCGCAACGACGTGGGCTTCGTCTTCCAGGCCTTCCACCTCATGGACGAGCTGACCGCCCAAGAGAACGTGGAGTTGCCCGCTCTCCTGGCCGGACGCTCACCGCGAGAGGCCCGGCGGCGAGCCACGCAACTGCTGGCTCGCGTTGGCCTCGCCGGTCGGGCGGAGCACCTCCCCCCGGCACTCTCAGGGGGACAGCGTCAGCGTGTCGCCATCGCCCGGGCGCTCGTCAACGAGCCGCAGCTCGTCTTGGCCGACGAGCCCACCGGAAACCTCGACAGCGCCGCCACGTTGGAGGTCCTGCGGCTCTTCGAAGACCTCCACGAAGCGGGGCTCACGCTCGTTGTCGTCACCCACGACGAGCGGATCGCAGCAACCGCCGAGCGGCTCATCTCGATGCGCGACGGCGCCCTGGTCGACGAGACCCGCCTGACCGGAGGCTCGAGCGGACAACTCGGGACGCTGTTCGGAGTGGAGGCCTGACGTGTCCGGTCGCACGTTGTTGGTGGTGCGCCTGGTGGCGGCGAGCCTTCGCCGGCGGCCGGTCGAAGCGGTCGTGACGGTCGTGGCGATCGCCGCTGCCACCACCACGCTCATGTTGGGGCTCGCGCTGCACGGCGTCACCGATCACCCGTTCCAGACGACCCGGGCACTCACCAAGGGGCCGGACGTCGTGGCGATGCCGACAACCCACCGCCCCGTCTCCGGCCCGACCCACTCGAGCGCGAACGCCGGCTCCGGCGCTGGAACGAAACGGGACGCAGCACTCGAGGGGCTCGTGCACGCCCGGGGCGTCGTCGCCCACAGCGGACCCTTCCCGGTGAGCTTTCCGACGATGCAGGTGAAGGGATCGAAGGTGTTGGCGGTCGACGAGGGTCGCGCCATGCGACCAAGTGCGGTCGATCAGCCCTACGTCACGCAGGGAACCTGGGTCCGCCCAGGCAGCGTCGTGGTCGAACGAAGCTTCGCCCAGGAGCTCGACATCAAAGTCGGCGACCACGTGATGCTCGACGGCCGGTCGTTCCCGGTGGTGGGGATGGCAGTCACTGCAGCCGTTCCCCCGTACCCCTTCACCGTGACAGGCGTGGCCTTCGACGCTCTGCCCGCCATCTGGAGCCAGGCGGTCGGCCTCATCTGGACGACGGAGGCCACCGCCCGGAGCCTGGCGACGCCAGCTGCGCCGGTGAGCTCCATGCTGAACCTCGAGCTCGCCAGCCCGTCACACGTCTCCGCCTTCATCCACGCGCACGCTGATGGCGGCCGGGTCTACTTCGACTCCTGGCAGAACGTGCGCACCATCGAGAGCCGGCAGATGATGCCCTTCCAGCGGGGCCTTCTGATTGGGAGCGCTCTGCTCGACCTGCTCGCGGTGGCCAGTCTGACGGTGATCGTGGGAGGTCGCCTGGCCGAGCGCACCCGCAGGGTGGGCCTCCTCAAGGCGGTCGGTGCGACCCCGCGCCTGGTTGCCGGCGTGCTGCTCTTCGAGTACCTCACGTTGGCGTTGCTCGGCGCAGCGGTTGGTCTGGGAGCCGGATGGCTCACCGCACCCCTGATCGCCAACCCGGGGTCTGGGCTCGTCGGGAGCGTCGGGGCAGCTCCGGTGACTCCCGCCGATGTCGGCTGGGTGGTGGCGGTGGCGGCCGCGGTGGCAGGGCTGGCGGCATGGATTCCCTCGGTTCGCTGCGCCCGGACGAGCACCACGGCGGCGCTTGCCGACTCGGCCCGCATCCCGAAGCGCAGGCGGCGCCTGGTCGAGTCCGCCTCGCGCCTGCCGGTCCCGCTGCTGCTCGGACTGCGGCTGGCCGCCCGCAGGCCCCGCCGCATGGTGCTCACGCTCGTGAGCGCCACGATCACCATGACCACGATCGTCGCCGTGCTCGCAATCAACGCTCACGAGGCGCAGGCGCCACCGATCCCGCGCTCGGTGTTCGCCATCCCCGTCAACCCGAACACCCGGAACACCGATGCCGTGCTGCTCGTCCTCACCGTCGCCCTGGTGTTCCTTGCGATCGTGAACGCCATGGTCATCACTTGGGCGACGTCGGTCGACTCACGTCAGCCGTTGGGGGTTGCCCGGGCGCTCGGAGCGACGACCCGACAAGTGAGTGCAGGGTTGTCGACGGCCCTTCTCATTCCTTCGCTACCCGGCGTGTTGGCGGGTATCCCGCTGGGCTTGCTCCTCGTCGAGGCAGCCAGCCAGGGTTCGGGCGTCACCGTTCCACCGGCGCCCTGGCTCGCCGCCGCGACGTTGGGCGTCCTGGCGGCGTTCCTTGTCCTCTCGTCGGTCCCTGCTCGTGCGCAGGCTCGACGCCTCCCGGCTGACGCTCTTCAGTCTGAGCTCTCGTGACGACCCCGTGCAATCCGTGCACGTCGGCACGGCGGTCGACCCGCCGGCGGGGGGTGCCGCCGGCGGCGGCGTGACCTTCGACTCTGTGCTCCTGCCGCCGTCCCGGGGAAGACTTGGGACGTGCTCGCGTAGGAAGGCCGGTTCGATGGTCGGTGACAGTGCCCGTCAGGGCCAGAGGCTCCGCCGGATCGCCCTCGGGGTCGCCGCCGTCTACGTGCTCGTCGGCGTCATGTTCATCGCCGGGGAGACCTTCACAGACCCGGGCGGCTGGGCCGCCGTCGGGCTCACCGCCGCGTGGCTGGTGCCCATGGTGGGCCTCGGATGGCTCGGGCTGCGGCACGCCGACGTCGCCCTGGTGCCGTTGACCGCGGTCACCGGCGCGGTGGTCGTCCTGAGCTTGGTCGCTGCCGTCATGGGCGGACACTGGAGCACGTTCGAGAACCACCACGGTCCGCTGCGCGCGATCGTGGTCTTCGTCCTGTGCGGGGTCTTGGCCGCCTTCGGGTTCCGCCGGCCGAAGGCGGGAGGCGTCCTCCTGCTCGTCGGCTCCGTGGTGCCCGCGCTGCTGGGCATCGTGACGGGCGGCCCAGGGACGGCGGCGCTCCCCCTGGTGGCCGTTCCAGGGGTGGTGGTCGGGATCCTCTACCTCGAGTCCGGCGCACGACCCCGCCAACGCCGCCCGGCCTGAGCCCGTCTTCCGATCAGAGCAGGCGCATCGAGGGCGGCCCGTTCGGCTCCCGCTCGACGATCCGAAGAGGCAGGGCGGGCACCCGGCGCTCCCCTTCCCCGAGGCGGAGCACCACCTCCACCATCCAGTCACCGGGAGGCACGGCGTACCCGAGCGACTTCTTGTACGAGGCGGTGCCCACGACCAGGGGCACCCTGGCGGTGGCCCGGGGCTCGATCGTGAAGCGACGCGCCACGGCGGTGACCCAACCGCTGAAGCCGCCGACGACCTCACCCGTCGACGGGTCGAGCACCCGCCCGAAGACGGACCCGCCGGTCGAGACGTGGATCGCCGACGCCCGGTGGTTCGTGACGTGCAGGTCGGCGCGAAGGTCCTCCCCCGTCCGCACCACCAAAGGCTCGGCCGCGACGACCTCGACGTCGGCGGGGCGGAGGAGGGGGCTCCTCGACGGGTCGGGCGTGGGTGCCGTCTCGTCCGCCGGGCCGAGCGGGTACGGGAGGAAGCCGACGGTGAGCCTGACCTCGCCGTCGAAGTGCTCGTGGAGCTCGCGTGCCGCGTCGAGCGCCCACGGCCGGAGGCTGATGCTCGCCGGGAGACGGTGGTCCACCGCGCCCGGGTCGGGAAAGCCCGAGAGCGGGCGGGGCTCCTCAGCCGAGAGCCGGCGGAGAGCGGCGCGGAGCTCCTCCCACGACATCGGGCACATGCTCGCAGCGGAGCGGCGGCCGCGTCATCCGGCCGAGCCGACAGGGGGAAGGCTGCCCACGTCCTTCTTCGTGAGGGTCAGGTGCACGCCGTCGTCGAAGACGTACTTCACGGCGCTGGCCGGGATGGAGACCTCCTTCTCTCCCCAGAGGTGGCCCTCGTCGAGGAGCACGCCGGTCAGTCGGCGGGTGTCCGCGTCGGCGACGACCCCGCGCACGCGGCCGATCGGGCCGTCGGAGGCATGGACGTGCTGGCCCTGCCAGATCTCGCCCTGGCCCTCCCCGATGTTCTCGTCGGCGACCAGCCGTCGCTCCGGGCGCAGGCCCATGCCGAGGTCCACGTGGCCACTGGCGAACCGCTCCATCGACCGCACCTCGGCCCACTGGGACTCGACGTCGACCGTCGACGCAGTGCGGACGTCGGTGGTCTCCGCGTCGTCCATCGACGCGAAGTGCGCGAGGGTGCACCGAAGCCGGATCTCCGATGCGGAGGCGGCGGCGAGGAGGTCCACCGGGACCATCCGGCCCTTGCTCGTCCGGTCGCCCGGCTCCACCACGAGGTGGGTGACCGTCGAGGTGTAGGAGTCGACGACGATGCGCCGGAGCTCCCCGCACGCTCCGTCCTCGCAGGTGACGGCGGTCCCGAACATGAACGGCGCTGCTTCGCCCACCGTGCTCCCTCCGTTGCCTGCCGGTCTTGGCCGGGACGACCCACACCGTACTCGCA
>JAJYVT010000031.1 GCA_021791845.1 Actinomycetes bacterium | reverse complement strand
GTCGACGGGGTGGTGACCTCCACCACCGAGGCCAAGGGCACGAAGGTGTTGTTGATGTCGAGGTACGGTGTGCCGCTGCTCGTCACCCCCACCCCCGACACGACGCCGGTCAGGTCGTGCCCTGTGACGAAGGCCGTCACCTGCCTCCCGATCAGCCCGTTGGCGTCTGCCGACGCGGCGTAGCGGCGCTGCTGGTTCACCGCTGTCGCCATGGCGGTCATGGACTCGAGCTGGGACAGCATCGCGGTCTGCTGGAGGATGCTCGAGGGTGTGGTCGGATTTGTCGGGTTCTCGTGCGTGAGCTCGGCCATGAGGAGCTTGAGGAAGAGGTTGGGTGTGGAGAGCTGGCCGGCCATCGTCTTCGCCGAGCCGGAGGACGTCGCCTTGGCGGGTGCCGCGCTCGAGGAGACGGGCGCGGTCGAGCCGGCGCTTGCGCTCGCGGTGGCGGGCGACGTTGCGAACAGGCCGGCACGGGTTGCGGCGGCGGACGCAGCCGCGGCAGCTGGTGTCACGCCGCTGACGGTCATCGGTCGACCTCCTTGGTCATCACACGTGCACGTCCACGAGACGACCCCCACCGGTGGGTCCGGCGGGCCGGGGAACGCTGACGCCGTCGGGCGGCACGAGGCTCGGGCGTGCGGGCGCCTGCGATGGAGTCCGGTCGCCCCCGTGGTGGCCCGCGCCGCCGTTGCCGGAAGAGGGGTCCTGCCCCGGTCCCGGCAGCGTCCCGCCCGCCCGGCCGCCGACGCCCGACCCCTGGGAACCCCCGCCGGACACCGTCACCGTGGCCGGCTGGCCGCCGGCGGCGAGCGCCTCGTGAAGCTCGGGGAGGCTCTGACGGATGGCGAGCGCGCCGTCGCTGGTGGTTGCGACCAGCTGCACCGAGACTCGGGCGTCGCTCGCCGTCACGGTCGCCTGTACCGTCCCCAGCGACTCGGGGTGGAGCGACACCGTGACGGTGTAGGTGCCGTTGGCGAGGGGCCGGGGCGCCGAGAGCACCCGGACGAGCTGTCCCGCCACGCCCGGCATGTCGCCCGGGGCAGGTCCGGCGGTCGGCGCGGGCGTCGGTCCGGGAGGGACCGGCCCGGCGCCCGTCCCGGTCGCGGCCGACGACGGCACGGCCGGTGCGAGCATCGCCGGGGACGGCGCGGCCGGGGACGGCGCTGGGGACGGCGCCAGGGCGGTGGTCGCCCTCCCGGAGGTGACGTGCGAGACCTGGGTCGCCGGGGTTGCGCCAGCCGTCGGTGGCCCCGGAGGAGACGGCGCGGTCAAGGGGCCCGCCGGCGTGGACTGCGGACGACCCGCCACGCCGTGGAGCGGTGCGCCGCCGCTCTGGGCGCCCGGGGCGGAAGCGCTCAATCGAGAGGCCCCGGTCCGGGAGGTGCTCGCAGCGGATGCCGCGCCCTGCGCGTCGGATGTTGCGGCAGCGGGGGCGGGTGCGGTCGCCGTGGCGGCCGGCACCGTGCTGCCTTGCCCACCGGGTGCAGGGGTCGCGCCCGTTTGGCGGGCCGCCGATCCGGCTGACCCGGTAGTGAGACGGTTGGACGCGTCCAAGGCCGCGGGCGGCGAGGTCGGCCGTGCCGCCGTCCCGGCGGGCCCGGCGGTGGCGGCTCTGCGCGTCGCTTGGGGCACCGCGGCCGGCGCGGCGGAACCCGGCTGCGCTGCCGATGCCGATGCCGCCGGCGCTGCCGGTGGCGGTGCCGATGCCGATGCCGCCGGCGCTGCCGGTGGCGGTGCCGATGCCGCCGGCGCTGCCGGCGCTACGCCGGGCCCTGCGCCCTGTCCCTGCACGGCTGCCCGCACGGGCGCGCCCTCGCGATGGTAGGGGTGCCCCGGTCCGGCCTCTGCGCTCGACGGTGGCCGCCCCTCGGGGCCCGGTGCCTCGCCGGTGCCTCGGGAGGGCGCCGGGCCGGCCGCCGCCACGCTCGCGTGCAGCGCTGTCTCGAACCGCGGACCGCCGCCGGCGACGGCCGGGTCCGGGCCGGCCGCGGCCGCTGCGGGCGGCGCGGGTGGCGAGACCAGCGGGAGCGCGGATGAGACGTCGACACCGCTCATCACGAACCCGCCAGTGTGCGCATGATGTCGGCGACGTAGGACTGGGTCTGGGCGTAGGGAGGCACGCCCCCGTAGGCTTCGACCGCGCCGGCACCGGCGTTGTACGCAGCGAGCGCCAGGGGCACCGAACGGAACCGGCTGAGGTCGCCCGCCAGGATCTGAGCCGCGCCGTCGACGGCCTGCCTGGGTGTGAAGGGTGTGACCCCCAGTCCGGCGGCCGTCCCCGGCATGATCTGCATCAAGCCCTCTGCGCCGGCTGTGCTCACCGCGGCGGTGTTGAAGCCCGACTCGTGGCGGGCGACCGCCGTGAGCAGTGCCGCGGGAACGCCGTACGTGGCGGCCGCCTGGCGGAACAGCGGCACCAGGGCCGACGGGACGGGGCTCCCGCCGGCGGCCGCCCCGTGTGTGGCGACGATCCGCCGGATGGCCACCGGGGTGCCGGCAGAGCTCACCGGCTGGATCTGCACGTCGGTGCCGGTGTAGGGCGCGTCGATCATCATGCCGTTGCCGACGTAGATCCCGACATGGCCGGGTGCGGCGGCGGTGCCGTCGCTCCCGGGGAAGAACACGAGATCGCCGGGCTTGGCTGTGGCCAGGCTGTCGACGGGGGTCCCGACCAGCGCCTGCTCCTCGCTCGTGCGGGGGAGGCTGATGCCCAGCTGGCGGTAGACGTACTGCACGAGGCCCGAGCAGTCGAACCCGGTGGGGCTCGACCCTCCCCACACGTAGGGGGTGCCGAGGAAGCGCTCGGCTTCGCCCACCACCTGGGACCCGGTGGCGCCGCCGGCGGAGGCCCCTCCCGGCGCGGGTGTGGACAGACCTGGGAGGAAGGACGCCGCCGAGTAGGAGGCGCGGCCGGGCCCTGTCGCCGCGGTTGCGCCCCCCGCCGCCGTGGCCGGTGGGCCGCCGGCGGATGTTGCCGTTGTCACGGCCGCCCCGGGCCCGGCCTCGAGGGCCGCCGAGACCTTTGCCAGCACGCCGGCGAAGGCGCCGGTCGGAGCCACCGACTCGAGGGTTGTGGCCGCCGACGCCACGACCGAGCCGACCTCGGCCCCCCAGCCCGGGATGGCGGACAGTGTCACGTTCATTGGACCGGCTCCAGGGCGTCGGCACCATCGAGGTCGGCGCGCTCGCTGGCGTAGCGGGCGGTGACGAGGTCGTCGACGACGGCGATCTCGGCCCGCTGCTCCTCGGCCAGGTGCTCTTGGCGGCGGCGGGCGTCCAGCCGTTCGAGGACGGCGACGCGCTTGGCCGCCTTCGACCAACGGGCCTGCGCCAGGACGGCGGTCCCCGTCCGCTCCATGGCCAGTCGCTCGGCCGCCGCCACCTGCTCGGCCAGGAGCCCGGCGTGCAGGCGTTGGGCATGGAGGTCCGCCACCGAACCGGTCGTCGCCCCCTCGGCCGCCAAGGCGCGGTACCGCTCGGCTGCGAGGTCGCGGGCCGCGACCGCCTCGCGCAGGGCGACGTTGGCCGCCCGCAGCTCGAGCTTCGCTGCCTCCTCCTCGGCGCGCCGGACGCGCAGCACGGTGGCCAGCCGGAAGTGGTAGCGCTTCACGCCGCGGCCCCCGGCACGGGTGCCGCGACGCCGTGCGCCAGGAGCGCCCCCAAGGCCGCCCACGCGTCCGCCGCGGTCGAGGTCTCGGCGACGTCCTGTCGCAGGAAGGCGTCGATCCGGTCCTTGAGCTCGAGCGAGCGGTCGACGAGCGGGTTGGACCCTCGGACGTACGCCCCCACCTCGACCAGGTCCCTCGCCTCCCGATAGGCGGCCAGCAGTTGGCGCAGCTCACGCACGAGGTCGCGCTGCTCCCGCGTGGTGATGGCGGGCTCGACACGGGAGATCGACTCGAGGACCTCGATCGAAGGGAAGTGCCCGGCGGTGGCCAGCCGGCGGGAGAGCACGATGTGGCCGTCGAGGATCGATCGGGCGGCGTCGGCGATGGGCTCGTTCATGTCGTCGCCCTCCACCAGCACGGTGTAGAGCCCGGTGATGGACCCGCGTTCGGCCGCGCCTGCCCGCTCGAGCAGGCGTGGGAGGAGGGAGAAGACAGAGGGCGGGTACCCACGGGTCGCCGGCGGCTCGCCTGCGGAGAGCCCGACCTCCCGCTGGGCCATGGCGAAGCGGGTCAGGCTGTCCATCATCAGCACGACGTCCCTGCCCTGGTCGCGGAACCACTCGGCGATCCGCGTGCCGGTGAAGGCGGCCCTGATCCGCACGAGCGCCGGCTGATCGGAGGTTGCGACCACCACGACCGCCCGGGACAGGGCGTCGCCGAGATCGCGCTGGATGAACTCGCTCACCTCCCGCCCGCGCTCGCCGATCAGCGTCACCACGGAGACCTCGGCGGCGGTGCCGCGGGCGATCATCGAGAGCAGGCTGGACTTGCCGACTCCGGACCCGGCAAAGATCCCCAGCCGCTGCCCGCGGCCGCAGGGCACGGCGGTGTCGATGGCCCGGACGCCCAGCGCCAGCGGGCGGTCCACCATCTCGCGCCGGAGCGGATGGGGCGGCGTGCCGTCGATCGCCACCGACTCCACGTGGTCGAGCGGCGGGCCGTCGTCGATGGGCCGGCCGAGGCCGTCGACCACCCGGCCGAGCAGCGCCTCCCCCACGTCCACCCCGAGGGGCCGGCCCTCGGTCTCGATCACGTCGCCGAAGCGCACCCCCGAGAGCTCGCCAAGCGGCATACAGGCGAGGCGCGAGCCCTGCACGGCCACCACCTCGGCGGGGAGCAGGCCTCCGTCGGAGCGGTGGACCCAGACGGCGTCGCCCACCGCCGCCTCCACCCCCTCGACCTCGAGCCGGAGCCCCACCAGGCGCGTCACCCGCCCCGTGCGCCGCGGCGCCGCGGCCTTGGCCAGCGCGGCGCGGACGTCGGGACGGGCGAGCATGCTCACGCCGCGCCCTCCGGTGCCAGGCTGCCCTCCGGTGCGGGCGTGGTCTCCGGCGCCGGGCTGCCCTCCGGGGCCACGCCGCCTGCGGCCCCGGTGCCGGCGGCGGCCGTGGCGGTGAGCACCGGCCGCAGGGCGTCCACGGCGGCGCGGACCCGTTCGAGGGCGGCCGGGATCTGCGCGTCGATCTGGCACCCCCCGGCCGTGATGCGGCATCCGTGGAGGTCGACGGCCGGGTCGCGCACGATCGCCACCTGGGTGCCGGCGGCGGCGCCGGCGATCTCCTCGTCGTCGAGCCCGCAGTCGGGATGCACCTGCACCACCAGCTCGGGCCCGCGTGGCGCCAGTGCGAGGGCGCGGGCCAGCGCCTCCCGGGCGGCCGACGCGCCGAGCGCGAGCTCCCGGCCGACGAGCACCTCGGCCAGGTCCACGACGAGGTCCGAGAGGTCGTCCACCACCTCGTCGACCACCTGGGCCCGGAGGGTGGCCACCTGACGCGACGCCTCCTCGAGCTGCATGGCGGTGCGCCGGGCCATGGCGGCGCGCGCCGTCTCCACCGAGGAGCGGACCTCGGCCGCGCCGGCCCGGCGACCCTCCTCGAACGCCTCGCGGCGAGCCGCCTCCACGACGGCGTCCATCGACACCGACACGCCCGACACGTCCGACACGTCCGGCGCGTCGGGTGGCGGGGCGGGCGCCAGCGGCGACAGGGGGACGGCACGGCTGGGCCGCCGGATGACGCGGTCCTGGCGAAGGCTCTCAGGCAATGAGCTCATCGTTCGCCCGGCCGATGGTGATTGTGCCCTTGTCCGCCAGCTCCCGGACCGCCTTGACCACGGTCGACTGGGCCGACTCGATGGTGCTGAGCCGCTGGGGGCCGAGGGACTGGATCTCCTCTCGCAGGTCGTCGGCGGCACGCTCGGACATGTTCGCCATGAACCGCTCGACCACGTCGGGCGTGGCCGTCTTGAGGGCGAGGGCCACGTCCTTCAGGACGACGGCACGCAGCACGGCCTGCAGCGTCATGTCGTCCAGCTGCGCCACGTCGTCGAAGACGAACATCTCGTCCCGGATCACCTCGGCCAGCTCTGGGTCCTCCGTCTCGATCCGCTGCAGGATCTCGCGCTCGATCGCCGGGTCCACGTTGTTGAGGACGGAGGCGGCGGCGGACACCCCGCTCGTCACCACGCCCACGATCCCCCCGCTGCGCAGCACGTTGGCCAGCCGCTGCTGGAGGGAGTTGGCGATGCGCCGGATGAGCGGGATCGCCACCGGCGTCATGGTCGCCATGCGCCGCACCACCTCGGTGGCCAGCTCCTTGTCCAGGTGGTCGAGCACGCGGGCGGCCTGCTCGTGGTGGATGTTCGCCACGACGATGGCGATGGTCTGGGGGTGCTCGTCGGCGACGAACCCGGCAATCTGCGCCGGCTCGACCGAATTCAGGAAGCCGAGCGGGTCGTCCACCACGGCCGTGGAGAGGTCGGCCATGATCTCCGCCGCCCGGGCGGGCCCGAGCCGTTCCTGCAGCCATCGCTGCGCCACCGCGATGCCGCCCTGGCGCACCTGGATGTAGGCGCTGGCGGCGGTCGTGAAGTCGGTGGTGACCGCCTGCACGTCGTCGACCGTGAGAGGCGGGAGGCGGGCCACCTCCACCATCAGCCGGACGGCGTCGTTCTCGGACATGGACTTGAGCAGCGACTTCGCCCGGGCGTCGTCGAGCTGGGTGATCACGACCGCCGCCCGTTGCGGACCGGTCAGCTTCACGCCTCGCTCCCGATGCGCTCGGCGGCGCTGCCCTCCCGCAGCCAGCCGCGCAGGACCGAGGCCACCTCGGCCGGCTGCTCGTCGATGAACTGCTCCACCTCAGGGGTGATCCGCTGGTGCGACGCCACCGCGACCCGCGGGATCTCTCCCGTCGGGAACTCCTCGAGCTCGTACGGCGAGTACGCCGGCAGCATGCCGGTCGGGGCAGCGGCCTCCGCCATGGCGTCGCCGCCCGACGAGCGCCGGCGCTTCCGGGCGGTGAACCACACGAGGAAGAGGAGGGCCAGCACGACCAGGGCGGCGGCGCCGTCCTTCTCGATGGTCCCCATCTCCGCCTTCTTGGTGGCGGCCGTGGCCGCCGCGGCGGCGACGGCCGCCTGCTTTGCCGCCGCGGTGCTGAAGGGCGCCTGGGTGAAGCTGAGGACGTCGCCGCGGCTGGGCTGCAGGTTGGCGGCGGCGGCCACGCCGGCCTTGATGGCGCCCAGTGTCGTGCCGGGCGGGATCGCCTTGGAGTTCACGAGCACGGCGATCGACTGGTTGGTCACGGTGCCGGGCGCCAGCGTGACCGTGGATGTCTGCGTGCCGGTCTCGCACGCCTTTGTCGTGGACGTCTGTGTGTAGGTGCCGGGGCCCGAGCCGGCCGCGAACGTGACGGCTCCGGCTGTGCCCCCGGCCGGCGTGCCGCTCCCCGTGTACTTGGTCTTGGTCGTCTTTGTGCTGGTGCAGAAGCTTGTGACGGCGCCCTTGGTGCTGGTGATGAGCTGGTGGCTGCTCGTCTGCTGCTTGTTGAAATTGAGGACGGCGTTCACCTGGACGTCGGCGTTCCCGGCCCCGAACACCGACTGGAGGTAGGACTCGATCTTCGCCTGGACGGAAGAGTCGTAGCCCGACGTCTCGGAGTTCTGGGCCGATCCCCCGCTGTTGACTCCGGGACCGGCGAGGAGCGCACCGCTGTTGTCGGCGACGGTCACCCGGGACGAGCTCAGCCCCGGGACGCTCGAGGCCACCAGGTGCACGATGGCCTGCACCTGGTTCTGGCTGAGCGTGTGGCCCTGGGTGAGGTCCACCAACACCGACGCGCCGGACGGCTTCGCTGTGGTGATGGCGAGCGTCTGGTTGGCCGCCTCGGCCACGTTGACCTGGGAGCTGCTCACACCGGAGATGGCGTCGATCGTCTGCTCGAGCTCCCCCTGGATGGCCTGGAGGTAGTCGGCCTGCTGGGTCAGCTGTGAGGTCGTGAGCCCCGTCTTTGTCAACAGCGAGAGCCCGGCGGTGCTCTGCGCCGGGAGCCCCGCCGCCGCCGCCGTCAGCCGGGCCTGGGCGACGTCGTTCTCGGGAACGAGGATGGTGTTCCCGCCGTTCTCGAGCTGGTAGGGCACGTGGTCGGTGGTCAGTTGTTGGGTGATCGACGCCGCGTCGGAGGGCTGCAGGTTGCTGAACAGCACCGAGTACGTGGGCTTGCCCGACATCGACATGTAGAGGACGCCGAGGATGATCGCTCCGAGGACGGCGGCCACGGTGACGGCCTTCTGGCCGGGCGTGAAGCCGGAGGCGAAGCGCTTCACGCCGTCACGGACACGGGTCAGTTCGGTGGTGGGGACCAGCGCCATCTCAGAAGGTCATGTTGGCGACGGAGGTGTACGCGGCCAGCGCCTTGTCGATGACGGACGTCGCCACCTGCGTGTCGAGCGACGCCACCGTGGCCGCCACCATGGTGTTGGCGAGTGTCCCGTGCCCGGCGGCGGCCTGCACCTCGGCGGTCGAGGCCGTGGACTGGGCCTGGTTGAGCGAGTCGATGGCATTCCCGAGCAGCGAGGAGAAGCCGCCGCCGCCTGTGGCGCCCCCCAGGGCTGTGGCCCCGGCTGCGACGGGGGTGGACGGGCCCGAGACGCCGGCGGTGGCTCCGAGGTTCGGGAGGCTGGGGAGCGGCCCGATCGGAGGGATGGTCATGTCACGACCCGATCGTCAACCCGGCCGCGTACGCGGCCTTCGCCCGCTGCATCATGGCGGTGTTGGCCTGGTAGCTGTCCTGCGCCTGGATCATGCCGACCATCTGGTCGGCGAGGTTCACGTTGGGGACGACCACGTCGCCCTGGGCGTTGGCCAGGGGGCTTGTCGGCTGGTACTCCACCACGCCCTTGGTTGTGCCGATCGCCACCTTGGCCACCATGACCCCGTCCCCGGACCCGCCCGACCCTGGTGGTGGGGCGACGGGGGACAGCACTGGGGTCTGCTCGCCGTAGGCGGTGCTGCCCACCGGCACCTGGTCGTTCATGTTGGCGACGTTGCCGGCCGACGTGTCGATCCACGTCTGCATGGCGTCCACTCCGGAACCCGAGATCGACAGCGCACCCCACAGGCTCATGCGAAGCTCCCTCCGGCCGCGCCTCGGACGAGGCGGAACTGCGCGTTCAAGGAATTGGTGAGAACCTCGTACTGGAGGGTCGACTCCTGGGCGGCGACCAGCTCTGTGCTCAGGCGCACGTTGTTGCCATTGCTGGCAGGGGGTGCGGCCGACGGGCTCTCGGTGATGCTGGCCGTGCCGCCGCTGGCCATGGCCTGCTGCAGGCTCTTCTCGAAGCTGACGTTCTCGGCGACGTAGCCGGGCGTCTGCACGTTGGCGATGTTGTTGGAGATCGCGACCTGCTGCTGCGTCACCCCGTCGAGTGCGAACTGGAGGATGTTGACGACGTCGCCGCCCACTGAACGGACCCCTTCTGGACATGTGCACCGGGACGCGCCGATGCGCCCCGTCCGCCCGTCCTGGGCCCGGTGAGCGGCAATCCTCGTGCCGCCGCCGGAGTCATCGGCCGGCGAGGCGCCGAACTTGATCGGTGGGGGCGACAAACTTCTCGCCGCCTCCCGCCCACGGCATCGGGTCGGCGCGGCGACGCTCGCGCCGGCGGTGCGTCCCGCACGGTGGCGGCCGGGTCAGCTGCGCTGGTCGACGAACAGCGGCGCGGCGGTGACGCGCTGGGCGCGGGCGCCGTCGCGCAGCCGCGCCGCCAACGCCTCCCGGCGCATCGCCAGGCGCGCCTGGAGGTCCCGCTGGGCGGCGTCGACGGCGCGGGCGCGTCCGGCGAGGTGGTCCGGGCACGGGCCCAGCCCGTCGGGCCACGAGAGATCCTCGGGGTACGGCCCGCTGCCGTCGAGCGCCGCCTGCCACCGACCGACCCGGTCCTCCAGCTCGGCCAACAGGACCTCCCAGCGCGCCGCCGGGGTCGCCGGGGTCGCCGACGCCGTCGACCCGGCCGCACGTCCAGCTGCCGGGTCGCCCGCGTCAGGCAACGTGCGCCGCCCCGGCCGTCGCCAGCTCGGCCGACAGGGCCGCGGCCGCCCGCGTGTTGGCGTCCACGATCTGCTCGATGAGGGAGATGCACACCGGCAGGAGCGACGGGTCCTTCGCCATGTTGCAGTCGATCAGCCGGCGGTAGACGAACCAGTAGACGGCCCGCAGCGGCTCGGCGCCCGTCCAGTCGCTGCCGTTCAGCGAGTCCCGGAGGGCGAGGACGATCTGCTGGGCGTGCACGAGGCTGTGGTGCACCGTCTCGACGCTGCCCGCCCCGAACCCGGCGTCCGCCGCGTGCAGGTCCTGCACCAGCCGGTTCTGCAGCATGAGCAGCCGCTGGACCGGCGTCGCCGTCTCCACCTGCGTCCGGAGGTACCGCTGGCGCAGCAGCTCCGTGCGCTCGTCGTCGATGGTCATTCCCGCTCTTTCTGCCGGCCGTCCATGGCCGGTCTGCTCGCGCCGCCGGCGGTCATCCTGTCGCCGGCAGCTTGCTGATCTGGCTCGTCAGCATGGAGTTCTCGTTCTGCAGCTTGGACAGGTTCGTCTCCATGGTGACGAACTCGCGCTGGAGCATGGTCCGCTGCTCCGACTCCAGGCGCTGGTACCTGGCGATCTGTGTGCCGAGGCCTGTGGCCTGGGCCGTCAGCCCCTTGATGGCCGAGGTGATGGAGCCGGTCTGGGTGTTGGTCGCCCGGGCCATGGCGGCCGCCAGCGACTGGGCGACGCCGGGTCGGTAGGTGAAGGTCCCCAGTGTGGTTGTGGTGGTGATCCCGGCGGCGGTGACGACCACGCCGAGGCCGGCCGCCGAGCCCGAACCGGTGGGGACCGACAGCACCTGCCCGTTGCCGGTGGCGGCCACCCCGCCGATGGTGCCGGCGACGTTGGTGCCGGTGAACGGGCCGGTGCCGGCGAGCCCGGTCGTCCCTGTGCCCGTCGCGCTGGACGCCACCGTGAACGAGGCGCTGCTCCCGTAGCCGTCGCTCACGATCTGGAGGTGGGCGCCTGTCGCCCCGGCTGTGACGACCGTGGCGGTCAGTGTCAGCTTCTGGGCGGCGAAGGCGGCGTTGAGGCCGGTGGCCACGGCTGTCAGCGACTCGCCCGCCGTCGTGGAGTAGGTGGCGGTCGCGGCGCCCATGGCGACGGTGAGTGTCTCGGCCGTCCCCACCGTCTTCGTCGCCAGTGTCCGGCCGGTGTCCAGCGCCTGGGTGGCCGAGTGGCGCACCAGGACCTGGTAGCTGCCGGGGAGGGTCTGTGTGGCGGCGAAGGCGAAGGACACGTCGCCCGCCGTGCCCGCGGCCGACGGTGTGTAGCTCCCGCCCTGGACGAAGAGGTCGGCCACGGCCGTCGGGTTGGCGTCGAAGGCGTTCACGAACGTGGTCCGTGTGAACGACAGCGTCCCTGTCTTGACCAACGAGACACCGGCGCTGGCGAGGTTCGCCAGCGACGAGGTGCCGGTCGCACTGGCGACGGTCGAGAGGATCTGCTGGCGGAGGTCGGTGACGACGGCGTCCCCCATCAGCGGGCCGCCCCGCTTGGCCGTTGTTGTGTAGCCGGCGTACTTCTGGATCAGGGCGAGCGCCTTGTTGGCCGCTGTGACCAGCTTCTGCACCCGCGACGCCTCGCCCCCTGCGTCCCGGGTGACGGTCACGGTGGCCTGCCCCAGCGAGCCGGCGGTCACGGTGGTGCCCTGGAGCAGGTTGGTGAAGGTGTTGGTGGCCGAGCTCAGCGTGTACCCGTTGGCCCCGCCCACCGAGATCTCGGCGTTCTGGGCGGAGGTGATCGTCTGCAGGGATCCGAGGGTGGAGCCGGAGAAGGCGGCGCTGCCGACCGTCACCGCACCGGCTGTGCCCGTGCTGTCGGCCAGCACCTGGAGGATGTAGCTCCCCGACGCCAGCTGGACGGCCGACGCCGTCGCCCCGAGCCCGGCGCCGTTGATGGCGGCGACGACCGAGCTGAGGCTGCCGTTGCCCACGGCGACGTCGCTGGCGTGGGCGGTGCCGGCCCGGACCAGGGCCCCGCCCGGACCGGCCGAGGCGGCGACGGTGGCGGAGATGATGGCCCCCCCGGGGGCGTGCAATGTGACGGGCTGCCCCGGTGTGATCGACGAGAGGGTGGTCGTGGTGCCGCCCACTGTGACCACGGCGTCGGTGCCCGTCGCCGTCTGTGTCGCGGCCAGGCCGAGCGCGCCGAGGGCGCTGCCGCCCGTCACCGTGAGGGACGCTGTGGCGCCTTGCCGATCGGTCGAGAGGACGAGGTGCCCTGTCGGTCCGGCCGAGGCCTGGACGGCCGCCCCGGCCGAGGCGGCGGCCTTGGTGACGGCGGTGGCCAGCGAGGAGGCGGTGTAGGTGCCGGCGGCGATGGTGACCGTCTTTGTGGCGCCGTCGACCTTCAGGTTCAAGGTGGCTGTCGACCCGACGGTGATGCTCGACCCGAGCGCCGTCCCGGTGACCGACGCCGCGCCCGAGGCCTGGCTCACGGTCAGGGTGTAGGACCCGAGGGCCAGCCCGGCGCCGGCTGTGAGGTCGCTGAAGCCGATGCCCGGCGCGCCGGTCGCCACCAGGAGGGACGGGGCCGAGGTGACGACCTGCGACTCGGAGCCCACCCCGCCGGTGGAGGCGAGCACGTTGGCCTGGGCCAGCTGGTCGACGCTGAAGGAGAGCGACCCGGTCTGGGCCCCGGGACCGGCGGTGGCGGAGGCCACCGACGAGCTCGAGCTGGTGGCTGTGGCCAGGTTCCACTGCGAGGCGGTGCTGAGTGTCTGGGCCGCTGTCTGGATGGCCTGGAGGGCGGTGGCGATGGCCCGGTAGTCGGCCGCCTGGGCGTTCAGGCCTGTCTGCTTCTGCTCCAGGTTGGTGATCGGGACCTGGTACGCCTGGAGGAGCGCCTGGATCACCTTGGGCGTTGTGATGCCCGAGACGAGCCCGTTGACGACGAGCGAGGGGCCTGTGGCGGCGCCGGTCGAGGTGACCCCGCTCATGTCCGCTCACCCCCTCTTCGTCCCGCGATCGTCCGGATACCCGGCACCGGAGGAAGCCGACCGGTGCCGCCCCCTGGGAGACGGCACGGCCGGGGATTCCCGGCCGTGCCGTCCGTCCAGGAGGTCTGCACGCAGGTCACGATGGCCCGCGTGCGACTGCGACGGATCAGGCGCCGAGCTTGAGGACCAGCGACGGCAGCTGCTGGGCCTGGGCAAGCATGGCGATACCGCTCTGCATCAGGATGTTCGACGTCGAGTATGTGGTCATCTCCTGAGCCATGTTGACGTTCACCAGCTGGCTGCTGGCGGCCTGGAGGTTCTGCTGACCGACGGTCAGGTTCGACACGAACGCCTGCAGCTCGTTCTGGATGGCGCCCACGTTGGAAGCCACACTGTCCACCTTGGCCAGCGCCGTCTGCACGGCGGTGATGGCCTTCTTGGCTGCTGTCGGGCCTGTGAGGCCGACCCGATTCGTCGTTGTGCCCGTGCCGCTCGTTGCTGTGAAGACTTTGACAGGTGTGGTGGTTGTCGATGACGTGAGCGCCGTCGTGGACAGCTTGACTGTGCCCGCCGCCACGCTGGTGAGGACGATATGCGATGTCGTTGTGCTCTTGACGACCGACGCCGTCGCGACGCCGGCGGCTGTCGCGTTGATCTTCGCCGCGATCGCTGTGAGCGTGAGCGAACCTGTCAGGCTCACGTTCACAGTCTGCGTCTTGGTTGTCTTCGCCGTACCGACGGTGATTGTGAGGGTCGCCTTTGAGAACGTGAGCGCCTTGCCGTTGGCCACTGCCGCCCCCGTGACCGTCGCGGCGCCACCGGTCAGGCTCAAGGCCTTCGCTGTCACAGCTGTGATCTTCAGTGTGATCTGCTGGTCTTGCAGGTTGAAGGCGCCGACCTGCAACTGCCCGGTGTAGGCCGACTGGTATGTGCCTGTGGGGTGCGTGTTTGTGACCTTGCCGATCAGCAGGTTCTTCTGGCCGAACGTCGTGGTGTGCGCGATCTCGTTGATCGATGTCACCAGGGCGGAGAACTCGGACTGGTTGGCCTTCAGCGACGTTGTTGTCTGCGTGGCGCTGTTGGCCGAGGTCAGGGCCAGCTGCTGCATCGTCTGGAGGATCGAGCTGATCTGGCTCAGCGCGCCCGACGCCGTCTGGATGAGGGAGACCCCGTCCTGGGCGTTGTTGATGGCGACGCCGTAGCCGTTGGCCTGGGACTCCAGTGCCTGGCTGATGACGTACTGGGCCGGCCCTGTGGCCGCGCTCGTGATCTGGAGACCAGACGAGAGGCGGTTCACGGCCGTCGTCAGCGAGTTGTCGGTCGAGTTCAGGTCGTTCAACGTCTGAATCGCCGACAGGTTGGTGTTCACCACAAGAGAAGAAGACATCCCTATTCCTCCTGGTTGGGTTCCCGGCGGCCCGCACGTCCGTGTGCGGTGGGTTCCGCCGATTGCGCGCCAGCCGAAGCTGGCGAAAGACGTATCGGCACGCCGGGCCCGGAACCTGAGCACTTTTTCCTCCGCCCGCCCGGAGCGCCGGTCCGGCGCGGAATCGGCTTGAGTCCCGCCCTTCCCGTGCCGATGCCTCCTGGTGGAGCGCCGGCGACGGACCGCCGGGCCCGGACGACGACCGAGGTGAGCACGTGGTGGCGGAGCACCGGACCGTTGCGGTGATCGCCGGCGAGGACCGCCGGTCGACCGGCGAGGTCCTCGATCTCCTCGGCCGGTGCCTTGCCGACGGGGACAGCGTCGTCGTGGCCGGCCCGGAGACCGCGCTCGGTGAGAGCCCGTGGGGCTCTTCGGGGACCCCGGCCGGCGCGGGGACGTGGCACGTGCGCCGCGAGGGCCGGATGGTGCGGGCGGAGACGGCCCCCGGCTGGGCCCCCGTCGTGGTGGTGCTGGACTGCCGGGCCGCACCCGTCGGATCCTGGCTGGCGCCTCTCCAGCAGGCTCTGGCGGACCGGAGCGTCGGGGCGGCGGCGCCCCGGACCAACGCCGCCGCGGGCGGGGAGCTCCTGGTGGGGGTCCCGTACCGGCCGGACGAGGGCGCCGTCCGTCGGGCCTTCGTGGAGCAGCGGGCAACCGATCCCACCCTGACCGACGTGTCCCTCTTGGACGGCCCGTGCCTGGCGGTTCGCCGCGCCGACTTCGAGTCCGTCCGGGGCGCCCGCATCCTCGCCGGTCCCGCCCCGGTGGCCACCCTGGCCCGGCGGATCGCCGCCCGGGGGCGCCGGCTGGTCGTGGCCGAGGGCTCGTACCTCCACATGGCGGGCGGCCGGGACCCCCGGCCGGTCCCGGACGCAGCTGCCCCGGCGGGTGGACCGCTCGTCACGGCCTGCCTCATCGTCAAGAACGAGCGGGAGAACCTCCCCCGCTGCTTGCGGTCCCTCGAGGAGCTCTGCGACGAGGTGGTGGTCTACGACACCGGGTCGAGCGACCGTACCCCCGCGCTGGCCCGGTCGCACGGGGCGACGGTGGTGGACGGGTACTGGGACGCCGACTTCTCCCGGGCCCGCAACGCCGCCCTGGCGCACTGCCGGGGCCAGTGGGTCCTGTGGGTCGACGCCGACGAGGAGCTCGTCTGCGCCGACCGGCCGGCGGCACGGCGGGCCCTGGCCGAGATGCCGGCATCGACCGAGGCCCTCATCGTCCTCGTGGACAACGTCCGGGGCACCCGGGCGGCCACCTCGCTCGCCCACCCGGCGTGCCGCCTCTTCCGGCGCGCCTGCGGGCACTGGACGGGGCGTATCCACGAGCAGGTGCGGGCGAGGCGGGGGTCCCCCGAGCTGCGCACCCGCCTGGCCCACGACGTGCGCATCACCCACTGGGGCTATCTCCGGAGCACGGTCGAGCAGCGGGCGAAGGGCGAGCGCAACGTGCGGAGCGCCTTCTCCGACCTCGCCGGCGTCGCCTCGCTGCCGTGGGCGGCCCGGCTGGTGAGCCTGGCGCGCTCCTACGGCCTGCGGGGCCAGCCCGAGGAGGCGGTCGACCTGTGCCAGGCCGCCCTCGCCGCCGCCGGCGAGCCGCACGTGCGCCGGCTGGCGGAGCGGACGCTCGTCGACTCGCTCCTCGCCCTGGGCGATCCCCAGGCCGCCTTGGACGGGGTGGCCGCCTTGCGACGTGCCCAGGAGGCCTGGGCGGTCCCCGCCGACTGCTCGGCCGGCGTGGCCGTGGCCGAGGGACGTGCCTACCTCGCCCTGGGTCGCCCCGCCGACGCCCTCACCGCCTTCGAGCAGGTCGCCCCCGGCCTGGACGAGGACGGCTTCGACGTCGGGCCGCACGACCTGGCCGCCGACAAGGCACGGGCCCTCGGGCAGCTCGGCCGGTTCGGCGAGGCGGCCGACCTGCTGCTGGCCGGCATCAGGGCCACCGGGGGGATGGACGCCCCGGTGGCCATGCTGCTCGAGTGCCTGGAAGGCGCGGGCCGCTCGCCGCACGAGCTGGCGGCCGCCGTCCCGGCCGAGCGCCAGGTGGCGTTCCTCGGGCAGTTGGTGAACGCCGAGCCAGGCCTCGCCGACCGGGCCCTCGAGGCCTGGCACGAGGCCGCGCCATCGCTGGCGGTGCTGGCCACGGCGGCCACGGTCGCCTCCTCCCTCCCGCTCCCCCGCCGGATCGTGTGGTCGGCCCGGCTCCGAGAGCACGACTTGGCCGGCGCCTGCCCCCTCGTGGCCACGGTCGGCGACGTCACCCGCACCGTGCCCGAGCGGCTGCTCGCGGCGGCGCTCGCCGTCCAGCTCTGGGGCGACCCGCGCGGCCGCCAGGCGGTCACGGCGCTCGTGTCGATGCTCGCCGCCGCCGAGCGGTCGGCCGTCTGCGCCCAGGTGTCGACCATCGCTCCCGCCGTGGCCCTGGTGACCCGCGCCGTCGCGCCGACGCCGGCGGCGCTGGTTCGCCGCGGCGCTCGCACCGGGCCGGGCCGCACGGTTCTCGTCGTGGACCGGCGCCCGGCGTCGCTCCGGTCGATGGCCGTGGCCGTCGCGCTGCGGCGCGCCGGGCACCGGGTGGCGGTGTCGTGGCCCGGTCCGGCACCGGCGACCGAGGAGCGGCTCGCCACCTTCGGCATCCCGGTGCACCTGTGGGACGCCGGCGACGCCGGCGACTGGCAGGAGGCGTGCCGCCGGGCCATCGCGCAGGCGGCGGCCGAGGAGCCTCACGACGTCGTCGTGCTCGCCGCCCCGGTGCTGGAGATGGCCGCCACGGTCCGCTCGCTCCTGCCGCGCGCCCAGCTGGTGGCCGACCTCGACGACCGGCCCCTGGGCACGGGCGACGCCGCCGGGGCCGATCTCCTCTTCACCGCCGATCCCGAGCCGCCCGCTCGGCGCCCCGGGGGGACGCCCGTCGTCACGGTGGGCGCGTCGGCCGACGAGCTGTTCGGGCCGGCCCCGCCGACCCCCTGGGCCGTGCGCCAGGGTCTCGTGGTGGTGGGCGACTTCGCCGACGCCGGGGACGGCGAGCTCGAGCGCTGGCACCGGACCCTCGCTCCGCTGCTCCATCGCCGCCTGGCGGGCCAGCCCGCCGTCGTCATCGGCGACGATCCCGAGGGGCTCGCCCCATGTGCCCTCCCGGGCGCCTTGCACCTCGGTGCATCGGTCGACCCGGTGTCGTGGCTGCGCGCCGCCCGGGTCGCCCTCGTGGCCACCACCGCCGGCGCCCGCCACTGGCGGGCCGTCGCCGCCCTGGCGGGCACGCCCGTCCTGTGCGCGCCCCCCCGCACCCTGCCCGACGGCGCGGCCGAGCACGAGCTGGCCGACCTGGCCGACACCGCCGCCTCGATCGTCCGGGCGGCGGCGGCTCCGTCGCCGCCGGCTCCGGCGGCAACCGGCACGCCCGCAGCGCCCTGGTGGACACGGACGGCCGGGCCCGACCCGCTGGCGCGGCTCCGCCCCCCCCGGGCCGAACGGGCCCGCGTCGCACCGCCTGGCGGCGCGCCGGTGTCGTGGGCCGGGACCTCTCCCCTGCGCGACCAGCTGCGGGGCCGGGCCCCGTCCGCCGGGACGGGCCTGGGTGTGGGGACCGGGACGGGCGGCGGCGAGCCGGGCGGGGCGGTCCTCGAGATCCGTGGCGGGACCGCGCCCGATCTCTCACCCCGTCGGGCGGCGCGGGTTGTCGTCGAGCTGCGCTGGGGCTACGCCAACGTGCCGGTCGAGTGGGTCGGGCCGCTGCGCGACATCGCCGACGAGCTGTGGGTGCCGGGGCCATGGCTGGGGCGCGTCCTGCGCGCCGCCGGGGTGACGCAGGCCGTCCACGCCGTCCCGCCCGGCGTGGACGTGACACGGTTCGCACCCGGGCGTGAGCCCTACGCGCTGTGCACGGACCGGTCCGTCCGGTTCCTGTTCGTCGGCGACTGCGACGAGGCGAGCGGTGCCGACGCGCTGCTCGAGGCCTACTTCATGGCGTTCACCGACGACGACGACGTCTGCCTCGTCGTGCGGCCGACCGGCCAGCCCGAACGGCGCACGTTCGAAGCCGACCTTCGGCGGGCGGCGGCGGGGGCCCCCGGACGGCCGGCGGTCGAGGTGGTCGACCCCGACCTCGGTCCCGGCGACGTCGCCGCCCTCTACCGCGCCTGCGACGTCCTCGTGCACCCCCACCGGGCCGCGGGGTCGCCCGAGGTGGTCCTCGAGGCGATGGCCTCGGGACGGCCGGTGGTCACCCTGGACGACGGTGCCGCCGCCGACGTCTGCGACCGGCACACCGGATGGCTCGTCCCCTGCCGGACGGTGCGGGCCGCGCCCCCCCGGGGCCTGTTGGTCGCCGGCGAGCTGCTCCAGCTGGAGCCGCGGCGAGCCGCGCTGGCCGCCGCCCTGCAGGACGTGGCGGCGTCGGCCGACCGGGTGCTCGTGAAGGGCCTGGCGGCACGGGACCGCGCCGTGAGCCGCCACGCGCTGGACGTGGCGGCCGCCACGGTGGCGGCGCGCATCGGCGACCTCTGCGCGCCCTGGGCCGCCGGCCACGGCGGGGTAGGCGAGGCGCCGCCGGCGATGCCGGCGGCCGGGTAGCCGGCAACCTGATCAAGTTCGGCCTGCCGGGGGTCGATAACCAGGGTGCGATCGCCAGGACGGCGGAGCCGCAGCACCCGCCACGGACCGGCGGGACCGGTCCGAGCACCCGTCTTGTGGAGCACGCATGAAGGTCAAGCAGCGGATGGGCCTCTTCGGGGTCCCCGCCATGGTCATCGCCATCGTGGTGATGCTCGTCGTGCCCATGCCGACCTTCCTCCTGGACGTGCTGATCACGCTCAACATGTCGGCGGCGCTGGTGGTGCTGCTCACCACCATGCACGTCCGCCAGCCGCGGGACTTCTCGGCCTTCCCGTCCCTGTTGCTCGTGCTCACCATGTTCCGCCTGGCGCTGAACGTGAGCGTGACCCGCCTGGTCCTGCTGCACGGCTACGCCGGCACGGTCGTGCAGTCCTTCGGGTCGTTCGTGGTGGGCGGGCAGATCGTGGTCGGGATCGTGATCTTCCTCATCCTGATCGTCATCCAGTTCGTGGTGGTGACCAGCGGGGCCGGCCGCGTGTCGGAGGTGGCGGCCCGCTTCTCCCTCGACGCCATGGCGCCCAAGCTGGTCGCCATCGACGGCGAGCTGAACTCGGGCCTCATCAACGAGGACGAGGCACGCCGGCGGCGGCGCGAGATCGACGAGACCTCCGAGTTCTACGGGAACATGGACGGCGCGTCGAAGTTCGTCCGGGGCGACGCCATCGCCGCCCTCCTCATCACCTTCATCAACCTGCTCGGCGGGTTCGGCATCGGCGTCATCGAGAACCACGACTCGGTGACCGCCGCCATCCACACCTACAGCATCCTCTCGGTCGGGGACGGGCTCGTCTCGCAGATCCCGGCCCTCTTGCTCTCCATCTCGACCGGCCTCATCGTCACCCGCACCACCACGGCCGAGCACGACTTCGGCTCGGACGTGGCGACGCAGTTCGGCAACCAGCCGAGGGCCATGCAGATCGCCGGGGCGGCGATGGTGCTCATGGCCCTGGTGCCGGGTCTCCCCCACATCCCGTTCCTCGTGGTGGGGGGCCTGCTCATCCTCCTCTCGTCACGGATCCGCCGCGCCAGCGCACCGCCGGAGGCGCCGGCGGAGGAGGCGCCGGTTGCGGTGGACACCCCGCAGGCGCTGGCGGCGGAGATCCGGGTCGAGCCGCTGCAGCTCGAGATCGCGCCGAACCTGGCGCCGCTGGCCGACCGGAACCAGGGCGGCGATCTCCTGGACCGCATCAAGGGCCTGCGGCGCAAGCTCGCCTACGACAAGGGCATCCTCGTCCCCAAGGTGCACACGCGTGACAACGTCGAGCTCCCGCCCAGCACCTACGCCATCCGGGTCCACGGCGTGGAGGTGGCACGGGGCCAGGCACCGCCGGGGCGCATGCTGGCCATCGGCCCCAACCTCGACTCGCTGCCCGGCGAACCGACCATCGAGCCCGTGTTCGGCCTCCCAGCCAAGTGGATCCCGGCCGAGGCGCGCCAGGAGGCGCTGGCCGCAGCCGGGATCACGGCCATCGACCGCTCGTCGGCCATCATCACCCACCTCGGCGAGACGGTGGCCAACCACGCCGGCGAGCTCCTCTCCATGCAACAGGTGCGGACCCTCGTGGACGTGTGCAAGGGCACCGACCCGGTGGCGGTGGAGGAGATGACGGCGGCGCAGATCACCATCGCCGACCTCCACCGGGTGCTGGTCGGCCTCCTGGACGAGGGTGTCCCCATCCTCGACATCGTCCGGATCATCGAGGCGGTGGCCGCTCGGGGCCGCATCTCGAAGGACCACGAGGCCATGGTGGAGGCGGCCCGCCACGCGCTCGGTCCGGCGATCACCGCCCAGCACCTGCGCGCCGGCGTCCTGTCGGTCATCACGCTCGACACGGCGTTCGAGCAGTCCCTCCTCGGCGAGCTGCGCCACGTGGACGGGATGGCGGTGCTCTCGGTGGACGCTGCGGTGCTCGAGCACCTCGTGGCTCAGGTGCGGGCGCTCTACGAGGAGGCGGGACGGGCGGCCAGGGAGCCCGTGCTGGCCGTGGCCGCGGCCCTGCGACCGGCACTCCGCCGGATGTTTGCCGCCGCCGTCCCCCGGATGGCGGTGATGTCGGTCAACGAGATCGCGCCCCACGTCCAGCTGGCGCGCAGCGGGGTGGTGAGCGGTGCCCGGACCCCGGCGGCCGTCTGAGCGGCCGTCTGAGCGACCGTCTGAGCGACCGTCGCAGCCGGGGGCCGCCGGTGGACGCCGGCACCGTGCCGCTACGCCCCGGGCGCTGGCCGGGAAGGAGGGCTGAGCGGATGGGGGTCCGGCGACCTGAGCTCGTGCTGCTGGCGGCGATCGTCCTCTCGCTGCCCATGCTCCCGTCCATCCTCAACGGGGGGATCAGCGTGGCGAGCGGCTGCATCCGGTTCGCCATCGCCATCGCCCTCTGCTGGGCGGCCGGCGCCGTCATCGAGCGCGTCTACGACACCTACTCCCGCCAGGCCCGCCAGGCCCAGATCCGCAGGTCCATCGAGGAGGCACGGGCCCGGATCGACCAGCAGGCCCGGGACGCCGCCTCCTCCAACGGGCCGGGCGCCTGAGGCGCTCGCCCGCCGGGCGGGACGCGGCGCGCCGGCGGATCCGTCAGGACGCCGCCGGCAGCGTCGGGCGGGCGGTGCCGGCGTCCACGGGGACCATCAGCCCGTAGCCGGACTCCTGGAGGACGACCTGGGCCGCCATCCGCGTCCTGCGGTTGACCACGATGGGGGCCACGAGGTTCACCACCGGCGTCGGCACGCCGCGGCGGCGCACGATCACCAGTACCAGCACGTCGGCCTCTTCCTTCAGCCCGAGCTGGATGCAGTCCTCCTCGGGGACCTCGATGACGTAGTCGTCGAAGAGGACCCCGGGCGGGACCACGAGGAAGCCCAGCGACGGCTCGTCCAGCGAGACGAGCGAGGTGTACGGCGCCCACTCGGCCCCGAGCGGGCGGACGGCGTACCGGGACGACCGCTCCAACCCGATCAGCGGGCGGGCGAAGGTCAGCACGATCGCGTCGGCGTCGGGCTCCGTCGCCTCCGTTGTGCCGGTCTCGTCGATGGCTGGAGCTCCCGCGAGCATGTCAGGTCCCTTTCGTCCGGCGCCGGTGGGTCATCAGAGGTAGTTGACGAGGGAGAGTGTCTTGAGCTTGGACGTGACGAGGAGGGCGGCCTGGTAGGAGTTCTGCTGGAGCTGGAGGTTGGTGAGCGCCTGGGCCATTGTCACGTCCTGGGCCGAGGCCAGCTCCTGTTGGAGCGCGGTGGAGGCGTCCGTCGCCTGGGACGAGAAGGCCTGCATGGCCTGCTGGTCGGCGCCGAGCTTCCCCGCCTGGGTCTGCACGTTCGTGACCGCCTTCTGGAGTGTCCCGAGCAGTGTGGTGGCCACCTTGGTGATGGAGGCCGATGTGCCCTTCTGCAGCAGTGTGGCCATCTCGGCCAGCAGCCCGCTCGGACCGAGGAGCCCGGTGGACTTGGGTGTCGCCGTCGGCTTTGTGATGCCGAAGATGGCCGGGCCCGTCACCGAGATCGGCACCGAACTGTTGGGGGCGACGGTACGGGACGGCGCTGTACCGGCTCCCACGTAGTTCCCTGTGGCGTCGTAGGCCTGCTTGGGTGTGCCCGTCCCCGAGAAGATCGCCTGCCCCGCGTACTGGGTGTTGGCGAGGTCGATGAGCTCGGCCCGGGCATTCGTGAGGACCGTGCCCACGCCGGCCACGGCCGAGGCGCTGCCGGAGGCGACGTAGCCCGACAGCCCCTCGACGGCGCTCGCCACCTGGTTGAGCACTGTCAGCGCGGAGCCGACCGTGCTGTTGGCCAGCGACAGCCAGCTCACGCCGTCCTGGGCGTTTGTCGCGTACTTGCGGGCCCGGGTGACGCCGGCCTGGAGCTGGAGGATGTTGGCGGCCTGTGCCGGGTTGTCGGAGGCGACGGTGACGGAGTAGCCGGTCGCGATCTCGTTCTGCAGCGCGGCGATGCTCGCCTGGTCGCTCGTGAGGTTGTTGATCATCGAGCCCGACAGGACCGACGGGGTGACGATCACCGGGCCGATGGCGTCCACGCTCACCTCACACCGCCTGCAGGAGGGCCTGGACGGCGCTGTCGACCGTGGTGAGGACCTTGGCCGAGGCTTCGTAGTTCTGCTGGAAGCTGAGGAGCGACGTCAGGTCGGCTGTGAGGTTGACGCCCGTCACCGCCTGCAACGCCTGCCTGGCCTGGGTGGCGACCGCTGTCTGCGCGTCCATCTGGTTGTTCACGCTCTGTGCCATCGCCCCCATGCTCTGGACCAGCGTCTGGTACTTGGCGTCGGGCCCGACGGGTGTCGTCCCGAGCTCGGCCATCGCCTGGGCCACCCCGCCGTTGTTGGCGGCGGCCTTCCCTGTTGTGGCGTTGGTGGCGGAGACGGCGATGCGCGAGGGTGTCGCCAGCATCGCCGCGTTCACCGCGATGCCGGCCGCCGTCGGCGAGCCCACGAACATCTGCCAGTGGCTCGGTGTCGACCCGGCCGGCGCGCCTGTTGCGGCATAGCCGGTCTTGAGCTCGCCGTTGACGGTGGTCGACAAGGCGGCGGCAACGTCGTTGAGCATGGCGTTGGCCTTGGGGATGGATGTGTTCACCGACGTCAGCAATCCGGCGATCGACCCGCTGCTCACCGGCACGGCCAGGCCGGCGCCTGTCGACATCTCGAGCAGCACCGAAAGGGGCGGGGTCTTGGCGCCCGAGGTCGGTGTGGACGCCGACGTGACCTCGAGGGTGGACGCTGTGGCCTGCTGCACCACCGCCATGCCGCCGATCGACACCGTGGCGGTGCCGTTCGCCTGCATCCGGACGTCCACTCCCGCCAGCTGGGAGAGTGTGCCCAGGGCCGCCTGCAGCTGGTCCTCCAGCGGCGCGGTGGTGGACCCGCTGGAGGAGGTCTTCACGATCGCCTGGTTGAGGGTGGCGACCTTTGCCAGCAGGGTGTTCACCTGCTGCACCTGGCCTGTGAGATCGGCGGCGGCATTGTGTGTGATCTGGGCGAGCTGCGTGGCCGCCTCGTGGAGGGACGTCACCAGCGCCTGTGCCCCGTTGAGCACTTCGACCCGAGGGGCCTGCGAGGAGGGGTTGGCGGCGATGGCGTCCCACGAGGACCAGAATGTGGAGAGCTGTCCGGCGATGCTGGAGCTCGTGGACGCCGGTGTTGTGGCCCCCGACGGGCGACCTGCGAGGGGGAAGACGTTCTCGACCGCCGACAGCGTCTCCTGGAGCGCGCTCAGGTTGGACAGCGCCCCCTGCGCCTGCCAGTTGTTGGCCGACAGGAGGGCGTTGGTCGCCTGGACGATGGAGGTGACCTCGACCCCGCTCCCCACGCCGAGCTGAGAGCCCCCCGGGACGGCGCTCAGGTTCGCCGACTCCGAGAGGTAGCCCGGCGTCTGGGCGTTGGCGATGTTCTGCGCCAGCGCGTCGATGGCGGTCATGTCGGCGTTCACCGACGAGGCGCCGATGCCGAGCGCCTGTGTCACCTCAGGCCCTCGCGTCGAGGAGGCCGACGCTGCCGCTGACCGGTGCGAGCTGCCCGTTGGCGTCGTAGCTGGACGGAACCTCGACCCCGAGGAACGACATGGCGGCCACGGTGGCGGCGTGCCCCCGGGCCAGGAGCTGGCGGTTGGCCCGGCTGAGCTGGCCGACCCGCTCGAGCAGCTCCTGCATGCCCCGCCGGTGCTCCTCCAGGACGTAGCTCCAGGGCTCGGGCACGGCGGCCGCCACCTCGCGCACCGTGGACTCGGGCGACAGCCCCACGGCGACCGCGGCCCGCTCGAGGGCCTCGCGCAGGGCCCGGTCGGACTCGTGCAGGGAGGCCACGGCCCGCTCCAGCTCGGCCGTGGTCTCGTCCAGCCACTTGTGGCGCCCGCTGGTGAGGATCACCTCTTGGATCTCGAATTTGAAGCAGAGGTGCCGGAGGGCCGAGACCTGCTGACCGAGACTGAGGGCCAGCCGCTCCAACGTGGCACGGGTCGCAGCTTCCACAGGCCATTCATCGGCAGGTTCGGTGGCCGGGTGTAGCGAATTCAGCCGAATTTTCCTCGCCCGGCGTTACTGCAGGATGAAGCTCGTGAAGTAGACGGCGGTCACCTGCTCGGCCGCCCCGTCCGTGGTGCCCAGGATCTTCTGGAAGGACGCGAGGAGCTGGTGCTGGAGCCCGACCCGTCCGGCGTCGGTCAGCAGCTGGGCGTAGGTCCAGTTGGCCAGGTCCTGGATGGCGGCGTTCGTGAGCTGCGGGGCGTCCTGCGACTCCTGCTTGGCGTTGGCCACCACGGTGAGCTGGAGGTCGATGCCGGCCTGGACGAGGTGGCCGTCGGAGGTGTTGGCCGTGATGGTCCCGATCGAGGCCACCTTGCCGATCGGCACCGGCTGGCCCGCCTTGTAGACGACCGGGTGCTTGCGGAACTTCACCATGTACAGCCCGACCACCAGGACGAGCACGACGGCCACGATGACGAGCAGCTTCTTCTTGCCGCCCTTCTTCTTGCCGCCCTCCTCCTCCGGGGCCTTCGCGGCGCCCTTGCCCTTGCCCTTGCCCTTGGCCCCGTCGGACGAGGGGTCGCTCTTGCGGCGCCCGGCAGGCCCGCCGGCGGCCGGCGCCGCCTGGGGGCGTGCCGCGGGACGCTCCAGGGGGCCGGCGGCGGTGCCGCCCACCCGCCGGCCGGCGGCGTCGGGGACGACCGTCATCCCGCCGCCCCCGAGAAGTTGGGGGCGCTCAGCACCTTTGTGAGCACCACCACGTCGACCCGGCGGTTCTCGGCCTTGTTGGCCGGCGTGGTGTTGGGCACCACGGGGTGGGTTGTGCCGAAGCCGGTGGCCGAGAGCCGGTTGCTTGTGATCCCGTCGGTTGTCGACAGCCGGCGCACCACGTTGACGGCCCGCACCGCGGACAGCTCCCAGTTGGAGCTGTAGGCACCGCCGGTCACGGGCAGGTTGTTGGTGTACCCCTGGACCTCGACGTCGTTGGGGACGTTCCGGAGGACGCCGGCGATGGTGTCGACGACCTCGTTGCCGACGTCGCCCAGCGTGGCCGAATCTGTGGCGAAGTACGTCTTGTCGGCCAGCATCTGGACGACCACACCCTGGCTGTCGACGGTGGTGCTGGCGTACTGGCTGAGCCCGGCCGCCCGGAGGGCTTTTGTGATCTCGCTGGCGATCTGGGTCAACGAGGGCGACGTCGTGGTGGTCGACCGGTTGGCCGTGACCTCCTGCGCCGGCGTGGGCAGGGTGGTCGTCGTCACGCCCTGGTTGTTGAGGAGGCTGTTCTCCTTCGGCAACAGCCCGCTCCCCCCGGAGCTCGTCTTGACCGCCTTGTTGCTGAAGGTGGAGGTGACGCCGAGCTCGAAGGCGAGGAACTTCTTGCCGTTGATGGTGCTGATGGCGAAGAGGATCACGAAGAGGGCGAGGAGCAGGGTGATCATGTCGGCGTAGGTGAGGAGCCACCGCTCCATGCCCGGGCCGTGCTCGCCGCCGTGCCCGCCGCGTCGGCGGCTCATGCCGCCTCCTGGCGGCGGTCGGGCAGGGCGTAGTCACGCGAGCCGGCGGGGAGGAACGTCTCCATCCGCGTCCGGACGACCCGGGACGAGCCGCCTGCCTGGATGGCGAGCAGTCCCTCCACCTGCATCAGCTTCACCTGGACCTCCGCCGCGCTGATGCGCTGGAGCTTGTTGGCGATGGGCAGCCAGAACAGGTTGGCCGAGAGGACGCCCCACAGGGTGGCGGTGAACGCCGACGCGATCGCCGGCCCGAGCGCGCCGGGGTTGGACAGGCTGCCCAGCACGTGCACCAGGCCGATGACGGTCCCGAGGATGCCGAGCGTCGGCGCGAAGCCGCCCATGTCCGTGAAGAACTTGGCCCCGGCCTTGTGGCGCTCTTCCATGGCGTCGATCTCGCCCTCGAGGATCTCCCGGATCTCCTCGGAGTTGCTTCCGTCCACCACCAGCTGGACCCCAAGCTGGAGGAACCGGTCGTCCACCTCCCGGACGGTGTTCTCCAGCGCCATCACGGTGCTCTGTTTTGCCGTCCGGGCCAGCTCGACGATGGTCTCGATCGACGCGTCCATGTCGATGACCGCGCTGCCCATGGCCTGTTTGAAGACCAGCTTCACGCTCTTCACGTCCCGCTTCAGGACCCCGGCCAGGGAGACGGCGAAGGTGCCGCCGAAGACGAGGATGAGGGGGGCGGGCTTGATGAGGACGGCGGGGTTGCCCCCGTCCATCATCATCGACAGCAGCACGCAGGTCAGTGCGCCCCCGATCGCCATCGGGGTGAGGCGGTCCTTCATTCGGCGCCGTCCGGTGGGGCTCCGCGCCGCTCCAGGCGCACGATGTTCTCCTCGGGCCGGACGACTGACGGCCCGCTCGCCGTGTGGCACAGCTCGGCGTCGATCCGGGCGCCGAGCCGCCTCGCCATGGCCTGGACCTCGGCCCGGTCCTGGCGCGAGAGGCGGACGATCTCGTCGACCGACTCGGCGACGATGTAGCGCGCGCCGCTGGTCAGGATGACCCGGGTCTCGTTGTCGTCCTCGACCCGTTCGATCAGTTGGTCGTTGATCGCTAGACGCTCACCCTTGAGCGTGGTCACGACGATCATGGGCGTCTCTCCCTTTGGCCCTCCACACGCGTCCGTGCGTGTTCGAAGGAACGGCTAGGGCATCGGCACGTCGGGCCGACTTCTTGAACGCCCTGGTGCCGGACGCCGCGCCAGCCTCCGGCGGCGCCCGTCAGCCAGCCCGCCCCCCGGCGACCGCCAGGGGGCGGTCGGCGCCGTCGGGACCCATCCCGGCGGCGTGCATGTACCCGCGCAGGTGCGCCAGGGCGCTCGCCCGGATCTGGCACACCCGGCTCTCGGTCACTCCGAGCGTGCGCCCGATCTCGGCCAGCGTCATGCCCTCCCCGAAGCTGAGCACGGCCACGGTCCGCTCCCGCTCGGGGAGGCGGGCCATGGCCGCTCGCACCGCTTGGCGCTTCTCCTGGTGAAGGTAGGCCGCGAGCGGGTCGACCTCCTCCCCGGCCGGCGGCTCGGTGGGCGGATCGCCGGCCGCGGGCACGCGGTCGAGCGACGCCACGCTGGCCGCGGCCACCTGCACCTTGCCGGTCCTGAGCGCCTGCACGCTGACGGCCAGGGCGGTCGCCTCCTCGTCCTCGGTGGGTGGGCGGCCGTGACGGGCGTAGAGCTCCGTCTGCGCCTCCTGCATCTCCCGGGCCTTGCGACGGACGCTGCGGGGCACCCAGTCCGAGCTCCGGATGCCGTCGTAGATGGCACCGCGGATGCGGTGCACGGCGAAGGTCGAGAACTGGAAGCCCCGGTCCGGGTCGTAGCGGTCGATGGCGTCGATGAGCCCCTCGGCGCCGTAGCCCTCGAGGTCGTCGATCCCGGCCTGGCGCGACAGGGTGGGTGCGATGCCCCGGGCGACGTGCTTGACGAGCGGGTAGTAGAGGTGGACGAGCTGCTCGCGGGCGCGACGATCCCTGCTGCGCTTGAAGGCTCGCCACAACTCGGCGATCTCCTCGTCCTCTCGGCGTGCCACGCGACGCGTGGTCTCAGCCGCCATCCCCCATCCCTTGTCGTCGGCTCCGCCCGGACGTCCGAACGGTGGTATCGGCCCCCCGGCCGGCGAACTTGAGCCGCGGGGCCGAATTGCTTTGGCGCAGCGATGCGCCAGGCGGGAACGCCGCCACGGGCCACGAGGACGGCCCAGGCCGCATTGGACACGAACCGGCTATCCTTGTGACAATTGCGTTGCGGCCGGTCGGTCCGGTCGCGCACGCGCGTCTCGCCAGGGGGATGTCGGTCGATGCGAGCTGGTCGCAGGGGTAGCTCGGACGAAGCGAGGGGGTGAGCGTTGGCGCGCCAGCTCGTCTACGAAGGCACGGACCTCCAGCAGCTGCTGCAGCAGGTGATCGACGAGCACGGTCCGGCGCGCATCCATCCGCCCGAGCGGCGGCGGAAGGGGGGCGTGCTCGGGTTCTTCGCCCGCGAGGTGTTCGTGATCACCGTTGACGTCGATGCGCCGACGGGCTCGCAGGCGGCAGCGGACCGTCCCGCCGCGCCGGCCGGTGATGCGGCCGTGGCGGAGAGCGGGCGGGCGGCGGCCATCGCACGCGCCGAGCACGCGCCGGACCACGGGGCCGTCGTCGCCCATGCCGGGTCGGCTCCCCTGTCCGACCTTGCCGCACGATCGCCACTGGCGGCACTGGTCGAGTCGACCGAGGACGAGGCGGAGCTCGGCGGCGCGCACGCGAGCGTGCCGCCGAGCGGGGGCGGGCAGGGCGCGGCCAACGGGTACGCCGACCGTGCGCCGAACGGGAGCGAGGCGGCCGGCGTCGAGCGCGGCCCGTTGCACGCCGCGCCGACGGAGGTGGACAAGCCCTTCGGCGAGGTCCTCTCCGAGGTCGCCAGCTCGCTCGGGGAAGAGCCCGGCACCTACCGGCCCGATCCGGAACGGCTCCGTCGGCCGCGGCGAGCCGAGGCGGACGCCGACGGGCCGGCGGACGCGCCGCTCGTCGCCGGCGAGGCAACGGGCGGCGAGGGAACCGCTGGTGGCGGAGCCGCGGGCGGGGATGCAGCCACGGGCGGGGATGCAGCCGCCGCCGGCGACGTCGAGGACCACCTGCCTGTCGGGCGGGAGGCTGCCGAACCGGACGTCGTCACATCGTCGATCGCCGTCCAACTGCCGCTCATCGGGATCGAGGGAGAGGAAGCGCCGGACCTCGGCGCCACCATCGTGGACCTCCTGCGGGCGGCGGGGTTCCCCGAGCATCTGCTGCCGCGCGCCCCCCTCGCCACGGACCAGTCGACGATCGAGGCCGTGTTCGCCTCGCTGCCCGAGCCCCCACCCTTACCGAGCGAGCCGGGGGGCCTCGTTGCCGTCGTCGGATCGGCGGGCCTCGTCCGCCCGATCGCCAATGCCGTCGCCCTGGCTGTCGGGTGCCCCCGCGACGAGGTGGCCGTGGCGTCAACGACGGCGAGCGACCGGCACGCCCGCCCGGAGTACCGGGCTCGCACGGCGGCACAGGCAGCGTCCCTCAGCCCGGGATGGCGGCGCGACCGCGTCGGCATCGTCGCGGTGTACGCACCGCCGCTCGGGGCCGACCAGCGCTGGACGCGCCAGGTGCTGCGCGCACTGCGCCCCTCGTGCGTGTGGGGCATGACGGCCGCCACCACCAAGCCCGACGACGTGCGCCGCTGGATCGCCGCCATCGGTGGCGTCGACGCGCTGGTGATGACCGAGGTGGGAGCGACCGCCACGCCCGCGGCCATCCTCTCGCTCGGCATCCCCGTGGCCCGGCTGGACGACGAGCCGGCGACGCCCGCCCGCTGGGCGGCCGCCGTGGCAGACCTGGTGACGAAGCACTGACACGGCCACGAGCGCGGCCGGCGATCGCGGCCGTGCTGGCGGCGGCGATCGCGGCGTGCCGCCAGCAGGACGTACCCGGCCCCGGCGCGGCGAACGGATAGCGTGGGCGGGCCGACGGAGCGGAAGCGCTGCGGCACAGGAGGGACGTGCGCACATGCTGGTGCTCAACCGGCGACCAGGGGAATCGATCGTCATTGAGCACGGGGTGCAGGTGAGCGTCCTCTCGGTCTCCGACCGCAAGGTCTGGCTCTCCATCGAGGCGCCCGGCGTCGACCCTCCCGTGCGGGTCTCTGCCACCGCGGTGTCCGACACGGAAGCGCGCATCGAGATCGGCGCGCCGGTGTCGATGGCGGTCGACGACAACGGGGTCCGTGTCGAGGTCGCCCACCCCGGCCATGCAGCGGTGCGGGCTCAGGCGACCGTCGGGCTCAACCGGCGCATCGGCGAGTCGATCGCCGTCGGGGACGCGCTGCGCGTGGGGCTCGGCTCGCTCGCCAAGGGCAACCCGACGCTCACCATCGAAGGCCCGGAGATCGCCGAAGGGTTGCGCATCACCCTGATCCGTCCGGTCGGCAGCTACGTCCGCGTCGGCGTCGAGGCTCCGGACCGACGCGTCTACCGCAAGGAGCTGTGGGCCGACGTGATGGCGGCCAACCGTGCCGCAGCGGGGGACGGCGAGCTCTCCGCCCTCCTCGACGGAAAGCCGCACCGCGGCCCCGACCGCGGCCAGCACTCCGCCGTCTGACCGGACCGTTCCTCTGCATCCCCAATGAATTCCCCGCGTGGATCCTCGCATTCGCGCTGTACCCCGTGTAGCCTGCCTTCGGGGTTGCACCCGGCTACGGGGGCCGGCATTTGACGGAGGGGAGCTGCGGGGATGGTCGATACGGCGACGTCCGTTTCGTATGGGCCGGCCGGGCGCGACAGCCGAACGGCAGTGGGCAGTGTGCACGAGCTGTGGGCGCGCTACCTGGATCATCGGAACGCCGCTGACCGAACCGCCCTCACCGAGTCGTACCTGTCGCTCGTCGGCTACGTCGTCACCCGCACCAAGGCGCTGCTCCCGCGCTACGTCGAACGTGAGAACCTCGCGCAGCACGGCGTCTTCGGCCTGATCGACGCCATCGAGCGGTTCGACCCGGGGCGCGGCGTGCGCTTCGAGACCTTCGCCATCCCGCGGATCAGAGGGGCGATCCTCGACGCCGTGCGGGCCAACGACTGGGCCCCTCGCTCGGTGCGGGCCCGGCAGCGGGCGATGGCCGACGCCGCCGCCACGCTCGAAGCCAGGCTCCGACGGTCGCCCACGCCCGAGGAGCTCCGCCGTGAGCTCGGCCTCACGCCGCGGGCCTTCGACGCGCTCTCGCTCGACGTCACGCGGGGCTCCGTCTCCGAGCTCGGCCCCTACGTGGACCAGCTGGCCGACCTGTCGAACGACCCGGCAGAGGCACTCGAGCGGGCGGAGGAGAGCCGGCTCTTGTGGGAGAGCATCGCCTCGCTGGCGCCGCGAGAGCGGCAGGTGATCATGCTGTACTACTTCGAGGACCGCACCTTGAAGGAGATCGGGGACCTGCTTGGCGTGAGCGAGAGCTGGATCTGCAAGATCCACGCCAAGGCGATGCGCGCCGTCCTCGAGCACCTGCGCCAGGCCAGCTGACGCACTCCCGGAGCCGCGGGACCACGAGCCGTCGGTCCTGCCGCCCTGGCACGAACGTCCCCACGGCCCCCCACGGCACCCCTCCCCCACGGCATCCCGCCACGAGGCTCCGCGGCCCGGTTCACAGCTGGCGCACAGCCGGCGCACAGGCGGCAGTGGACCGCCGCTGCGATGCTGGGGAAGAGGAGGTGCGCCGTGGACCCGCAGAAGACCACCGTGCTGGTCGTGGACGACGAGCCGTCGATCGTCGACGCCGTGGCCACGTCCCTTCGCTACGAGGGTTACGAGGTCGAGACGGAGGCGTCCGGCCGGGCTGCCATCCTCACCGCGCACCGCGCGTCGCCGGCGCTCATCATCCTCGACGTGATGCTGCCGGACCTCGACGGCTTCGAGTCACCCGCCGGCTCCGGTCCGAGGGCGTGCACGCGCCCGTGCTGTTCCTCACGGCCAAGGACTCCCTGGAGGACAAGGTCGCCGGCTTGAGCGTCGGGGGCGACGACTACGTGACCAAGCCCTTCGCCCTGGCCGAGGTCATCGCCCGCACGCGAGCCATCCTGCGGCGCACGGGGGCCGGCGCCGGAGAGAGCGGACTGCTGCAGTTCGCCGACGTCGAGATGGACGAACCCGCCCACGAGGTCCGTCGCGCCGGGGCGTCCATCCACCTCACGGCCACCGAGTTCAACCTGCTGCGGTTCTTCATGCGCAACCCCCGCCAGGTGCTGTCCAAGTCCCAGATCCTCGACAACGTCTGGCACTACGACTTCGACGGTGATGCGAGCGTGGTCGAGACCTACGTCAGCTACCTCCGGCGGAAGCTGGAGAAGCACGGGCCGTCCCTCATCCACACCGTCCGCCTGGTCGGGTACATCATGCGAGAGCCCGAGACGTCCTACTAGTGTCGATCCGGCTCAGGCTGCTGCTCGCCACCGCCGTGGTGGCGCTGGTGGCGCTGGTGGCCGCCGACGTGGTGCTCTACACGTCGCTGCGCTCGTTCCTGTTCCGACAAGTCGACAACGGGCTCGAGCTCTCCCACCACTCCGTCGAGGCGTCCCTCAGCGGTTCCGGCGGCGACGAGCGGGCGCCGAGCCAGCCGCTGCCGCAAGCCGGTTCGTACGAGTCGCAGTGCCCGCTGTTCCACGGACGCCCGGTCAACGTGGGGGGTCTCACACCCGGGACGGTCATCGAGGTCCGCACCGCACGCGACGTCACCGTCTGGCACTGCTCGATCGCAGAGGCCGAGTCGAAGCAGATCGTCCCACCGGAGCTGCCGGCGCACCTGTCCGGGTTTGCCGCCAGCCCGTCCGACCCGCAGGAGAAGACGGCGTACTTCACCGCGCCGGCGCAACGGGGCGAGGGGATCTACCGCGTGCGGGCGTCCATCCTCCGCACCGGGCCGGCTGCCGGCGGGACGCTGGTCTTGGCCGTGCCCATCGCCGGCACCGAGGGGACGCTCGGGACCTTGCGCGACGTGGAGATCGTCGTCACCGCCGGCGCCCTGGTGGTCGCCCTCGTCCTGGGATGGACGCTGGTCCGCACCAGCCTCCATCCGCTCCGCGACATCGAAAGGACGGCGGACGCCATCGGTCGCCGACAACGGACCCGGCATGCGCGAGCCGGACGCCCGCCGGATCTTCGAGCGGTTCTTCCGCGTGGACCCCTCACGCTCGCGCCAGCACGGCGGCGCCGGCCTCGGGTTGAGCATCGTGGCGGCCATCGTCCACGCCCACGGCGGTTCGGTGGAGGTCTCCACGGGCCCCGGTGGCGGAGCCACCTTCACGGTCGTCCTGCCGGTCGAGCAGCCGAAGCCGGCCGGGCGAGCGGACCGGCCGGGCGAGCGGAGCGCCACCGGCCCGGGCACCCCGACGCGGTCGGGCGACGCGGCGCGGGCGACCACCGAAGCACCAGCGGACTGACCCCGCAGTTCACACCCGGCACCCAGCTGGCTCGGCGGGAGCTACCAGTTCCCCCCTGCACCATGGAACCTGCCGGAACCGCCGGCAGCACGAGAACAGACGAGAAAGGAATGGTGCGGCTGGCCGAAAGGCCAGCCGGCGCAACGATGATCCTGCTCTACCTCAGCATCCCCATCATGGTCCTCGGCCTGGCGATCGCCACCCTGCCCCTCCTGGCCGCCATTCGCTTGGAGTCCCGGGAACGCCGTGCCGTCGCCCGCATCGGCGTGCGGCGCGCCGAGCACGCCGAGCACGCCGACCAGCTGCCCCTGGCGGCCTGACCCTCCGGCCTGCACGGGGCCGGGGCACCGTGCAGGCCGCCACGGTTCTGCGCAGGAATACCTCTGGCGCAGAACTAGCATGCCACCATGGCTGAAGAGGGCGGAGGCCCGAGCCGACCGGGAGCCTCGCAGCGCGCAGCCCCAGCGGACCAGGCGGACATGCGGCCCCTCCCGGTGCGCACCGACGCCGGCGCCCCCCCGGACGCAGACCCGAGCGAGCTCGCCCAGGCACTGGTGGACGTCATGGCCGCCATCCGCCGGACGGCGAGACGGGTGACCGGCAGCCCAGGGGTCTTGTCGAGCTTGACCGGCTCCCAGATCGAGCTCGTCCGGACGGTCCAGCGGCGGCCCGGGATCTCGGTCGCCGAGGCCGCAGAGGAGCTCCGGCTCGCCCCCAACACCGTCAGCACGCTGGTGGGGCAGCTCATCGACGCAGGCATCGTC
>JAJYVT010000030.1 GCA_021791845.1 Actinomycetes bacterium | reverse complement strand
ACTCGACGCTTACGCCCCCACGCGTTGACCTGGGTAATACAGCAGCCCGTCCAAAACACCCCTGTTGACCTGGGCCTACATCCCATCACCACGAGATAGCCCGGAAACTCCCGCTAGGCTCCCCGCCAGAAGGCGCGGGGCGGGAACGCCAGGGAGAAGTCGGTGTCCTCCAGGGTCAGGTTGGGGTTGTAGGCGGGGTCGTTGCGCAGCAGCCGGCCCCAGCGACGCTCCATGTACCCCACCTCCTCCTGGAAGGCGGCGGGCCGGACCACCACGTCGTAGCCCCGGCTCACCGACTCGTGGTGCGTCAGGACGGCGTGGGGGCTCCACACCACCCGCCATCCCGCCTCCCCGGCACGGATGCAGAAGTCCACGTCGTTGAAGGCCACCGTCAGGTTGGTCTCGTCGAGCCCGCCCAGCTGCTCGTAGACCTGGCGCCGCACGACCATGCAGGCGGCGGTGACGGCCGACAGCGAGCGCGGCGTGTGGAGGTACCCGAAGTGGCCGTGGGCCAGGCGGTCGAACATGCGGTGCGAGTGGCCGGCGACCCCGCCGATGCCCAGGATGACGCCGGCATGCTGGATGTGGCCGTCGGCGTACAGCAGCTTCGCCCCCACGATCCCCACGCCCGGCTGGAGCAGCTGGCCCACCATCTCCTCCAGCCAGCCCTGGTCGGTGACCTCGCAGTCGTCGTTCATGAGGCACACGACGTCCCCGCTCGCCCGGGCCACGGCGGCGTTGTTGAGGGCGGAGAAGTTGAACGGGCGCTCGTCGCGCAGCACGGTGAGGGCGCCGCCAAAGCGGCGCAGGACGTGCTGGGTCTCGTCGAGCACGCTGCCGTTGTCGACCACGATCACCTCGAAGTCGGGGTAGGCGGTGGTGGCGAAGAGGCTCTCGAGGCACTGCGCCAGGTACTTGCCGTCCCGGGTGGGGATGACGACGCTCACCTTGGGCGGCGGGTCGGGGAGGGGCCAGCGGACGCGCACGACGCCGGTGGCCTCGTTGACGATCAGCTCCGCCGCCGCGCCCACCCGAGCCAGGTGGTCGGCGACCGCCCGGCGCCCCGCGTCCACGGCGTAGGGCTTGGCCTCCAGCGCGGCGGCGGTGGAGCCGGGGTGCACCCGCCAGTGGTAGAGGACGTGGGGCACGTGCACCACCTGGTCGGGTCGGAGCTGCTCGGTGGCCCGCAGCACGAGGTCCCAGTCCTGGCTGCCCTCCATGCCGACCCGGAACCCGCCGACGCGCCGGGCCAGGTCCCGCCGCAGCATCGTGAGGTGGCACACGTAGTTCTGGGCCAGGAGCAGCAGCGGGTCGAAGTCCGGCTTGAAGAAGGGGACCGACCGGGTGCCGGACTCGTCGATCTTGTCCTCGTCGCTGTAGACGAGCCCGGCGTCGGGCCGGTCGTCCAGCGCCAGCACGCACAGCGCCAGGGCGTGCTCGGCCAGCGTGTCGTCGTGGTCGAGCAGGACCACCCACTCGCCCGCCGCCATCTCGAGGGCGGTGTTGGAGGCGGCCGAGATGTGGCCGTTCTCGGGCCGCCGGACGACGCGCACCCGCGGATCGCGGGCCGAGTACTCCTCGAGCACCTTGGGGACCCACGCCGCCGTCGAGCAGTCGTCCACCAGGCAGAGCTCCCAGTGCTGGTAGCGCTGGGCCAGCACCGACTCGATCGCCTCGCGCAGGTAGCGCTCGGGGGTGTCGTACACGGGCACGAGCACCGACACGAGGGGCCGGGCCCCCGACCGGGCGAGGCGCTCGTCGATGGCCCGGCGGCGGTCGTCGGTCATCTCGTCGAACTCCGCCACCCACCGCTCGTACGCCACCGCACCGGCCCACCGGGGTGCCGGGGGCGCCACCGGCGCCGACAGCCGGCGCCGGACGGACCCGTACGCCTGGCGGGCCAGGCGGGAGTAGCGCATGACCCTCGTGGACTGGAGCGCCTCCACCTCGGCGCCCAGCCGCTCCGCTTCCTGCTGCCACGCCGTCAGCTCTCGGACGAGGTGGGTGAAGCGCTGCTCCAGCTCCCGCAGCCCCGGCGGCGTGACCGGCGGCCCGCCGCTCCCGACGCGGGCCAGGGCCCGCTGCAGGCGGCCACGGGTCGTCAGCAGCTCGGCCGCGCCGATCACCACGTCGTCGGGGACGGGCCCGGCCCGGCGCTCCAGCAGCACCCCGTGGGGGCCGACGTAGCTGGCGTCGTGGGCGAGGACCGGAGCGAAGCCGCGGGCCACGAACTGGCGGAGCCAGTAGGCGGCCGGCCGGACGGTCTGGCGGCTCGGGTGGTCCTCGGCCCCCGGCACGCCGGGCGCAAAGAGGACCCGGTCCGCCGCGCCGACCAGGGCGTCGAGGGCCCGGCCGGCCTCCGCCGGCCGGAGCCGCTCGGCCACGCCGATGCTGACGACCAGGTCGTAGTGACCCCCGATGGGCTCGGTGGCGGCGCCCACGGTCACGCTGGCCCGCGCCTCGGCCGGGGCGCCGGCAACGGCCTCCGCTGTGGCGTCGCGCCCGGCGGCCTCGACCCCCCGGGCCCACAGGGCCGCCACCAGCCGGCCATGGCCGCACCCGGCGTCGAAGACGGACCGGGGGGCGAGGCTGCGCACGATCTCCTCGGCCACGGCGTCGGCCGACAGGGCGCCCGGCGGCCGCCCGACGGGGCCGGCAGGCCGCCCTCCTCCAGGTCCTTCGGGCACGGCCGGGGCACCGCGATCGCAACCGGGGCGTGCGGCACCCGGGGTCGGGGCGTCGGGTTCCACCCGGTCGAGACTATCGGGAGGGCCCACCGCCGCCGGTGTCGGCGATCTAACCTCCACGGCCGTGCAGCCAGCGGCCGAGGGGACGACGGCAGCGGCCAGGGGCACCGGGGGGACGGCGGCCGCCGACGCGACACCGGCGGAGGGGGCCGCGTCGGCGACCACCGCGCACACCCCGGCCACGGGGATCCCGGCGTGGCGCGGCACCTGGGGCCCGCTGGCGCTCATCGTCGGCACCGTGGTGGCGGCGAACCTCCTGTACCTCCTCGGGTTCTTCGACCCCAACCCCCTCGGCTCGGTGAGCCACCTCGTCACCTCCACCACCGCCGGCCTGCTCCCCGGCCAGTCCACCATCGACGCCAACAGCGGCTTCACCTCCCAGGCGCTCGGCCACCTGGCGGCGCTCGACCTCCTCCACGGCCACCTGCCCTGGTGGGACCCCTTCGAGGGGGTGGGGTCGCCGCTCGCCGGCGAGATGCAGTCGGCGGCCCTCTTCCCCCTCACCCTCCTGCTGGCCCTCCCCGGCGGGCAGCTGCCCTTCCACGTCCTGTTGGAGCTGGCGACGGGCGTCGCCACCTGGCGGCTCCTCCTCCGGCTCGGCGTCGCCCGCTGGGTGGCCGCCGGCGCCGGGTGCGCCTTCGCCCTCGACGGGACCTTCTCGTGGTTCCAGCACGCCCCGGTCAACCCCATCGCCCTGCTCCCCCTGCTGCTCCTCGGCGTCGAGCGGGCCCGGGCGTCGGCCGCCTCGGGGAGCGGGCACCGCTGGGGCCTCGTGGCGGCCGCGGTGGCGCTCTCGCTGTACGCCGGCTTCCCCGAGACGGCTTATCTCGACGGGCTGCTCGCGGTCCTCTGGGCGCTGGCACGGCTCTGGGGCCTCGAGGGCGCGGCGATCGGGCGCTACGCCCGCAAGCTCGCGGCCGGGGTGGTGGTGGGCGGGGCGCTGGCCGCGCCCATCGTGGTGGCGTTCGTCGACTACCTGCACTCGGCGTACCTGGGGGACCACGGCAGCGGCTTCGACCACGCCGCCCTGCCCCACGCCGGCGTGGCATCGCTCCTCCTCCCCTACGTGTTCGGGCCCATCTTCGGCTTCGGCGCGTCCAACCCGACGCTCCAGGCCGTCTGGGACAACGTGGGCGGCTACCTCACGACGACGCTGCTCATCTTCGGCGTGATCGGGTGCTGGAGCCGGCGGCTGCGGGCGCTGCGCGTCGTCCTGGTGGTGTGGATCGTGGTCGGGCTGGGCCGCATCTACGGGGTCGCGCCGCTCCAGCATCTCTTCGACCTCCTGCCCGCCATGCGCCAGGTCGCCGCCTACCGCTACGTCCCGCCCTCGATCGAGCTGGCGCTCGTCGTCCTCGCGGCGCTGGCCATCGACGACATCCGGCGGAGGGCGGTGCCGGCCTGGTACGTGCTGGTGTCACTGTGCGTGTCGGCCGCCGCCGTCCTCGGCGCCCTCGACGCCGGGCGGGGCGTGGTCACAGCCGTCCAGGGGACACCCCACGCCCGCACATGGGTCCTGGGGTCGCTCGGATGGGGGCTCGGCATGCTGGCCGTGGTGGCCGTCGGCGCCGTCGCCCTCCGGGGCCGGATCCGGCAGGGCGTCCTCGTGGGGTGCCTGGTGCTGGACGCGCTGGCGATGTTCGTCGTCCCCGAGCTCTCGGCGCCGCGGCAGGCGACCGTCGACACCCGGCTGGTCGAGACCGTGCGGCACCAGGTGGGCGACGGCCGGTTCTTCACCCTCGGCCCGTTCCAGCCCAACTACGGCAGCTACTACCGCGTGGGCGAGGCCGCCATCAACGACCTGCCGATCCCCAAGCGCTACGCCCGGGCGATCGTGTCGCGCCTCGACCCCAACGTGGTCCCCACCATCTTCACCGGGGCGACGCAGCAGCGCCCCACCGGGCCGGGCCCGCTGCGGGAGCTGGCCGACCACGAGGCGGCCTACGAGGCCATCGGAGTGCGCGTGCTCCTGGCGGCGCCCGGGTTCGTCCCCGCCTCGCTCGCGCACGCCATGGGCCTGACCCTCGTGTACTCGGACGGCGTCGCCGACGTGTACCGGCTCCCCCGCCCCGCGCCCCTCTACTCGGTGGTTGCCGGGTCGTGCCGGCTCAGCCACGAGTCGGTGGCGGGCGTGACGGCCACGTGCCGGGGCCCGGCCACGATCGTGCGCCGCGAGCTGGCGATGCCGGGGTGGTCGGCAACCGCGGGCGGCCGCGCCCTCACCGTCTCGGCGTCCGGCCCGCTCTTCCAGCAGGTCCGCGTCGGGGGCGGCACGGTGCGGCTCCGCTTCACCTTCGAGCCGCCCCACGAGGGCGCCGGGCTGGCGGCGCTGGCGCTGGGCCTCGTCCTGCTCGCCGCCGGCTGGGGGCTCGGCGTCAGCGGGCGGCGCATCCTGCCGCCGCTGTCCGGGCGGGTGTCCGGGCGGGTGCCCGGGCGGGTGCCCGGGAGGCTGTCCGGGAGGCTGTCCGGGAGGGGCGGGCGCGGCGGCGCGCCGGCCGCCTAGGCCCAGGCGCGCAGGCTGGCGGCGAGCCCGTCGAGGATGTCGCGCTCGGACACGAGGCACCGGGCGAAGCCCAAGCGCGCCATCACCGCGTCGAGCACCACCACGCCGCCGACGATGATGTCCTCGCGCCCGGGCACCATGCCCGGCCGCCGGGCCCTGGCGGCCGCCGGCTCCCCCGCCAGCACGCCGGCCCACCGGTGGACGGTCTCCCGTCCCAGCACGGCGTGGTGCACCCGACCCCACTCGTAGCGGGCGAGACCCTGGTCCAGCATGGCCAGCGTCGACACCGTGCCGGCCAGGCCGACCAGCCGGCTCCCGGCGTGGAGCGTTCGGAGCGCCGGGACCGCCCGGAGCGCCAGGTCGAGCTGGACCTCGATCTCGCCGCGGGCGTCGCCGAGCTCGACCGCGCTCGGCGGGTCGTGGCGGAGGAACCGCTCGGTGAGCCGGACACAGCCGACGTCGAGCGAGACCACCCCGGCCGGCGGCCCTGTCGTCCGGCCGACGATGAGCTCGGTCGAGCCGCCACCGATGTCCACGACGACCACGTCGCCCGGTCCCGGCGGCAGGTCGGACGTGGCGCCGGCGAAGGCGAAGGCGCCCTCCTCGGCCCCTGCCAGGAGCTCGGCCGGCACGCCCAGGACGCCGCTCGCCGCCTCCAGGAACTCCTCGCCGTTCTCGGCGTCCCTGACCGCCGAGGTGGCGGCCATGCGGGCGGCGGTGACCTTCTCGGCGTCCATGACGGCCCGGAACTCCTCCAGCACGCGCAAGGTCCGGTCCACCGCGGCCGGGTCGAGCCGGCGCGTGGCATCGACGCCCTGGCCGAGCCGGGTGATGCGCATCAGCCGCGCCCGCTCCCCGCCGTCGGGCCCTTCCACGAGGAGCCGGGTCGAGTTGGTCCCGCAGTCGACCGCGGCCACCGTCGTCACGGCGGCCGACACTATCGGGGCGCCCCCTGGCCCCCCGCCGTGGCGGGATAGTCTGCAGCCGCGTGTCGGGAGCGGACGGTGTCGCCCTGGACCGCCGGAGCGGTGCGTGGCGGGAGCTGCTTCCCCTGGCGGTGATCGCCGCGGCGGTCGTGGCGGCCAACATCTGCTCCATCCTCGGGGTGTTCGACCCCAACCCCATCAACGTCACGAGCCAGCTGGCGACCGTCGCCCGGGGCGGCGTGCTGCTCGGCTCGAGCACCATCGACCCGAACGCCGGCACCACGGCGCAGGCCCTGGGCCACCTCTCCGCCCTCGATCTCCTCCACGGCCGGGTGCCGTGGTGGAACCCCTTCGAGGGCGTCGGCGCTCCCTTGGCCGGCGAGATGCAGGCGGCGTCGCTCTTCCCCCTCACCCCCCTCCTCGCCCTGCCCCAAGGACAGCTGCTGTTCCACGTCCTGCTCGAGCTGACCGCCGGCGTCGCCACCTACCGCCTGCTGGTGCGGCTCGACGTCGCCCGCTGGATCGCCGTCGGCGCGGGCTGCGCCTTCGCCCTCGACGGGACGTTCGCCTGGTTCGCCCATGCGGCGGTGAACCCGGTCGCCTTCCTCCCCCTCCTCCTCCTGGGCGTCGAGCGGGCGCGGGCGGCCGCCACGACGGGCGCGGGCCACCGCTGGGGGGTGATCGCGCTCGCCTTTGCACTGTCGGTGTACGCCGGCTTTCCCGAGACGGCCTACCTGGACGGGCTGCTGGCGCTGCTGTGGACGCTCGTCCGGGGATGGGGCCTGTCGTGGGCCCAGTTGGCGGGCTACGCCCGCAAGGTGACGGCCGGCGCGGCCGTCGGCGCCATGCTCTGCGCCCCGATCGTGGTCGCGTTCGTCGACTACGAGCACCGCGCCTTCATCGGCGACCACCGGGCCGGGTTCGACCACTCCGCCCTCCCCCACGCCGCCATCGCCTCGCTCGTCTTCCCCTACGTGTTCGGGCCGATCTTCGGATTCGTGCCGTGGGACAAGTCCGGCCTGCTCAACGACGTCTGGGGGAACGTCGGCGGTTACCTGACGACGAGCATCCTCGTGCTCGACCTGCTCGCCCTGTACGGCAAGCGGCTCCGACCGCTGCGCGCCGCGCTGGTGGTGTGGATCGTGCTCGCCTTCGGGCGCATCTACGGGATCCAACCCCTCTGGCGGATCTTCGACCTGCTGCCGGACATGCACCAGGTGGCGGCGTTCCGGTACCTGCCGCCGTCGTTGGAGCTGGCGGCGGTGTGCCTGGCCGCCTTCGGCATCGACGACCTCCGCCGCAAGGCGGTGCCGGTCTGGTACACGGTCTGCGCCGTGGCCGCGGCGGTCCCGGCGGCCCTGGCGGCGGCGGGCACCGGGCTCCAGCTCGGCCACTCGCTCCGAGCGGCGCCGCAGGACCACCTCTGGACGTCCGTCTCGATGGCGTGGGGGCTGGGGATGATGGTCCTCGTCGCGCTGGCGGCCATCGCCTTCCGGCGCCGTCTCCGAAGCGCCGCCCTCGCCTCCCTGGTCGCGCTCGACGCGCTGGCGATGTTCGTCGTGCCGCAGCTCTCCGCCCCGCGCAAGGCCACGGTGGACGTCGCCGCCGTGCACTGGCTCCAACGGCACGTCCGGACGGACCGGGTGTTCACGCTCGGGCCGATGCAGCCGGACTACGGGAGCTACTACGGCGTGCCCGAGGCCGACGAAGCCAACCTGCCGTTGCCCCAGCGGTACGCCTCGTTCATCCGGACGCACCTGGACCGCAACGCACTGCCGAACGCGTTCGACGGAGTCGTGTCGGCCGACCCCACAGGCGTGACCCCGCTCCAGGCACTCGTCCGCAACGAGGCGAACTACGAGGCGGTCGGCGTGAAGTACGTGCTCGCGTCCCCGGGCGCCATCCCCACCCCCACAGTCACCGCCCTGCACGCCCGGCTGGTGCACGCCGACGCGCTCGTGGCCGTGTACCGACTGCCCGATCCGGCCCCCCTCTACTCCGTCGCCGAGGGCACGTGCGTGCTCACCCACCCGACCCTCGACGGCGTGACGGCCGACTGCACCGGGCCGGCCACCCTCGTGCGCCGCGAGCTCTCCATGCCGGGGTGGTCGGCGATGGACGGGCGGACGTCGGTGGCGGTGCACCCGTGGCGAGCGGTCTTCCAAAAGGTGCGCCTCACTGCCGGCCGTGCCAGGGTCCGGTTCTCCTTCGTGCCGCCCCACGAGGCTCCCGCCGGCGGCGCCCTGGGGGCCGGACTGGCGCTCCTGCTCGCGGGCTGGGCGCTCGGGACGACCGGCTGGGCCGTCCCCCGGCCGTGGCGGCGGGGCGGGGCGGGGCCGGGGGCGGCGGGGCGGGGCGGGGCCGGGGGCGGCGCCGGCGGGACAGCCGGCGCCGGCGGGACAGCCTGCGCCGGACGTCACATCTTCGTGAAGCGGTACTTGACCAGCGCCCGCAGGGCGGCGAACCCGTCGCGCCAGGTGATCTTCTTCCCCTCCTCGGGCTCCCGGCCGGCGTAGGAGATCGGCACCTCGTAGATCCGGAAGCCTCGCCGCAGCACCTTGGCCGTGATCTCGGGCTCGAAGTCGAAGCGGTCGGACACGATCGTGATGCCGTCGAGCACCCGGCGGTCGAAGACCTTGTAGCAGGTCTCCATGTCCGACAACGTCGTGGCATAGAGCAGGTTGGTCACCAGGGAGAGGAACCGGTTGCCGATCCAGTGGGTGAGGAGCATGTTCTTGCGGGCGCCGGTGAAGCGGCTGCCGTAGACGACGTTCGCCTTGCCCTTCAAGATCGGGTCGAGCAACACCGGCCAGTCGTCGGGGTCGTACTCGAGGTCGGCGTCCTGGATGAGGACGATGTCGCCCCTCGCCCGCCCGATGCCCGTCCGGACCGCGGCGCCCTTCCCCCGGTTCACCGGGTGGGTGAGGACGCGGACGGTCGAGTCCTCGATGGCCTTCAAGATCTGCTCGGTGCCGTCGCTCGAGCCGTCGTCGACCACGACCACCTCGAGGTCGAGCGGCACCGACGCCGCCCGCACCCGGCGGATGATCTCGGCGACGGTCACCCGCTCGTTGTAGACGGGCATCACCACCGTCAGCGAGCGGTAGTCCATCGCCGGCAGGGCCCGGTCAGCCATCGTCACCGTTCCTCGTGCATCCGTGAAGCGTCGTCGCGCCGGGCTGCCGCCGGTGCGGGGCGGCGGCCGGCGCAAGCGCCCCCTGCGGGCGTCATGGGCGGCCCCGGGGACCGCCCATGCTGGCACACCCGCCCTCGGGCCGGCGCAACCCGAGGCGGGCGGCGACCCAGTCCCCCACCGGGTCGTCGCCGCCGACCAGCCACCAGGCGAGGTGGGCGTGAAGGCACTTGACGCCGGCCCGGGCGCCGCCCACGCCCCCGCTCGGGCGGGGGCCGGCGTGGTCCGGCGGCACCAGCGCGTCGCGCAGCGCGGCGTAGCGGGCGTGCGCGGCCTCCAGGACGGCGGGGTCCACGGCCCGCTCGGCGTCGCGCACTCCCCCGCCGGCTTCGAGACGGGAGACGGCAGGGCGCAGCTCGCGGTCCACCAGCCAGTAGCGGGTGGGCATCGGCGTCCCGTCACGCAGGAACGCGGGGTTGGCGATCACCGACGGCTCCCCGTCGGCCCGGCGCAGGACGACGGTCACCTCCGCCGCCGGCTCCCGCCCGAGGAGGGCGGTCACCTGCTCCAGGTCGCGCTGGTGGGCGACATCGGCCGCGGCGGCGCGGCGGGGCTCAGCGCCAGAACTCGAGGGTCTGGACGACACGTCCGAGAAAGCCGGTGGAGCTGCGGGCGGGCGTGGTGCCCCCTCCGGCGCCAGAGGGGGTGCGGGCGGGGGCGCGGCCCGGTGCCGTGCCGGACCCGGCGGGCGCTGTGGCGAGCGTGCCGCTGCCGCCGGTGCTGGCTGCGGGCAGCACCTGGTAGGCCTGCTCTCCCGGCGCCACCAGGTCGTACTGCTGCTGGGCGATCCGCCCGACCGCTGCCGATGTCTCGAGCTGCTTCGCCTGGTGGCGGAGCGACTGGTTCTGGGTGTTCAGCTGGCGGAGCTCGCTCGAAGCCGCGGCGAGCTGCTGGCGCTGGTGCAGCAGGCCCGAGACGGGGAACCAGGCGGCGACGATGACCACCGAGACCACCACCCCCACCACCAGGATGAGGCGGTTCCGCCGCGCCTGGGCCTGACGCCGGCGCTCCGCCCGCGTGAGGGTCGCGCCCCTGCCCCGGGTGTCAGGCGAGCCCACGACGCCCGCCGGTCAGGGCGTCGGCACCCGGGAAGGACGCCGACCCGCCCAAGTCCTCTTCGATCCGCAGGAGCTGGTTGTACTTGGCCACCCGGTCCGAGCGGCAGGGCGCGCCGGTCTTGACCTGCCCGGCGTTCACGGCCACCGCCAGGTCGGCGATGGTCGTGTCCTCCGTCTCCCCCGACCGGTGCGAGATGACCACTCCGTATGCCGCCCGGGTGGCGAGGGCCACGGCGTCGAGCGTCTCGGTCAGCGTGCCGATCTGGTTCAGCTTCACGAGCACGGCGTTGGCCACGCCCTGCTCGATGCCCCGGGCGATCAGCTCGGGGTTCGTGACGAAGACGTCGTCGCCCACCAGCTGGACCCGCGGCGACAGGGCGGCGGTCAGCTCGGCCCAGCCGTCCCAGTCGTCCTCGGCCATGCCGTCCTCCAACGAGACGATCGGGTACCGGTCGACCAGGTCGACCCAGTGGGCCACCAGCTCGGAGCTCGACAGGCGGCGGCCCTCCCCCACCAGCTCGTAGCCGCCGTCCTTCCACAGCTCGCTCGTGGCGGGGTCCAGCGCGATGGCGATCTCCTCGCCGGGCACCCGGCCGGCCTTCTCGATGGCCTCGACCAGCAGGCGTACCGGCGCCTCGTTGTCGGGCAGGTCGGGGGCGAAGCCGCCCTCGTCCCCCACGGTCGTGGCCAGGCCGCGCTCGGCCAGCACCGTGCGCAGGACCTGGTACGTCTCGGCGCTCCAGCGAAGCCCCTCCTCGAACGAGGCGGCACCCACCGGCATGATCATGTACTCCTGGAAGTCGATCGAGTTCCGGGCATGGACCCCGCCGTTGATGACGTTCAGCATGGGCACCGGGAGCACGTGGGCGTTGGCGCCGCCGATGGCGCGGTAGAGCGGCACCTCCAGCTCGGCCGCCACCGCCTTCGCCACCGCCATGGAGGTGGCGAGCACGGCGTTGGCCCCCAGGCGACCCTTGTCCGGCGTCCCGTCGAGGTCGATCATGGCGAAGTCGACGGCCCGCTGGTCGAGCGCGTCCCGGCCCTCGATCGCCGCGGCGATCTCGCCGTTCACGTTGGCCACGGCCCGGGTCACGCCCTTGCCGCCGTAGGCGTCGCCCCCGTCGCGGAGCTCGACCGCCTCGCGGGCGCCGGTCGAGGCCCCCGACGGGGCGATGGCGCGTCCGCGGGCACCCGACTCGAGCACCACCTCGGCCTCGACGGTCGGGTTGCCCCGCGAGTCGAGCACCTGACGGCCGACGACGTACTCGATGACGGTCAACGATCAGCTCCCCTGCGTGCTCCCGGCGGATGGTCCGGCGACAAGCGCCCCGAACAGGCTATCCGCTGGCCACGCCCGCTTCGGGGAGGGGGGTGGCCCTGCCGGAGGCAGCGCCCGGGGCTCACAGCCCTCGTTCAGCCCTCGAGCCCCTCGGCGGCCCGGACGGCGGTCCGGAAGCGGAGGGCGGCGCCACGGAGCGCGTCCTCGGGCTCGATCCCGGCCCGGCGGACGAGGTCGGTCACCGCCCACAAGAGCGCGCCCGCCATCTCGGCCCTGGCCGGGTCGGGCGGCTCCCCGGGGTCGACGGCGGAGGCCGGCAGCGCCCGGAGCCCGGCCTCCGCCGCCGCCCGCACCTCGGTCAGCGGCCGGTCGGCGAGGGACGGCGCCCCGCTCGCCGCCTTGCGCTGCAGCTTGGCGGCAAGGGCCAGCGCGGGCAACGCGGCCGGGATCCCGTCGGTCACGCTCTCCCGGCCCTTCTCCTCCTTCTTGATCGCCTCCCAGTTCGACACGACGGTGGCGGCGTCGTCCGCCACCACGTCGCCGAACACGTGGGGGTGGCGGGCGACCAGCTTGTCGTGCACTCCCCGGGCCACGTCCGCCAGCGTGAACCAGCCCTCCTCGGCCGCCAGCCGGGAGTGGAAGCACACCTGGAACAGCAGGTCACCCAGCTCCTCCTCGAGCCCGGCCGCCGCACCGGCCCGGGCGTCGGCCCCCGCCCCCTCGGCCTGCCCCAGCCCGTCGATGGCGTCGAGCACCTCGTAGGACTCCTCCAGGAGGTAGGGGGCGAGCGACGTGTGGGTCTGGCGGCGGTCCCAGGGGCAGTCGGCCCGCAGCCGGCGTGCGAGCTCGTCGAGCGCCACCACCTCGGCCGCCACCGTCGGCCCCGGGGCCGGCAGCCAGACGGTGGTGAGGTGGTCCGGCACGACGGCACGGTCGAGCTCGTGCCAGGGCACCGTGGCCACCACCTCCTCGGGCAGGCCCAGGTGGTGCAGGACGGTCGCCGTGGTGTCCTCGGCCATGGCGTCGCTGATGGCCAGCTTCACCTCGGAGAGGATGGCGGGCGACCAGCACTGGGCGACCAGCAACGGGCCGCGCTGCCCCGCCGCATGCTCCGTGAAGCGGGTGCCGTCGACCAGCCGGGCGCCCACGGCCACCGGGTCCACGCAGAGGCGGGCCCAGGCCAGGTCCAGGAAGGACACGGCCGGCACCATGGTGACCTCCACCCGGGGGTCCTGGCGCAGGAGGTCGACCGTGCGCTCGGCGACCAGCGGGGAGCCCGGCACGGCGTACACGACGGCCCGGCCCGCCGCCCCCGCCACCTGGGCGGCCGTGACCAGGTCGGCCACGATGCGGTCGTAGACCTCCTCGAAGGTGCCCGCCTCCTCGTAGTGGTGGTCGAAGCTCGGCACGTCCGCCAGCCCCGCCGCCGCCGGATGGCGGGACGTGCGCAGGAAGGCGGTCCCGGCCTCGAGCACGAGTGCCCGGGCGCCCGGGGCCATCAGGTCGTCGCCGGCCGGCCCGAGCCCCACGACCGTGATCGACGGCCGCACCTCAGGCGTTGGCGGCTGTGACGGCCGGCTGGTCGGCCCGGGGTGAGAGCAGTGTCGCGACCGGCGGGCTGGCCGGCGGGGTCACCAGTGCCACCCCGCGCGCCCCGGCCCGGCCGTAGCGGGGGTCGACGGTGACCGCGGTGTGGCGCAGGGTGGCGGTCAGCTGGGTGTCGGCCAGCTGCTGGCCGGCGTCCACGACCGTTGTGACGACGGTGCCGTGCACCGAGGCGAAGGACACGGGTGAGCGGCTGGTCAGCCGTACCACCCAGAAGACGCCCTGGCCGCTGAAGGGCGCCGACGTCTGCCCCACCGCCAGCTTGGCCACCTCCGGGGACAGGAAGCTGCCCGCCAGCATGCCGCAGCCGGCCACCCCGCCTTGGGCCGCGCTGCCCTTTGTGAGCGAGGCCGCGGCCGCCTCCTGGGCGAAGGTCGCGCCCTTGCCCAGCGCCGTCTCCACCGCGCCGGCGGCGGCGCGGGTCCTCACCACGATGATGTCGAGGCAGTCCTTGGCGAACGTGGTGCGGTGGGTCCGGAAGTACCCGGCGAGGGAGCCAGGCGACAGGCCGGTGCCCACGGCCCGGGCGTCCAGGAGCGCCTGGTTGGCCTCGTTGCGGCTCTGCTCGGCCACGAACCACGCCGGGAGCGAGCCCAGCACCACCGACCCGCTACCCCCGCAGCCCGGCTGCGGGCTGCCGGCGTCCCGGGCGTACTGGGCCAGCACGGCGGAGATCCGGCGCGACAGCAGCGCGCGCCCGACGGACACGTCGGCGGCGGTGACGTCGATCCGGTGGCGCTCGACCACCTGGGTGGCGATGCGGTCGGTGATCATCGAGCTCAGCCAGCCGTCCACGAAGGTGGTGTCGTAGACGCCGCCCTGCGCGCTGGCCGTCCCCGCCCCGAGGAACGGGAGGGTGCCGGCGCCCGAGAGCTGGCGCTCCTCCCCCAGGAAGCAGGTGTAGTCCGGGCTGGAGGCGATGGCGGAGAGGTCGGAGTCGAGCGCCTGGCGCGAGATCGAGGACGCGCCGACGGTGGCGGCGGGCGAGGGGAGGAAGAGCCCGGCAACCACGACCCCGGCCGCCACGACCACCAGCAGTGCGACGAGCCGTCTCATCGGCGCGGCATGCTACCGGTTGCCTCGGGTCCCTCTGGTGGCGGCAGGAGCTGCACCACCAGGTCCCGCAGGACCTCGGCCGGCTGGTCCTTGCCCTCGAGCGGCACCACGAGCTGGTGGAACTGCTCCCGGTAGACGGCGCCGGGCGCCAGGCGGCGCAGCCGGACCTGGGCGCTGGCGGGGAGCTCGACCGGGCTCAGCCGGGCCACCGGGTGCCGGCTCCCCCCCACGCGCACCGGGGCGACGGACACGTCGTGGATCCCGGCGCGCACGGCCTCGGCCCGGAGGCGCGCCAGCGCCAGCAGCCCTTCCGCCGCCGGCGGCGGCGGCCCGTAGCGGTCGGCCCACTCGTCGGCCACGTCGTCCACCTCGGCGACGGTCGTGGTGGCGGCCAGCCGGCGGTAGGCCTCGAGCCGGGCGTCCTCGAGCGGCACGTAGCCCGACGGGAGGTGGGCGTCGCCGGGGACGTCGAGGGAGATCTGTGGCGGCTCGGGCCGGGGCTCGCCCCTGGCCTCGGCCACCGCCTCGGCCACCATCTGCACGTAGAGGTCGTAGCCGACGGCGGCGATGTGGCCCGACTGTGTCGAGCCGAGCAGGTTGCCGGCGCCGCGGATCTCGAGGTCGCGCATGGCGATCTTGAACCCGGCCCCGAGCTCGGTGTGCTCGCCCACGGTGCGCAGCCGCTCGTAGGCCTGCTCGGTGAGCACACGGTCGGCGGGATGGAAGAGGTAGGCGTACGCCCGCTGGTTGCTCCGGCCCACGCGGCCGCGGATCTGGTGGAGCTGGCCCAGCCCGAGCATGTCCGCCCGGTCCACCACGAGGGTGTTGACCGTCGGCATGTCGATTCCCGACTCGATGATCGTGGTGCACACCAGCACGTCGGCCTTGCGCTCCCAGAAGTCCATGACCACCTGCTCCAGGCTGCCCTCGTCCATCTGGCCGTGCGCCACCGCGATGCGGGCCTCGGGCACGAGCACCCCCAGCCGACGGGCCACGGCGTCGATGTCGGCGACCCGGTTGTGCACGAAGAAGACCTGGCCTTCACGCAGGAGCTCGCGGCGCACGGCCTCGGACACGGCGGCGTCGTCGTACTCGCCCACGTAGGTGAGGATCGGGCGGCGGTCGGCCGGGGGGGTGTTCACCAGGGAGAGGTCGCGGATCCCGGTGAGGGCCATCTCCAAGGTCCGCGGGATCGGGCTGGCGGTGAGCGTGAGCACGTCGACCCCCTCCGCCATCCGCTTCACCGCCTCCTTGTGGGTGACGCCGAACCGCTGCTCCTCGTCGACCACGAGGAGGCCGAGCTTCTTGAAGCGGATCTCGCCGGCCAGCAGACGGTGGGTGCCGACGACCACGTCGACCGAGCCGTCGGCCAGGCCGTCGACGACCTTCTTCGCCTGGGCCGGCGAGAGGAACCGGCTGAGCAGCTCGACGCGGACGGGGAAGGGCGCGTAGCGGTCGGAGAACGTCTGGAAGTGCTGGCTGGCGAGCAGCGTCGTGGGCACCAGCACCGCCGCCTGCTTGCCGTCCTGGACGGCTTTGAACACGGCGCGCACCGCCACCTCGGTCTTGCCGAACCCCACGTCGCCGCACACCAGGCGGTCCATGGGCCGGGGCAGCTCCATGTCGGCCTTCACCTCGGCGACCGCACGGAGCTGGTCGGCGGTCTCGGTGAAGGGGAACGAGGACTCGAGCTCGTGCTGCCACGGGGTGTCGGGGGCGAAGGCGTGGCCCGGGACCTCCAGGCGGCGGCGATAGAGGGCCACCAGCTCCTCGGCGACCTCCCCGGCCGCCGCCCGGGCCCGGGAGCGGGCGCGCTGCCAGTCGGCCCCGCCCATCTTGGACAGGGTGGGGGTCTCCCCGCCGGAGTAGGGGGTGACGGCCTCGATCTGGTCGACCGGGAGGTACAGCTTGTCGCTGCCCCGGAACTCGAGGACCAGGTAGTCGCGGGTGGTCCCGGCCACCGTGCGGGCGGTCATGCCCGCGTACCGGGCGACGCCGTGCTGGCGGTGCACCACGTAGCCGCCCGGTCCGAGGTCGTCGAAGAAGCCGTCGGTGGGCCGGGCCCGTGGACGGGCCTGGCGGTGGGGGGCGCGCCGGCCGGTGACGTCGCTCTCGGCCAGGACCGCCACCCGGGCGTCCGGCAGCACGAACCCGGCGCCGAGCGGGGCCACCACCACCTGGGCCGCCGCCCCGGTGCCGGCCCGGTCGGTGAGCGGGGCGACGACCCCCTCGTCGGCGAGGACCGACGACAGGCGCGACGCCCCCGCCGGCGTGCCCGAGCACAGCGTCACCGACAGGCCGGCCTCCACCAGGGTCCGGACCTGGCCGGCGAGACGCGCCGCGTCCCCTGCGACCGGCTCGAAGCCGCGGACGGTCACCGCCGGCGTGTCGGGGGCGTCCGCCACCGGCACGACCGAGAGCGTGGCCGCGTCGGTGCGGGCCAGCAATCGGTCGAACGGGAGGTGCAGCCGGGGGAAGGAGGCGCCCGCCCCGTCGGCTGTGCCGCCCGGGCCCTCGGCGCGCGCCCCCCAGGTGACGGCCAGGGTGTCGGCCAGCGCCGCCTCCTCCGTGACCACCTCGACCGCCCGGTCCCGCACCCGGCGCGGCTCCACGAGGACCACCCGGGCGGCCGGGGGCAAGAGGTCGGTGACGAGCTCCTCGTCGGGCTGGAGCCACGGCAGCCACGACTCCATCCCGTCGAAGGTCTGGCCGTCGGCAAGGCGCTCCCACTGGCTGCGCCCCCACGGCTCGGCGTCGACCAGGCGCTCGGCCCGGGCCCGGACGGCGTCGGAGAGGACGAGCTCCCGGCAGCCGAAGAGCACAGCCGCCTCCAGCGCCCCGGTGGACCGCTGGTCGGTGACGTCGAAGCTGGTGAGGCGGTCGACCTCGTCGCCGAACAGGTCGATGCGGACGGGCGCGTCGGCGGTCGAGGGGAAGACGTCGATGATCCCACCCCGGACGGCCATCTCGCCCCGGTGCTCGACCTGGAGCTCGCGCCGGTACCCGACGGTGGCCAGCCAGGCGAGGGCCGCCTCGGCGTCGAGGCGGTCGCCCGGGCGGACGGTGAGCGGTCGCGCCGCGTGCCGCCAGGGGCCCAGGCGCTGGAGGAGGGCGCGCACCGACGCCACGACCACGGTCGGCCCGGGCACGCCGTCCGCCTCCCCGCCGGCCTGGCCGCCCGGGCCGCCCGGGCCGTCCGGGCCGGCGGCGTCCGGGCCGGCGCCGTCCCCGCCCCCCTGCGCCCCCGCCAGGTGCCAGAGGACCGCCAGCCGCCGCCCCATGGTCGACACCTCGGGGCTCACCCGTTCGAAGGGAAGGGTCTCCCACGCCGGCAGCCGGAGCACCGGGCCGTCGAGCGCGCCGGCAACGGCGCCGGGGGCGCCGGGGGCACCGGCAACGGCACCGGGGCGGCCCGGCAGGTAGCAGGCGAGATCGCCGGCCATGCGCTCGGCGTCGGCGTCGGTCGCCGTCACCACGACGACGGGGCGGCGCTCGGAGAGCCGGGCCAGCCCGGCGACCACGAAGGCCTGTGCCGGCCCGGCGACCGCCAGGGTGGCCACGGACGAGCCGAGGACCCGCGTCAGCGCAGGCTCGTGGCGCAGCTGCGCCGGCAGGTCGGCCAGCGGCAACCCTCCGGCCGGGGGAGCTCCGGCCGAGGGGGCTCCGGCCCAGGGACCGGCGCCGGGGGCCTCAGGCACCGTTCCAGCGGTTCATGGCCGCCTCCGCCCCCTCGGTCACGATCGTCTCGACCGCGTCGGCCGCCTGCTCGACGGCGACATCGAGGTCCCCGCGCTCGGCGCGCCCCGGCCGGCGAAGCACGAAGTCGGCGCCGGACTGGCGGCCGGGCGGCTTGCCGATGCCGATGCGCACCCGGACGAAGTCGCCGCTGTGCAGGTGGGCGCGGACCGACGCGAGACCTTTGTGCCCGGCGAGACCACCACCCAGCTTTACCCGGATCCTGCCCGGTGGCAGGTCGAGCTCGTCGTGGACCACCACCAGCTGCGCCGGGTCCTTGATGCCGAACCGGCGCATCAGGGGCCGCACGGCTGTGCCCGACTCGTTCATGTAGGTGGTGGGGACGGCCAGCGCCACCCGGGCCTGGCCGACGGCCACCTCCTCCACCACCGCCCGTTGCCCCTTCTCCGGGCGCAGGCGTCCCGAGCCGTGCCGGGCCGCAAGGGCGCGGACCACCTCGGCGCCCACGTTGTGGCGGGTGCCCTCGAACTCGGCTCCCGGATTGGACAGCCCGACGACCAGCACGTCCGCCGGGGTGCCTCGCCTCGGTGCGTCGCCGCCCGCGTGCCGGCCCCCGAACAGCCGGGGCAGGGCCTATCCCTCTTGGCCGGCCCCGGCAGCGGCACCGCCGCCGACGGCCGCCTCGGCCGCACCCTCGGCGCCCTCCGCCCCCTCGCCCTCGGCGGCAGCGGCCTGGACCCGGGGCGGCACCCCGGTCACCACGGCCACGTCGTCCTCCAGGTCGACGGTGACGCTCCCGGGCAGCGCGAGGTCGCCGACCCGGACGACGCCGCCGATGGTGAGGCCGGAGATGTCGACCTCCACCGACGTCGGGATGTCCGCCGGCGTGGCGTGGACGGGCAGCATGAACAGCTGCTGGTCGACCAGGCCGTCGCCGTGGTGCACCTCGATCGCCTCGCCCACCAGCGTGACCGGGACTGTCGCGGCGATGACCTCGTCATGCCGGACGATCTGGAAGTCCACGTGGACGACCGTGCCCCGCACCGGGTGGCGCTGGAGCTCCCTGGCGATGGTCAGGTACGTCTTGCCGTCGGCCTGCAGCGACAGGAGGGCGTTGGTGCCGGCCTCGCTGTTCAGGGCGACGCGCAGGTCGCGGGCGGCCACGGCCACGGCCACCGGCTCGGTCCCGTGCCCGTAGACGACGCCGGGGATCTTCCCCTCGGCGCGCAGCCGGCGCGACGAGCTCGAGCCGCCGGTCCGTCCGACCTCGGCGTTCAGGACGATCTCGGGCATGGGTGGGTCTCCTTGCGAAATGGCTCAGCCGCCGGGGCGCCCCGGGGCCTGGCACGACCAGGGCCGTGCAGGGCGGTCTGGGACGGCGCACCAGCGTAGCCGCCGCGCCGGGCCGGCGACCACCGGGCCGGCGACCACCGGGCTGGGCAGCCGCGGGCAGGCACCCGCCGCCAGGGCGACCGCCGGGCCGGGCAGCCCGCTAGGCCAGGTTCTCGCCCCCGAACATCTCGGACACCGACGTGTCCTCGAACACGGCGTCGATGGCGTCGGCGATGACGGTGGCCACCGAGAGGACCTCGAGCTTGTCGAAGTGGCGGTCCTCGGGGACCGGGAGCGTGTCGGTCACCACCACCCGGGAGATCGGCGCCGCCTTCAAGCGGTCGGCCGCCGGGTCGGTCAGCAGGCCGTGGGTGGCCATGGCCCAGATGTCGGCGGCGCCGGCGTCGGCCAGCAGCTCGGCCGCGGCGCACACCGTCCCGGCCGTGTCGATCATGTCGTCGATGATGACGCAGAGCCGGCCGTCGATGTCCCCCACCACGTGGCGCGCCTGGACCTGGTTGGCGGTGCCCCGGGGCCGGATCTTGTGGACGAAGGCGAGGTCCGAGCGGAGGTGCTGGCTGTAGCGCTCGGCCACCTTGACCCGCCCCGTGTCGGGCGCGACCACCACGACGTCGCCGATGCCGTCGGCCAGGTGCTCGCGCAGGTAGCCCTCGAGCACCGGCGCGGCGGTGAGGTGGTCGAAGGGCACGTCGAAGAACCCCTGGATCTGCCCGGAGTGCAGGTCCACGCTCACGACGCGGTCGGCGCCGGCGGCGGAGAGCATGTCGGCCACGAGCTTGGCGGTGATGGGCTCGCGCCCGGTCGCCTTGCGGTCCTGGCGGGAGTAGCCGTAGTAGGGGCAGACGGCGGTGATCTGCTTGGCCGACGCCCGCTTGGCCGCCTCGATCATGATCAGCTGCTCCATGATCGAGTCGTTCACCGGTCCGCAGTGGGTCTGGACGATGAAGACGTCGCTGCCGCGGATCGACGTGTCGTACCGGCAGTGGATCTCGCCGTTGGCGAACTCCCGGAGGTTGGCCTCGCTCAGCTCCACGCCCAGGTGGGCGGCGATCTGCTCCGCCAGCACCGGGTGCGACCGCCCGGACACGAGCACGAGCCGGCGACGGGGAATGAGCTCCACGGCGCCGACGCTACCTTGTGGCGTCGCGCGTCGCCTCCCGGCCACCGGGGGGCGGGTCCTCCCTGTCCCCGGCGGGGTCGGCGCCGATCGGAGCGCCGATGGTGGTGAAGGGCGGGACGGTCGCACCGGGGGGGACCTCGGCGCCGGGGCCGAGCGCCACGAACGGGCCCACCCGGGCGCCCGCGCCGACCACGGCGCCGGCGCACACCGCCTGGCGGACCTCGGCCCGCTCCCCGACCCGGGTGTCCACCAGCGTGCAGTCGGGCCCGATCTCCGCCGCCTCGCCCACGGTGCACTCCCCGCGCAGGATCACGCCGGGCAGGAGGGAGACGTCGGGAGCCAGCTGCACGTCGGCGTCCACGTAGGTGCGCTCCGGGTCCCACATCGTGACGCCCCGGCGCATCCAGCGCTCGTTGATCCGGTCGCGCAGCTCGGCCTCGGCCACCGCCAGCTGCGCCCGGTCGTTGACCCCGGCCGCCTCCATCGGGTCGCCGACGACGAACGCCTCCACGGGGTACCCGGCGTCGGCCAGCACCTCGATCACGTCGGTCAGGTAGTACTCGCCCAGCTCGTTGGCGGGGACGAGCCGACGGAGCGACGGGGCGAGGACGCTCCGGCGGAAGCAGTAGATCGAGGTGTTGATCTCGTTGATGGTCCGCTCGTCCTCGGACGCCTCCACGTGCTCGATGATGCGGCGGACCGTGCCGTCCTTCCCCCGGACCACCCGGCCGTAGCCGGCGGCGTCCGCCACCTCGGCGGTCAGCACCGTCGCTCCCGCCTCCCGCTGGCGATGGTGGCGCACCAAGGCGGCCAGCGTCGGGGGCCGCAGCAGCGGCGTGTCCCCGGGCAGCACCACCACGTCGCCCTCGCCCTCCTCGGCCGCAGGCGGCAGGCCGGTCAGACCGACGGCGACGGCGTCCCCCGTGCCGCGCTGCTCGTGCTGGCGGACGAGCTCGATGGTGAGCCCCTTGGGGGCGTGGTCCGAGAGCGTCTGGCCCACCCACTCGGCCCCGTGGCCCACCACGACCACCACTCGGTCCACGTCGAGCTCGGCCAGCGCGTCGAGCACGTGGAGCACCATCGGCCGGCCGCACAGGCGGTGGAGGGGCTTGGGGCGGTTCGACCGCATCCGGGTCCCCTCGCCCGCGGCGAGCACGATGGCGGACAGGGGGCCGGCGTGGCCTTGCGTCATCGATCCATCTTGCCCCGGGGAGGGCCGTCGCGACACGCACCCCGCGTGCCGCGCAGCGGGGGCCGCGCAACACGTCGGTAGGCTTTCGTCCGGTGGCGACCGCCGACGCAGCCTCGACCCCGGGCGAGCGGGCAGTCCGGCCCAACCCGTGGTGGACCAGGCGGGCGGTCGCGCTCCACGTCACCGTCGTGGTGGTGGTGCCGGTCTTCCTCGGCCTCTTCTGGTGGCAGGTCCAGCGCGTCCGGCAGGGCAACACGCTCAGCTGGGCCTACGTGTTCGAGTGGCCGTTCTTCACCGGGTACGCCGTCTACCTGTGGTGGAAGCTGGTGCACGACCAGCCGGGGCTCACGCCCACCCCGGCGGCATCCGCACCTGCGTCCCCACCTCCAGCCGCGGCGGCGGTGGCACACGACGGCGCGGCGGCACCCGCCGGCGGAGGCAGGGCGGCCGGCGTGGCGGCGGGCGGCAACGGGGGGGCGGCTGACCGGCCCTTCCTCGCAACCGGCGCTGCAGCCGGCGCCACGACCGGCGGCTCGGCGGCCACCACCGAGGACGTGCACACCGAGACGGCGAGCGAGGAGGCCGGCGGCGGCGAGGACGACGAGCTCGCCGCCTACAACCGCTACCTCGCCGAGCTGAACGCGTCGGGCCGGCGCAAGTCCTGGTAGCGGCCTCGGTTCCGGGGGGAGGGCTCGAACCTCCAACATTCGGCTCCAAAGGCCGACGTTCTGCCGATTGAACTACCCCGGACGGGCTCGGACGACGGGCTCGACCCTACCTCCGGCCTCACCCCGGCAGGTGCGGTAAGAAGTTCGAAAAGATCCACGTCAGCGCCCTCGAAGCTCTGTGCTGCACCGCTAGTGTCGTACGCCGGACGGCCGGGTGGCGCACCCGACTGCAGGGGCCGCCGCTCGGCGACGGCAGCCGGCGGGACCGCCCGGCTGTCGAGCAGGACGCGAGCAAGGAGGCGGCCGGATGCGGATCCTCGTGGTCGACGACGACCCCGCCGTCGGCGCCGCCCTCGACCGCGCCCTTCGGCTCGACGGCTACGACGTGACCGTCGTGGCCGACGGCGCGGCCTGCCTCCACGCGGTGGCCCAGGCGCCCCCCGACGCCATCGTGCTCGACCTGGGCCTGCCCGGGCTCGACGGGATCGAGGTCTGCAAGCGGCTGCGGTCCGCCGGCGACGACACGCCGGTCCTGATGCTGACCGCCCGCGACGCGGTGCAGGACCGGGTCGTGGGGCTGGACGCCGGCGCCGACGACTACGTCGTGAAGCCCTTCGCCCTGGCCGAGCTGCAGGCGCGGCTGCGGGCCCTCCTCCGGCGCCGCCCCGCCGAGACCGGGGAGGCCCTGCGCTTCGCCGACCTGTCGCTCGACCTCGGCACCCGCGAGGCGCAGCGCGACGGGCGGACCTTCACGCTGACGCGCATCGAGTTCGACCTGCTCGAGCTGTTCCTCCGCCACCCGCGCCAGGTGCTCACCCGGGAGGTGATCCTGGACCGGGTGTGGGGCTACACCTTCGACTCGGGGACCAACTCCCTGGCGGTGTACGTCGGCTACCTGCGCCGCAAGACCGAGGCGGGGGGCGAGCCGCGGTTGCTGCACACCGTGCGCGGCGTGGGGTACGTGCTGCGCGAGCCGTGACCTTCCGCACCCGGCTGGTGCTGGTGGCGGCGGTCGCAGTCGTGCTGGCCGTCCTGGCGGCGGCGATCGCCAGCTACTTCGCCGCCCGAGACTCCCTGCTCGGGTCGGTGGACGGGACGCTGCAAGCGGCGGCCGACTCCACCATCCACAGCATCGAGTTCCGGGGCATGCGGCTGCCGCACCAGACCCAGGCGGGCCGCGGCTACCAGGTCGTCTCCACATCGGGGGCGGTGATCACAGGGGGCGGGATCCCGGTGTCGCCCACAGTCAAGGGCGTGGCCAGGGGCACCCTTGCGGACTACTACACCACGGTCTCCATCGGCGGCACCGACTACCGCGAGCTGGTCGCCCACGTCGGGACCGTGAACTTCCAGATCGGGTTCACAGTCTTCTCCACGTCGGCCGCCCTGCAGGTGGTGCTCCCCCTCACAAGCGTGGAGAGCCAGCTCGCCCACCTGAGCTCGATCCTCGCCGTCGTGGCCGTGCTGGGCGTGGCGCTCGCCCTGGTGCTGGCGTGGCTGGTGGGGCGCACCGCCCTCATCCCCCTCAACGAGCTCACCGCCGCCGTCGAGGAGGTGGCCGCCACCACCGACGTGTCCCGCCGCCTGGAGCCGGGCGGCCCCGACGAGCTTGGCCGCCTCCGGCGCGCCTTCAACAGCCTGCTGGCGGCGCTGGACGCCTCGCAGCAGGCGCAGCGCCAGCTCGTGCTGGACGCCGGCCACGAGCTGCGCACCCCGCTGACCAGCTTGCGCACCAACCTCGAGGTGGTCCGCCGGTTGGAGGAGCTCAGCCCCAACGAGCGCGAGGTCCTGGTGGACGACGTGCTCACCCAGATGCACGAGCTGACCACCCTGGTCGGCGACCTCTCGGAGCTGGCGCGGGGCGAGCAGCGCCACGCCGAGACGCGGGTCCTGCGCCTGGACCTGGTGGTCGAGGAAGCCGTGGCCGTGGCCACCACCCACGGGCGGTCCCGCAACGTGCAGTTCGACCTGACCTCGGCGCCGTCCTGGATCCTCGGCCAGCGCGACCGCGTCAGCCGCGCCGTGGGCAACCTCCTCGACAACGCCCTCAAGTGGAGCCCCGACGACGGCGTGGTGGAGGTGGGGTGCTTCGACGGCGTCGTCACCGTGCGGGACCACGGACCGGGGATCGCCCCCCAGGACCTGCCACACGTCTTCGACCGCTTCTACCGGGCGGCCGGCGCCCGCTCCCTGCCGGGGTCGGGGCTGGGCCTGGCCATCGTGGCCCAGGTGGCACAGGCCGAGCGCGGGTCCGTGTGGGCCGGACCGGCGCCCGGCGGCGGCGCGCTCTTCCGCCTCCAGTTCCCGACGGTGCCGCCCGAGTCGGGCCCCCACGACGAGGGGGAAGAGGAGTGAGGGTCGCGTCATCGCCCTCCGGGCACGTCCTCACCCAGGAATGCAATGATCCTTCCCGGGCGTTGAACAAAGTGGTTTCACCGGCGCCCGACGAGGCGAAAGCAGGAGCTGAGCCATGAGCCCACGGAACACCAGCACAGGCACACCGACGGGGGTTCGGCGGGGACTGCGGCGCCTGAAGCGTCGGGCCAGGCGTGCCGTGTCGGCGGCGGCCGAGGGGTTCGCGGGGCTCTTCCCGCCGGGCGCGCCCCGGCGGGCGCCGGTCCTGGTGCCCGTACCGGTGCGCTCGGCGACACCGCGCCGGCACGGCTGAAGAGGCCCGGTCCGGTCACGTCGGGCCAGGACCGGCGCCGGACCAGCGACGACCGACGTGGCGGGTGGGGCTCGCGACCGCTAACCTCCCCCGAGCCATGGGATCGCTCATCAAGAAGCGCCGCAAGCGCATGCGCAAGAAGAAGCACAAGAAGATGCTGAAGGCCACGCGCTGGCAGCGTCGGGCCGGCAAGTAGCCGACCGCCGTCGGCCGGCACACGCAGCAGGCTCAGCGACCAGCGGGGGCGCCGTCCCCGGCGTCGGGCGGGCCGGTCCAACCGGCCGGCACCGTGCGGACCGGGATGAGGCGCCCCTCGTCGCGCCCGAGGCGCAGCGTCGGCGCCGTTCCCAGCCCGAGGAGCGCCGGCGTGCCCTCCACCCACCACGTCGAGCCGCTGCCGGCCAGGACCGGCGCCCGACCGCTCACGGCGGCCAGCCGGTCGGCCCACGGCCCGAGGCGCGGCTCGACGGCGAGCGCCGCCTGGGTGAGGTCGTTGCGGGCCGCCGGGCCGCCGCCGCCCGCCCCGGATGAGACGCCCGGGCCCGCCCCCGGGGCTCCCCCGGCCGCCAGGTCGTCCCAGGCCCGGTACACGGCGGCCGTGTCGACCGAGAAGGGCGGGACCAGGAGCACGAAGGACCGGGGCTCGAACGGGAGCGGGCGCACCTGCTCCCCCAGCCCGCCGACGAGGGCGCGGCCGCCGGCCACGCAGAACGGGACGTCGGCCCCGAGCCGCGCCGCCACCGCCGGATCGGTGGCACCCGCCCACCGCAGGACGGCGGCGGCGTCCGACGACCCCCCGCCGAGGCCGCCGCCCACCGGGATGTGCTTCTCCAGCCGGACACCGGCCGTCCGGCCCACGGCGGCGAGGGCGCGCGCCACGATGTTCTCGCCCCCCTCGAGGGAACCGGCCCGGGTGCCCGGCCCGGCCACCACCTCCAGCCCCTCGCCCGCCGGGTCCACGAGGAGGACGTCGTGCAGGTCGAGCGACACCATCTCGGCCTCGAGGTCGTGGTAGCCGTCGGGCCGCCGCCCCAGCACCCGCAGCGAGAGCGTCAGCTTTGCCGGAGCCACCAGACGCGTCGGGGCGCCGGCCGCCGCCGGCGTTGCGGCGCCGCTCACGACGCCGCCCCCCGCTCCCCCGGCTCCCAGCCTGCCAGCCGGCCCCAGGCCGCCACGTCGAGGTCCTCGGCCCGGGCCGAGGGGTCGACACCCGCCACCTCGAACGCCTCGGCCGCCACCACACCGGCCAGGGAGCGGCGCAGCATCTTCCGCCGCTGGGCGAACCCGGCCGCCACCACGGCGCAGAGCCGCTCGTAGGACGCGACCGACGCCGGCACCGCCGGACGCTCCCGCCGGTCGATGCGCACCAGCGCGGAGTCGACCGCGGGCCTCGGCACGAAGACGGTGGGCGGGACGGTCCCGACCACCGCGGCGGTGGCCCAGTAGGCCACCTTCACCGACACGGCGCCGTACGCCTTCTGCCCGGGGACGGCGGCCAGCCGCTCGCCCACCTCCCGCTGGACCATCACGACGAGCGAGCCGATCTGGGGCGCGGTGGCGAGCAGCTCCACCACCAGCGGCGTGGCCACGTTGTAGGGCAGGTTGGCGACCAGCTGCCACGGCGCCCGGCCGCCGGCGGCCGGGCCGAGGAGGACCGTCCAGTCCACGTGACGCACGTCCGCCTCCACGACCGTCACGTTCGGCAGCCCGCCGACGACGGCCGACAGCACCGGGACCAGGCGACGGTCGACCTCGACGGCCACGACCGTGGCGCCGGTGGCCGCCAGGGCCAGCGTGAGCGAGCCCAGGCCCGCCCCGATCTCGACCACCCGGGACGAGGGCTCCACCCCGGCCAGGCGGACGATGCGCCGCACCGTGTTGGGATCGGCCACGAAGTGCTGGCCCAGCGCCTTGCTCGGGCGGACGTCGTGCTCCGCCAGCAGGCGACGGACCTGCGCCGGCCCGAGCAGCCGGTCGGGCCCGGCCGGCGGGACCCCGGCAGGGGCCGGCATCACAGCCCGAAGACGGCGCTGGCGGTGTCGGCGGTGGTCCGGGCCACGACCTCGGGCGCCACGCCCTTCACCGACGCCACGGCCGCCCCGACGAGCGGCACGAAGGCCGGCTCGTTCGGCTTGCCCCGGTGAGGCACCGGGGCGAGGAACGGGCTGTCGGTCTCCACCAGCATGCGGTCGAGAGGGACGAGGTCGACCGCCTCGCGGACCTCGGTGGCGTTCTTGAAGGTGACGATGCCGCTGAACGAGACGACCATGCCGGCGTCGAGGCACCGGCGCGCCTCGCCCGGCCCGCCGGTGAAGCAGTGCAGCACGGTCCGGTCCGGGACGCCCTCGGCCCGCAGGACGTCGAACAGGTCGTCCCAGGCGTCGCGGGCGTGGATGACGAGGGCCAGCCCGTGCCGGCGGGCGAACGCCACCTGCTCGGCGAACGCCCGGCGCTGCACGTCGCGGGGCGAGTGGTCGTAGTGGTAGTCGAGCCCGCACTCCCCCACCGCCACCAGGCGTCCTCCGCCGGCCGCCGACGCGCCCGCGCCGATGGCCGTCTCGAGCAGCTGGAGGACGTCGGCCGTCCCCTCCGAGGCGTCGTGGGGATGGAGCCCACCGGTGGCCCAGAGCGCCGGCGACCCCGGGGCGAGGAGGCCCGCCGCGCTCTCCTCCGCCAGCGCGAGCGCCGCCGCGGTGGTACCGGGCCCCGTGCCGACGCACACCACCCGGTGGACGCCCGCTGCCGCCGCCCGGGCCAGGGCGGCCGTGAGCAAGGACCGCCCGTCGTGAACGCCGGGGGCCTGGCCCGCGCCGCCGTCCTCGTGGCCGGGAGCCCCGCCGCCGGGAGCCGGCCCGGGACCCCGCTCGCCGGTGAGGTAGGCATCTTGGAGGTGGGCGTGGGAGTCGACCCACCCGGCGGCGGCCTCAGGTCCGCCGGCCCCCCCGTCGGTGCCCGCTCCGGTGCCCGCTCCGTCGGGTGGCGTCGCGGCCGTCACGCCTCCACCTTGCGCCGGGGGAACAGGGGTGCCCCCTTCTCCACGGGCACGCCCCCGGGGTAGCCGCCCCAGGCGGCGTCCGCCGGCACCGTGCGGTCGGCCGGCGCGCCGTCGAGCCCGATGCGTCGCCAGATCTCCGCCGCGGTGGAGGGCATGGCCGGGCTCACGAGCAGGCTCACGATCCGAAGCACCTCGAGGGCGTCCCCGAGGACGGCGTCCACCGCCGGACCGGGCTCCGCCTTCCAGGGCTCCGCCGCCTCCAGGGCGGCGTTGGCCGCGCCGATCAGCCGCCACGTCTCCGCCAGCGCCTCGTGGGGCGCGAATCGCTCCCAGGCCCCGGCCGCCCCCGCCACGACCTCGGCCGACAACGGGCCGAGGGTGCTGGCACGGTCGGGCGCCGGGCCGACGCCGCCGCACTTCGAGCCGACGACGGTGGCCACCCGGGCGACGAGGTTGCCGAGATTGTTGGCCAGGTCGGCGTTGTAGCGGGTGACGATCCCCTCGTAGGAGAAGTCCCCGTCGGTCCCGAGCGGCACGTCGCGAAGGAGGTGGTAGCGGGCCGCGTCGACTCCGAAGTCGGCGGCGAGCGCCTGCGGGGCGACGTCGGTCAGCCGGGCGGCGGCCTCACCCGAGGCCGTGCGGAGCGACTTCGACAGCTTGCGCCCCCCCATGAGCAGCCACCCGTGCACGAACACGTTGGCCGGGGGGTCGACCCCGGCCGCCATGCACATGGCCGGCCACCATACGCAGTGGAAGCGGATGATCTCCTTGCCGATCAGGTGGTGCACGGCGGGCCACCACGCGCCGAAGCGTCCCTCGTCGGCGCCGTAGCCGATGGCGGTGAGGTAGTTGATGAGGGCGTCGTACCAGACGTAGAAGACGTGGCCCGAGTCCCAGGGCACCGGCACGCCCCAGCGGAGGGAGGTGCGGGTGATCGAGATGTCGCGCAGCCCGCCCTTGATGAAGCTGAGGGCCTCGTTGCGCTTGGTGGCCGGCCGCACGGCCTCGGGTTGGGCGTCGTACCACTCGACGAGGCGGTCCTCGAACCGGGAGAGCTCGAAGAAGTAGTTCTCCTCGTCCATCTCGACCACCGGCCGGCCGTGCACGGGGCAGTTGCCGTCCACCAGCTGGTCGGCGGTGTAGTAGTCCTCGCACGAGATGCAGTAGAGCCCGTGGTAGGTGCCGAGCCGGATGTAGCCGTTGTCGTAGATCCTCTGGAGGAACGCCTGGACCGAGGCGTGGTGGCGGGGCTCGGTGGTGCGGATGAAGTCGTCGTTGGCGATGTCGAGGTCGCGCCACGCCTCGACGAAACGCTGCACCACGGTGTCGGCCCACTCCTTGGGCGTCATGTCGTGCTCGGCGGCCGCCTCCGCCATCTTCGCCCCGTGCTCGTCGGTCCCGGTGAGGAAGAAGACCTCGTCGCCGCAGAGCCGGTGCCAGCGGGCCAGGGCGTCGGCGTTGACCGTCGTGTAGGCGTGCCCCGCGTGCGGCGCGTCGTTCACGTAGTAGATGGGCGTCGTGACGTAGAAGCGGGGCACCGGCGTAGCGTACCGGCGTCAGCGCGACGGCCCCTCCCTGCGGGCGCCCACCGCGGCCGCGTACGCGCGCCGCCGGTGCACGCCGAGCGCGGCGGCCACCGCGGTTGCCGCGTCCTTGACCGAGTCGCCCTGCGCCAGCCTCGACGCCACCGCCGCCGCCACGACGTCGTCGCCGGGCTCGCCGGCCGAACGTGTGCCGCTCGCGCCGGCCACCACCACCACCACCTCGCCCCGCACCTCCCGGCCCGAGAAGGCGGCCGCGGCGTCGGCCGCGGTCCCCCGCCAGACCTCCTCGTGGACCTTGGTCAGCTCCCGGCAGACGGCGAGCGCCCGGTCCGGCACCCGCTCGGCCACCTCGGCCAGCGTGGCCGCCAGGCGACCGGGCGCCTCCAAGACGACCGTGGTCCGCTGCTCCGCCACCAGTGCGTCCAGGCGGCGGCGGCGGCCCTCGCCCTTTCTGGGCAGGAAGCCCTCCACGCAGAAGCGGTCGGTGGCGAGCCCGCTCACCACCAGGGCGGCCACCACGGCCGAGGGTCCGGGCACGACGGTGACCCGGTGCCCGGCTCCCGCCGCCGCCGCGACGAGGTGGGCCCCCGGGTCGGAGATGCCGGGCGTGCCGGCGTCGCTCACCACGGCCACCGTCGCACCCGTCGTGAGCGCGGCGAGCACCCCGTCCACCCGCGCCGCCTCGTTGTGGGCGTGGAGCGAGCGGAGGCGGCCCCCGCCGCCGACACCCGCCGCGCTGAGGAGCGCCCGCGTCCGGCGGGTGTCCTCGCAGAAGACGAGATCGGCCGTGCGGAGGACCTCGACGGCGCGGGGCGAGAGGTCGCCCAGGTTCCCGATGGGGGTGGCGACCAGGACGACGGCGCCCCCCTCCGGCGTCACGTCGGCTCTCGGATCTCGATCTGGTCGCCGGGTGCCAGCCGCCAGCGCTCGAACGCGCCGGCCTGGGCCTCGAGCACGTGCCGGCTGCCCCGCCGGGGCAGGGCCACGCTCCAGGGCCGGAGCCGCGTGACGGCCGTCACCGTGAGGGCGTCGTCGAGGAACGCCACGTCCATGGGGAAGCGCATCCCGACGGAGTGGACCGACCGGGTCTTGCGCAAGAGGAGCGCGCCGTCGTAGCCGCTGTGCCCGAGCAGGCCCCGGGCCCGGTCGACCAGCGACTCGGCCACCTCCGCCGACGCCAGGACGTCGCCCCCGCGCAGCAGCCAGACGGTCTTCATCGGTGCGCGAACCTACTCCGCCGTCGGCTAACGTCTCCCGCCGTGTCGAAGCGGACGGTGAAGCGCAAGCTGCGCTCGAAGAAGAAGGCGAACCACGGCAAGAAGCCGAACTGCGGCCGCGGCTGACGGCCGCGCCGGCCAGGTGCCTCCCGTCCCGGACGACCGCCCCCGCGACCGTCACCGGCGGACCGGCCGCGGCTGAGCCGGAACGGGCTCAGGTCCCCGGGTCCCAGCCGGCACCCCGGGCGGCGAGCACGGCGGCCAGCGTGGTGGGCACGTCGGTGATGATCCCGTCCACCCCGAGGTCGACGAGGCGGCCCATCGACGGCTCGTCGTCGACGGTCCACACGTGGACGGCGATGCCCGCCGCGTGGGCGGCGGCCACGAAGCGCTCGTCCACCACCGCGACCTCGCCGTGGTGCTCGGGCACCTGGAACGCCACGGCCGAGACCGGCGGGGGCGCTGCACCCTCCTGCACGGCGCCCCAGAAGGCCGCGGTGGCGAGGGTCCCGGCCGAGGTGGCGATCCGGGGCGCGCAGGCGGCAAAGCGCTCGGTGGCCGCGTCGTCGAACGAGGCGACGATGACGTCGTCGTCCCGCTCGTACTCGGCGAGGAGCCGGGCCAGCGCGTCCTCGTAGGGGCGGACGGCCGGCGCCGTCTGCTTGATGTCCAGGTTGAGCACCACACCGGGGAACCGCTCGAGGACCTCCCGCAGCGAGGCGACGCGAAGCTCGGGGTCCTCGGGCGCCCGGCCCCGCAGCGGGTACGCCTCGGGCGGCCGCCCGGGGGCGACGTCGCACCCGGGGACGAACCAGTAGGCGTTGTCCAGGCGGCGAAGCTCGGCCAGCGTCAGCTCGGCGATGGCGCCGCGGCCGTCGGTCGTGCGGTCCACCGTGGCGTCGTGGCAGACGACGAGCTCCCCGTCGGCGGTGGCGTGCACGTCGAGCTCGATGGCCGTCGCCCCGGCCTCCACGGCCTTGCGCATCGCCAGCAGCGTCGAGGACGGCCACTCGTAGGCGCCGCCCTGGTGGGCGTAGGCGATCACCCGCCGCACCAGCCACGGGTTGGTGCGTTGCATCAGAGCCGCAGCGGCCGCACCGGGCTGGCGATGAGCGCGGGGTCGGCGGCCCAGTCCACGCCGGGGACGTCGATGTAGAGCTCGATCTCGTTCCCGTCGGGGTCGAGGACGTAGAGGCTGTGGGTCACGGTGTGGTCGCTGGCGCCGGTCACGACCACCCCTGCCTCCTGGAGCCGGGCCACGGCCCGGCGGAGCTGGTCGTCGCTCTCCCCGATCTTGAGCCCGACATGGTAGAGCCCGACGCGCCGGCCCTCGGGCAGGGCCTGGGCGTCCTCCCCCACTTCGATCAGGAGGAGCTCGTGGTGGGTCCGGCCCGACGCCGAGGAGAAGGCGGCCGCCGGGAACCGGAGCCCCGTCCCGCCGCCCGGGTCGGGCACGATCTGGCGGAAGCCGAGCACGTCGCGGTAGAAGGCCACCGACCGCCCGAGGTCGCGCACGTAGAGGACCACGTGGCCGAGGTCCTGCACCTCGATCGCTGCCATGGCGGTGACGATACCGGTCCCCGACGCCGGTCGGCGTGCCGCGGCCCGTGACCCGGGGAGGGCGGGACCCCGGTAGCCTCGATCGCCGTGCTCGACCATCTGCTCGTCGACCTCATCTCTTCGGTCCAGGACTCCTTCGACCGGGCCCTGCTCGAGCGCCAGGCGGTGGAGGAGCGCTTCCAGGTGGACGTCTTCCTCGGCGACGTGTCCTGGGAGACGAGCTACAGCCTGCCCGGCGAGGGGCAGCCACCCCGCGTCCGCGTCGACCTGTCGATCGACTGGCCGACCTGGAGCCAGACCGCCTACCGGAGCTGGTCGATGGGCGAGTCCCCGGCCGAGCTGCCCGAGGCGGTGGTCGAGGTGGCGATGCGGATCCAGCGCCTGGCCGCCGCACCGTCGGTCGATCGGGTGCAGGCGGTCCTCCCGGCCACCGGGCCGGCGCTGGGCCACGACCCCCTGGTGCGGACGGCGATCACGGTCGAGGAGCTGCGCCCCGACCCCACCGCCGGCAGCGACGAGGAGACGCTCGGGCCCCGCTGGGCGGTCGAGGGAAGCTACGAGGGCACCATCCGCTTCGACGAGTCGCAGCTGGAGGACCCCACGACCGTCGGCCCGGTGGTGGACGCGCTCACCCGGTGGGTCTCGTCGACGCTGGTCCAGCTGGCCGACCTTCCCCTTTCCTTCCTCCCGCCCGACCCCGCCGACGCCCCGTGACCCGGGGCCGCCGGCACCTCCTGGGGGCGGCGGGACTGGCCGTGGGCGCCCTGGCCCTCGCCGCGTGCTCGGGCGGCGTGACATCGGCCTCGTTCACGGTCACCCCCACGACGGCGACCGGCGTGACCCTGTCGAGCGAGCCGTCGCCGGCCGGGCGGATCCTGGCCACGCCCCAAGGGCACACCCTCTACGACTTCACCCCCGACACCCCGACATCGAGCGCCTGCGTCTCGGGGTTGTGCGTGCGGCTGTGGCCCCCCCTGCTCACGACCGGGGCCCGTCCCATCGCTGGCCGCGGCCTCGAGCAGTCGCTCGTGGGGACGATCCGCCGTCCCGACGGCGCCCTCCAGGTCACCTACGCCGGCCACCCGCTCTACACCTGGATCGGCGACAACCGTCCCGGGATGGTGACCGGCCAGGCGCTGCTCAACGTGGGCGGCTACTGGTACGTGCTGGCGCCCAGCGGGAAGGAGATCAAGACAGCCTTCACGGTGGCCTCGACAGCCGTCAGGCGGTGAGGCTCATCCGTCCAGGACCGACTGCAGCCCGGTGACGGCGAACACCCGGCGCACGATCCCCGAGGCGCCGACGACCCGCACGTGGCAGCCGCGAGCGATCGCCTCCTCGCGCGCCGACAGCAGGGCGGCCAGGCCGGCGGCGTCGAGGAAGGTCAGCTCGGCGAGGTCCACCTCGAGCGTGGAGCAGGCGGCGGCCTCCACCGCATGGCGGGCGGTGGACGCCGCCACCAGGTCCAGCTCGCCCCGAAACCGGACCACCTGGATGTCGCCCCGCCGCTCGGCGGTGGCGGCGAACGGGGCGGCGGGCTCGTCCGTCCGGGCCACGACCCCGGTCGGCGACCCGGGGTCGCGGCGCCCGGCGTCGTAGAGCCGGACCCGGTGGAGCCGGTCGCAGGTCCGGCTCAGCGTGAGGACGCGCGTCAGCGGGTCCTCCGGGGCGACCCCCGCCCTCGCCTGCTCCGGCGGTGCGAGGGCGTCGGCGAGCCGGAGCCACGCACGGTCACCGGTGGCGGAGCCGTCCCGGCGGACGGTCACCGAGACGAGCGCGGCGTCGATCTCCCCCACGAGCAGGGCGTAGCGGGCGGGATCGCCGTGATGGCGACATCGTGCGATCGGGGCCATGGCGACCTTCCGGCTCTCCGTCGCCGCACACCGTCGTGGAGAGCCCGCGAAGAAACGTACCTGCAGTCCTACGCCGATCCTCCCTGGCAGACAAGGGGGAGGGAGTGCCAGCGGGGCGGGGCGGGGCGGGGCGGGGCGGGGCGGGGCCGTCCCGGTCGAGGAGGTCGAACCCCGTCACCTACGGCGGGGCGGGGACGTCCTCGGCTGCGACGCCCTCCAGCAGCCCGAGGAGATAGCGGTGCTCGCGGCTCCCGTCGGCAAAGAACCGAGCGATGGAGTGGAAGTCGTTCCCGAACCGCAGGATGCGGCGAACCAGCTCGACCTCCTCCAGGAGGCCGGGAACCCCGAGCGCCGCCAGCGCCTCGTACGCCCGCATCCGGTCCTCCGCCGTGACGTCCGAGCCGCTGCTCAACCACTCGCCGAGCGCCGCCGCCATCGCGTCCAGGTCCAGGTCCATGTGCTCCGGTCGCATCCCCCCGTCGTACTACCGCCGGCCCGGTCCGTGCGCATCGGCGGGCAGTCGGCGCATGCCGCTAGATAGCTTGAGCCGGCGAAGCCGGCACAGTTGAGTCAAGTTTCACGCGGCCCGTGCAGATTCCCCGATGAAGTCACCGATGGCCTGATCGAGACGGTCGAACTGGCGCCGCAGTGGCGTGGGG
>JAJYVT010000130.1 GCA_021791845.1 Actinomycetes bacterium | reverse complement strand
GGTCTCAGCACGCGGGTATCGCAACCGAGAGCACTTCAAAACCGCCATCTGGTTCCATCTTGGCGGACTCCAGCTCTACCCGGTCACCCCGTGAACTGGGCGACCCACGGAGAACCCGGAAGGGCCCGAATTCAACGTGGGCGTGCTTCGGTGGAGCTGGCGCGTGGCCTTCTACGCCTATGGCGCACTCGGCACCGACCGCTACCCTCCGTTCACCCTCTCCGACGTTCCCGACTACCCGGCGCATCTGGACGTCGAGTACCCCCGCCACCTCTCCCGGGGGTTGGTCCTCGTGAAGTGGTGGCTGCTGGCGATCCCCCACTACCTGGTTGTCGGCATCTTCGTGGGCGGAGGCACGTGGGCGCTGTGGCAGACCACCGACAGCCGAGCGGGCGCCGCGCCCGGGCTCATCGGTCTCCTGGTCCTCATCGCAGCGGTCGTGCTGGCGGTGACCGGCCGTTACCCGCAGCAGATCTTCGACTTCGTGCTCGGCATGAACCGCTGGGTGCTTCGCGTCGCCGCCTACGCCGGCCTGATGACCGACGAGTACCCCCCGTTCCGGCTCGACATGGGCGGACACGAGCCGACTGGCACCGTGACCGTCCCGCCCCCGCCGGTCCTGGGCTCCGCCGCTCCGCCCGCCCGGCGCGGGTGGACCGGCGGCCGGGTGGTGGCGCTGGTCATCGGCTCCGTATTCGGGTTGATGTCGCTCGGGCTCCTCGGGGCGGGCGGGGTTGCGGCGTGGGCCACGAGCACCCAGCGGGACGCGGCCGGCTTCATGACGAGCAGCACACGCACCTTCGCAACGTCGTCGTACGCCGTCACCAGCGACGCCATCAACCTGGGGCGCTCGACGGACTGGCTGACCCCTGGAGACGTCCTCGGCACGCTGAGGATTCGCGCCAAGTCCGTCACCCCCTCCAGCGGCGTGTTCGTCGGCGTCGGGCCGCGGTCGGCGGTCGATGCCTACTTGGCCGGCGTCAGCCACCTCGTGGTCACCAACTGGGTCACGGGGGACACCCGCACCCGGCACGCCGCCGGCGCGGCACCGGCGGTCGCACCTGCGGCTGCGGGGATCTGGAGCGCGCGGGCATCCGGGACCGGCACCCAGACCCTGACCTGGCGGCCGACCGCCGGCCAGTGGGTCGTGGTCGTGATGAACCGCGATGCCAGCGCCGGGGTGTCGGTGACCGCCGATGCCGGGGCGACGATCCCCGACCTCGACTGGATCGCCGCCGGCCTGCTCGCCGCCGGTGTGGTCCTCCTGCTCGCCGCCGTCTTCCTGATCGCCGTGCCGGTGAGGCGGGCGAGCCGCTGAGGCGGGCGAGCCGCTGAGGCGGGCGAGCTCCTCGATGACTCCGGGCCGCCACCGCCGTCCTCTCTGGCGACGACCATCCATCAAGGAGCACCAACGATGACGATCCGTGACGCCGCCCCCGCGGGGGCGCCCTGTTGGGCAGACCTTTGGGCGACCGACGTGGAGGGAAGCAGGGCGTTCTACAGCCGGCTGTTCGGCTGGGACGCACTCGAGCCGGCCGCCGCCTTCGGCGGGTACTGGATGTTCAGTCGTGGCGGTGCTCCGGTCGCCGGCGAGATGGGCTCGATGGGCGACATGGTCGCCGACAACACCTGGAAGCCGTACTTCTGCACCCGGGACATGGACGCCTCTTTGAAGAGGGCGGAAGCAGCGGGCGCGACGATCCAGGCAGCGGCGATGGCCGTCGCCGACCTGGGCGTGCAGTCCGTGCTCACCGACCCGGCCGGGGCGGTCTTCGGCCTGTGGCAGCCGGGCACGTTCCAGGGGTTCAGCGTGATGAACGAGCAGGGGAGCCCGAGCTGGTTCGAGTTGCACACGAGGGAGCATGCGGCGGAGGTGGACTTCTACCGCGATCTCTTCGGGTGGACGGTCGATCCGGTTGGGGACTCCGACGAGTTCCGCTACGCCACGTTCCGAACGCCTGGCTCAGAGGACGAGCTCGGCGGGATCATGGACTCCAGCCGCTGGCCCTCCGCCGGGGGCGACCATTGGGACGTCTACTGGCACGTCGACGATGCCACCAGGGCTGCAGACACGGTCGAGACGCTCGGCGGCTCCGTCGTGCAGCGTCCCGACCGCACCCCCTACGGCGTGCTCGTGCTCTGCGCCGACCCCTCGGGCGCCCGGTTCAAGCTGCGAGAGCCGCCGGCCCACGGCTGACGCGAACCCGAGCGTCGAAGGCCAGGACCCGGCATCGCAGGATCGGCCGCTGGGCCGCCAGGCCGCCGGGCTGTCGGGTGGTCTGGCCGGCGGACGCCCACCGCTGTGGTCCGCACGGGATCGTTGCCGCGCACACAGAGCGGTGGAAGGATCAAAGGATGCGCATCCGTTGGAGGCTCCGTGTGGCAGTCGCGGCCCTCGGCGCGGGCTGCGGGCTGCTGGCGCCCGTCGTTGCGGGATCCGGGCCGGCACCTGTGGCGCTGGCGGCGCCAGCCCCGTCGGCGGGGTCACCCGGATCCGTCCTCAACTTCGGCGACGCCGGCTTCTACGGGTCGATGGGCGGACAGCACCTCAACGCGCCGATCGTCGGCATGGCCGCCACCCCCAGTGGCAACGGCTACTGGCTGGTGGCATCCGACGGCGGCATCTTCGGCTTCGGCGATGCCGGCTTCCACGGGTCGATGGGCACACACCACCTGAACGCCCCCATCGTGGGCATGGCCGCCACCCCCACAGGCGGCGGCTACTGGCTGGTCGCCAGTGACGGCGGGATCTTCACCTTCGGCAACGCCAAGTTCCTGGGCTCGGAAGGCACGCACCACCTGAACGCCCCCATCGTGGGCATGGCCGCCACCCCCACAGGTGGCGGCTACTGGCTGGTCGCCAGTGACGGCGGGATCTTCACCTTCGGCAACGCCAAGTTCATGGGCTCGGAAGGCACACACCACCTGAACGCCCCCATCGTGGGCATGGCCGCCACCCCCACCGGCGGCGGCTACTGGCTGGTCGCCAGTGACGGCGGGATCTTCACCTTCGGCAACGCCAAGTTCCTGGGCTCGGAAGGCACACACCACCTGAACGCCCCCATCGTGGGCATGGCCGCCACCCCCACAGGCGGTGGCTACTGGCTGGTCGCATCCGACGGCGGGATCTTCACCTTCGGAAGCGCGACCTACGAAGGCGCCGGGGCCGGTCGCGGGCTTGGGGCTCCTGTCGTCGCCTTGGCCGGGACCCCTGACGGGAAGGGGTACTGGATGGTCGAGGGGGCATCGCTGAGCGGCATGGTGATCACCCTCGATCCGGGGCACAACGGCGGCAACGCCGCCGCACCCACAGTGGTCGACCAGCTCGTATGGGACGGGACCGGGTACGAGACGTGCGACACGTCGGGCACCACCACCGACAGCGGCTATCCCGAGTACGCCTTCAACCTGGCGGTCGCCCTCGACGCCGCCGCAGACCTTCGCATGGAGGGCGCAACCGTCATCCTCACGCGGACGACCAACACGGGGGTGGGGCCATGCGTGCCCGTCAGGGCCGCGATCGGGAACAACGCCCATTCCGCCGCCGCCGTCAGCATCCACGCCGACGGCGGCCCACCCCAGGGTCGCGGGTTCGTGGTGCTCGAGCCGGTCGCCGACGGTGTCAACGACGCCGTCGTAGCGCCGTCGGCGCGCTTGGCGGTCGACGTCCGCAATGCGTTCGCCGCCGTCACCGGCGAGCCGACCAGCACCTACACGGGTGTCAACGGGCTCGAACCGCGTAGCGACCTCGGCGGCCTCAACCTCACCACCGTGCCCAAGGTGCTCATCGAGTGCGCCAACATGAAGAACCCGATCGACGCGGCCCTCACGGAGAGCCCGTCCTGGCAGGCACTCGCGGCGCGGGGGATCACCGCCGGCATCACGGCGTTCCTGACCCAGTCGGCGACCAGCTGACGTCCCGGGCCGGCACGGCGGAGCGCAGCACCACGACGCCCGAGCACCACGATGCCTGAGCACCATGGCGCCTGAGCCCGGGGCGCCTGAGCCCGGGACGCCTGCGCCCGACGCGGGTCCCGGCGACCAGGGCCGGCGCGGGGCCAACCGCTACACGCCGCTCCGGTTCGTCCTCGCCTTCGGCGTGGTGAGCATGCTGGCCGACTTCGTCTACGAGGGCGGGCGGTCGATCGTCGGTCCGTACCTGGCCACCCTCGGGGCGTCGGCGACCGTGGTCGGGCTCGTGACCGGGCTGGGCGAGGCGGTGGCCTCGGTGCTGCGGCTGGCGAGCGGTCCGTTCGCCGACCGTACCCGTCGCTACTGGCCCATCTCCATCGCCGGGTACGCCATCACGGCCGTGTCGGTCCCGGTGCTCGCGGCGGCGGGGACCCTGTGGCAGGCGTCGCTGGCGGTCATCGGCGAGCGCTTCGGCAAGGCGGTGCGCACCCCGGCCCGAGACACGATGCTCTCCCATGCCAGCGCCCACCTCGGCCGGGGGCGGGCCTTCGCGTACCACGAGGCGCTGGACCAGTCGGGCGCGCTGCTCGGCCCGCTGTTGGTGGCGGCCATGGTCGCGGTCTCGGGGTACCGCCTCGCCTTCGGCATCCTTGCCGTTCCGGGCGCCCTGGCACTCGTGGCACTGGCCGTGGTGCGGCGGGCGGTCCCCAACCCCGCGGCCTACGAACGCGCCGAGGCGACCGCTCCCGAGCCCGCGGCTCCCGCCGGTCTCGAGCCGGCCCCGCACCGAGCCCGGCGGCTCCAGACGGTCCGAGGCTTCTCGCGGCGATTCTGGTTGTACACGGCGTTCACCGCCGCCTCGGTGACGGGCTTCGCCACCTTCGGCGTGCTCTCGTACCACCTGGAGGTCCGCCACGTCATCGCCGCGCCGCTCATCCCTGTCGTCTACGCGGTGGCCATGGGGGTCGACGCGCTGGCGGCGCTCGGCTCGGGCTTCCTCTACGACCGCGTGGGCTTCGGCGGGCTCGTCGCCCTGCCGCTCCTCACCTCGGCCGTGCCCTTCCTCTCCTTCTCGACGAGCGCGGTGCTCGTGTGGGTCGGCGCCGTCGTCTGGGGGGCGGCCCTCGGCGTCCACGAGTCGACGATGCGGGCGGCCGTGGCCGATCTCGTGCCGGGTGTCCGGCGCGGGACGGGCTACGGGGTCTTCACCGCCGTCTACGGCATCACGTGGCTGGGGGGATCGACCGCCATCGGCGCCCTCTACGCCGTCTCGACCACCTCCATCGAGGTCTTCGTCGGTGCGCTCCAGGCGCTTGCCATCGTGCTCTTGGTGCCGCTACTGCGGCGGCGCTCGTGACGGGGGAGCAGCCCGGATCGGAGGGCCACCGCCGGCTCGCTCACGGTGGGCCGGATGTCCCCCCGACGGCGGCGGCCGCTGCGTTCGACGAGCACACCGCCCTGGTCGTCGTCGACGTCCAGAACGACTTCACCGACCCCGCCGGGGGGCTCTCCGTGCGGGACGCCGGGGCCATCCTCCAGCCGGTCAACGACCTCGTCGCCGCGGCCCAGGCCGCCGGGGCGCTCGTCGCCTACACCCAGGACTGGCACCCTCCCTCGACCCCGCACTTCGAGAAGGACGGCGGCATCTGGCCCACGCACTGCGTCGCCGGAACCTGGGGCGCGGCGCTCCACCCCGCCCTGCATGTCGTCGGTCCGGTCGTGCGCAAGGGGATCGGCGGCGAGGACGGGTACTCCGGGTTCACCGTGCGAGACGTCACGACCGGCAACGAGGAGCCCACCGCGCTCCACGGCCTCCTGGAGGAGCGCCGGATCTCGCGCGTGGTCATCGTGGGCCTGGCCCAGGACGTCTGCGTCAAGGAGACCGCGCTCGACGCCCGACGCCTGGGCTACGAGACGGCCGTCGTGGTCGATGCCACGCGCCCGGTCGAGCGACGCCACGGGGACGGCGAGCGGGCGCTCGACGACCTCCGCCGCCACGGCGTCGTCGTCTGCTGAGGTCGTCCGGCAGGCCTCCCGCCGGCGGCCGGGCAAGGGGTCAGGGCCAATCCCGTCGGATCAGCGCTTCAGGAGGCGCAGCAGCACCTCGCGATGAAGGCGAAGGGCGCGGTCGTCGGAGAGGACGAACCGGACGAGCCGAACCGACTCGAGCTGGGCGGCGGTGGACAGCACCGCGCCCAGGGCCGCCTCGGCCGCCCGCTCCATGGGGAATCCGAAGGCACCGGTCGAGATCGCGGGGAACGCCACCGACGCCAGGCCGCGGCGGTCGGCCAGCTCCAGCGCGTTCCGGTAGCAAGCCGCCAGCAGCTCGCCTTCGGGTCGGTCCCGTCCATAGACCGGGCCGAGGCAGTGGATCACGTAGCGGTTCGGGAGCCGGTGCCCACCCGTGATGACCGCCTCGCCGGGCGAGAGCGGCGCCAGGGGCCGGCACTCCTCGGCGAGCCCGGGGCCCGCGGCGCGGTGGATCGCGCCGGCCACGCCACCCCCGGGCTGCAACGCCGCGTTGGCGGCGTTCACCACCGCGTCGACGTCGGGCTGCTCGACGATGTCACCGACGGTGAGCGCGACCGTGACCCCGCCGACCTCCGACTCGTGCTGCGCCACTGCGCCCACCCTACGTCGCGGTGCTGAGTCGTCCGACTCCCGGGGTCGGACCGCAGGTCGATCGCTCGGGGAGCCCCGAGGAACTAGGAAGCCGCCTGCGCCGGTCGCCGCCCGCCGTAGATGACGTGGTCCAGCTGCTTCCAGTACACGTCGATGGCCTCGAAGCCGGCGGCGCGCAAGTAGTCGAGCTGTGGGCCGAGTGGGATCATGTAGCGCACGTGGTTCTCGTAGCGCCGCTGCTCCTCGGGGCTCCGGTGCTGACGCTTGGCCGCGGCCTCGGGGTCCTGGCGGTCGCCGGCGCGCCGCCATGCGGCTTCGACCACGGGGTCGTCGGTGGTCACCGGGTCGTAGTTGAAGTACCACCCTCCGGGTGCGAGGTGGTGCCAGATCTCGGCGAACAGGTCCTTCTTGCGCTGGTCGGAGAGATGGTGCACGCACAGCGAGCTGATCACGGCGGGTACGTCGCTTGGCACCTCGGCGGGCCATTGGCCCGCGGCCAAATCGAATTCGACGTAGGTGAACCGGCCTCGGTAGCCCGCCAGCGCCCGCCGGCCTTCTGCCGTCATCTGAGGCGAGTACTCGGCCAGAATGGCCTGCGCCCGCGGGAAGCGGTCGAGCACCGCTTGGGTGGCCGCACCCGTGCCGGCGCCCAAGTCCACGAACGTGAACGGCTCGTCGTCCGCGAACGGCAGCAGATCGGCCAGCAGCCGGCGATGGTGGGACCGACCGCGCTCACGGTCTGCGGAACTGGCGACCCACTGGGCGACCATGTCCTCCGACTTCCAGACGTCCTCGTTGGTGTCGGCGCCGTCGACCACGGACCGCAAACCTACCGGTGCCGCTCCTGCCCGCGGTGGCACCCCGCGGTACGCCGGGGGGTACCCACCGCTAGCGGGAGTTTCCGGGCTATCCCATGGTGATGGGATGTAGGTCCAGGTCAACAGCAGTGTTTGGAGAGGCTGGCTGTATTACCCAGGTCAACGCGTGGGTGCGTAGGCGTCGAGGCCGAACAGGT
>JAJYVT010000129.1 GCA_021791845.1 Actinomycetes bacterium | reverse complement strand
TGCCCGACCCTGCCGCCGGAGGCTGCAGCCCTCGCAGGTGCGACCCCCTGACGTGCGGTACCACAGGCAGCAGGCGGACCGCTGCCAACCCCAGTCGGTGCTGTCGGCGTCGAACCACCCGGTGCCCCGGAGCCACGGCGCGTGCTCGAGGAGCTCGGCCGCCCGGCGGCGGATCGACGTCTGCTCACCGGCGTCGCCCCGGTCGCGGGCCGAGCCCTCGACCGCCCGGAACGCGGCGGCGCACGAAGCGGCGATGTTCGCCCAGACCAGGCGTTCCCCGAGACGCTCCCACGCCCGCACGGCCGCGACGAACGGGACGAGATGGGAGGTGAACGCGGCGTCGACCAGTGATCCGACGTCGCCCGCGTCCCCCAGCGCCTCGGCCCGGAACCGCAGCGCTCTCGCCCGCCCCCCGGCGAGGCGCACCGAGGTGGCGGCGGCAGCCGGTGACGGCCAGGGCAGGCCGACGGCGAAGGCCGCCAGGCTGACCGCGACGACCCGGTGCGCGTAGGACTGGACCAGCAGCGACGCAGCCACCTGGCGGTCGCCGGCATCGGCGCCGCCGATGGCCGCGTCGAGGTCCGCCGCGGTGACGGCGTCACAGGCGTGCCAGCCCTCCTCTGCCTCTGGCGGCTCGCCCACCGACGCCCGCAAATGGTCCACCCGCGACCCGACGGCCGTCAGCACGTCTTCGACGTGGACGGTCACCCGAGGGCTCCTTCGGCGAGGATCCGGTCCAGCGCCTCCATGTCGAGGTGCTCGGCGACGGCGTCTGCCAACCGGTCGATCCGCCCCTGGCGGGCGGCCTCGAAGGATCCGCCGTGGGCGATGTGCTTGCCCGCCTTTCCCGCCACCTGCTCGAGAAGGGCTGTCCTCGCCCCGTCGGACTCGAGCAGGCCGTGCAGCGAGGTACCCCACACGGCCCCGCCGCCCGGGGTGGCGCCGATGGCGCCGTCGCCGGTCCCGCCGTCGAGCTCGACGAGCGGCGGTCCCGACGCTTGCACGACGCCGTGGTGGATCTGGTAGCCGCTCGCCTGCCGGCCGAACAGGCGGCCATGACGCCACCAGGTGACCTTGTCGGAGCCGAACGTCGTGACGGCGTCCAACAGGCCGAGGCCGTCCACGGCAGGATCGGAGGATTCGACACCGCCGGGATCGGCGATCGACCGGCCGAGCATCTGGTAACCGGCGCAGATGCCCAGCACGACCCCGCGCACGGCGTCGACGGCCCGGTCCAGCCCGCGGCTGCGCAGCCAGGCGAGGTCGGCGACGGTGGCCTTGGAGCCGGGGATGACGAGCAGGTCGGGCTGCCCGACGCTGCGGGCGTCGTCGACCCAGCGCAGCCGCACCCCGGGCTCCATCCGCAGCGGGTCGATGTCGGTGAAGTTGGCGATGCGGGGCAGGCGCACCACCGCCACGTCGAGGACATCGAGGACCCGGGCAGGGCTGGTGGGGCTGGCGGGTCCGGTGTCGGCGTCCCCTTCTCCTGGCGCAGCGTCGAAGGGCCGGTCAAGGGCGAGCGAGTCCTCGCTGTCGATCTCGGGGCCGTCCAGAAAGGGCAGCACGCCAAGGGTCGGGACGCCGCAACGCTCCTGCAGTCGGGCCGTGGCGTCGAAGAGCAGCGCCGGGTCGCCGCGGAACTTGTTCACCACGAAGCCCTTGACCAGCGGGCGGTAGGCGTCGGGCAGCAGGGCGACGGTCCCGAACAGCGAGGCGAACACCCCGCCCAGGTCGATGTCGCCGACGACGACGGCCGCAATCCCGGCGTCGTGGGCCAGGCGGAGGTTGACGATGTCGGCGTCGAGGAGGTTGATCTCCGCCGGGCTGCCCGCTCCTTCGAGGATCACCACGTCGTAGCGGCGGCGGAGGTCGCTCAGCGCCCCCAGGACCACGTCGAGCAGCTCCGGCTTCATCCGGTGGTAGTCGGCCGCCGTCATCGTGGCGAGCGGGCGGCCCATCACCACCACCTGGCAGCGGCGCTCCCCCATGGGCTTTAGGAGCACGGGGTTCATGGCGACCTCGGCGTCGACACCGGCCGCCATGGCCTGCCAGGCTTGGGCCCGGGCGATCTCGTGGCCGGCGGGCGTGACCGCCGAGTTGTTCGACATGTTCTGGGCTTTGAACGGCGCCACCCGCGCCCCGCGCCGGGCGTAGTGGCGGCACAGACCGGCCGTGATCGTGCTCTTGCCGGCATTGGACGTGGTGCCGCACACCATGACCGTGCCCGAGGGATGTGACGGCTGCCACTGGTTCACCCTTGACGTCTCCCGCGTCGAGATCTCCGTCGGCACAGGTTTCCTGGCTCCCGGATCGACGCTCGCCCCGGCCTTCCCGTCCGGCTGGACCGTGGCCTCAGGTGGGGTTTGCTCCCCGGTTACAGTTGCGGGACAGCCCCGGTCTCTCACCGGTGTTCCCTGTAACCGCCCCGGACGCTACCAGCCCGGCGCTGCAGCACTCAATCCGTGCGACGACCGTGACCGACCTACCTCGCCTGCTGCTGCTCGGAGGGACGACCGAGGCCAGCCGCCTGGCGGAGTCGCTATCCGCACGCCACGACCTGGTGGTCGTGACCTCGTTGGCGGGCCGGACGGCGAACCCCGCGCCGCTGCCCGGCCGGCGCCGTAGCGGGGGGTTCGGCGGCACCGAGGGTCTGGCCGCCTACCTTCGGACCGAGCGGATCTCGGCCCTGGTCGACGCCACCCACCCGTTCGCGGCGCGGATGCGCTGGCACGCCTACGAGGCGTGCAACCAGACCGGGGTTGCGAGGCTGCGCCTCGAACGGCCCCGCTGGCAGGCGCAGCCGGGCGACCGCTGGACGGTCGTGGCCACGATGGCGGCGGCCGCCGCCGAGATCGTCCGCGGTCGGTCCCGCCGGGTGTTCGTGACCACCGGTCGGAGCGAGCTCGATACGTTGGCGCCTGCCTCCGACGGGCGGCGATGGTGGTTGGTCCGCTCCATCGACCCTCCCGAGCGGCTGCTTCTGCACCCCGCAGAGGTGATCCTCGACCGTGGCCCGTTCAGCGTCGACGCGGAGACGGCGCTCATGGCACGTCAGCGGATCGACCTCGTCGTGACCAAGAACAGCGGCGGGGAGGCCACCGTCGCCAAGCTCCAGGCGGCTCGGAACCTGGGGGTGGACGTCGTGGTCGTCGACCGTCCGCCATCGCCGGACGGCCCGTCCGCCTCCACCGTCGCCGACGCGCTCGAGTGGGTGTGCGCCTCGCTCGGGCTCTCTCGCGTCCGCTGATACCTCTACCCGTCCGCTGACCCGTTCACCCGTCCGCTGACACCTCGGGGTAGCACCGCGGGGTGTAGACGCCACGTCGGTCCCATCCGGGCACGTCCACCATCCTCGTCTGCGAGGACCCGACGATGAGGACCGTGCGCATGTCGACGACGGCAGGGTCCAGGCCGGCCAGCGGGACGACGTCGACTCGCTCGGCCGGGCGTCCGACGTCGCGGGCGACGACCACCGGGGTGTCGGGACGTCGGTGGGCGCCGATGACGGTGAGGGCCCGTCCGAGCTGCGAGGGTCGGTGCCTCGACGCCGGGTTGTAGAGGGCGAGCACGAAGTCCGCGGCGGCGGCGGCGGCCAGCCGGGACTCGATGACCGACCACGGCTTCAAGTTGTCCGACAGGGAGATGGTGGCGAAGTCGTGGCCGAGCGGAGCACCGGCCCGAGCCGCGGCAGCCTGGGCGGCGCTGACACCGGGGCTGACGATGACCTCGACGTCCTCCCAGCATGCGGGACGGTCGGGGCGGTCGAGCTGCTCCATCACCGCGGCAGCCATGGCGAACACCCCTGGGTCCCCCGACGACACGACCGCCACCGATCGCCCCTCGGCCGCCAGGTCCAGGGCGTGCGCGGCCCGCTGCCCTTCGGCCCGGTTGTCCGACCGATGGCGGACCTGGCCGGCCGGCCGAGCCTCGACCATGTCGAGATAGGTGGTGTAGCCGACCAAATCCGTGGCCTCGGTCAGCAGCGCGTCGGCTGCCGGGGTCCGCCACGGCGTGCCGCCAGGCCCGAGCCCGACGATGGCCAGCCTGCCTCGGGGAAGCGTCATGTGGTCGCGCTCACCGGGTCGGGGCCTCGGCGCTGGGGATGACGACGATCGAGAAGTAGGGGGCGGCGGCCGGATCGGCTTCGGCCAAGGGAAGGATCCGCTGCTCGGGCATGGTGGCCCGCTCGACGTACCAGGCCCGCTCCAGCAGACCGGCGGCCTCGACGCAGGCGCGGACCTTCTCCAGGTTGCGGCCGAGCTTCATCACCACGGCCGCCTCGGCCGCCGCCAGCCGCCGCTGCAGCTCCTCGCCCGGCAGCACGCCCGACAGCACGCAGAGCATCTCGTTGCGGCACACGAGCGGGGCGCCCAGCACGGCCGCGCCGGCCAGGATCGACGGGACGCCGGGCACCACCTCACTTCGGTAGCGACCGGCCAGCCGGTTGTGGAGGTACATGTAGGACCCGTAGAAGAGCGGGTCGCCCTCGCAGAGCACGGCCACGTCGACGCCCTCGTCGAGGACCGCAGCGATCCGGGCCGCCGCCGCGTCGTAGAAGCCGGTCAACAGGCGCTCGTAGCGGGCCCCGGCCGCCAGCTCGGTGGTGACCGGGTAGTGAAGCGCCAGCTCACGCTGGCCGGGCCGGAGATGGCTGGCGGCCGCGGCCCGGGCGTTGCTCGGCCGCCCGGCGGCGGCGAAGAAGGCCACCGCCCCCGAGCCGCCGATGATCCGCTGCGCCTTCACGGTGACGAGCTCGGGGTCACCGGGCCCGACCCCCACCCCCCACAGCCGCCCGCCGGCGCGCCGCCCGGTCATTCGTGCTCCGTCGCCAGGGCGTTGACCGCGGCGGCGGCCATGGCGCTGCCGCCCCGGCGGCCCAGCACCGTCACGTAGGGGACGCCGTGGGCCGCCTCGACCAGCGCCTGCTTGGACTCGGCCGCACCCACGAAGCCGACGGGGAACCCCAGGATCAACGCCGGGCGTGGAGCGCCGCTGTCGAGCAGCTCCAACAGGCGCCACAGGGCCGTGGGAGCGTTGCCGACGGCGACGACCGCACCGTCGAGGCGCGCCGACCACAGGTCGACGGCGGCGGCGGAGCGGGTCGTCGCCATCGCCGCGGCCAGCTCGGCGACCCGGGGGTCGCCCAGGGTGCAGATGACGTCGTTGCCGGCGGGCAGCCGGCTGCGGGTCACGCCGTCGGCGACCATGTGGGCGTCGGCCAGGATCGGCGCTCCGGCGGCGAGCGCCGCCCGCCCGGCACGGCCGGCACCGGCGGAGAAGCGAAGGTCAGCCACGACGTCGACCATCCCGCACGAGTGGACCACCCGCACCGCCAGCTTCTCGAGATCGTCGGGGACCTGCGTGAGATCGGCCTCCTCCCGGATGGTCTCGAACGACCGGCGGTAGATCTCGGCCCCGTCGCGCTCGTAGCTGCGGCCGGTCATGAGCCCGCCGCCACGGCCAAGGCCTCTGCGCTGCCGACGGCCCGTGCTCGCAGGTCGCCGTCCGCGTAGACGTCGTAGCGACCCGGGCCCGAACCGACCAGGGTGACAGCCAGCGGGGTGTGCTGGGCACAGCACTTGGCGCAGCCTGACACGTGCACCGCCGCTGGAGGAGCGCCGGCTTCGCGGCGCGCCGCGATGACCCGGCGGGCGTCGCCGATGGCATCGGTCAGCCCCGAGGTGCAGCCGTGCGACCCAGCGCAGGCGACGACGGTCGACGCCGGGTCGGAGGCGTCGACGACGAGGCCGCCGGCCCGCAGCTCCTCGAGGAGGGCGGCGCGCTCGTCGGCTGCGACGGCCGGGAACACGACACCCCGCCAAGGGGTGAGGCGCAGCAGGCCGTCCGAGTAGCGCCTCGCCGCGGTCGCCATGGCGGTGATGGCCTCGGCGTCGGCCCGGCCGAGCGTCGGCATGGCCCCCACCCATCCGGCTCCCGCCCCGAGGGGGCCGGCAACCCGGGCGACGGCTGGCACGCTCGCAGCCGGCACGGCGGCACTCGCCCGGGGCCGGCCCAGCGACCCGACAGCCGCCTCGACCAGCGCGTCGACCAGCTCGCTTCGTGCCACGCGCCGCGGTCGGGCGGGCGACCCCTCGTCTCCGTCGGCCGCCCACCCCCAACAGACGCCCAGGACACCGCTGGTCGACGTCGGGGCGGCGACCACCGCGGCTCGCCGGCCAGCAAGGCCGAACGATCCTCCGCCGTCGATGGCGAAGCCGAACTTGTCGTCGAGCGCATCGAGGCGAGGCTCCGCGTCCAGGGCGGCGAGCAGCGGGGCGAGGAGCGGGCCGAGGTCCTCCGCCTCGGGGTCGAGGTCGCTCAGGGGACCGAGCAGGACGTTGCGACGACGGTCGGCCATGGGGCCGCCACTTACCCCCGAGCCGACCAGCGTCGCGGCGAGGGCGGCCGCCGCGCCGGGCCGGATCCCGCGCAGCTGCAGGTTGGCCCGGCTGGTGATCTCCACGATCCCGCTGCCCCATCGCTGCGCCGCGTCGGCCACCGCCTGGAGGGCGGCGGCGTCGATCCGGCCGCCCGGCACGCGGATGCGGGCCAAGCCCCCATCGGCGCGCGCCACCACGTTGTCGACGCTCGGGCAGGCCGGCGCGGGTCCCAGGCCAGGCTGGGCTGGGCCAGACTGGGCTGGGGCACCGGTGCCGCCTTCGCCGAGGGGAGGGGCGGCGTTCGTGGCGGGGGGCATCGCCGGGACCCTACCAAGGCGTAGGGCACCGTACCCTACGTCGGTGGGTGGACGGCTAGTGTCGCGCCGGTGCCCCAGCCGTCGCGCCTGTTGGTCAACACCGGTTCCGGAAAGGGCAAGAGCTCGGCCGCCTTCGGGGTGATGGGACGGGCCTGGGCCCGGGGGTGGACGGTGGGTGTCGTCCAGTTCGTCAAGAGCGACAAATGGCAGGTCGGCGAGCGCAAGCTGGCTGCGCATCTCGGGATCGACTGGCACACCCTCGGCGACGGGTTCACCTGGGAGTCCGAAGACCTCGACGCCACCGAGGCCAGGGGCCGCCACGCCTGGCAGGTAGCCAGCCAGATGATCTCCTCGGGCGACTACGACATGGTGATCCTCGACGAGATGACCTACATCGTGAAGTACGGCTGGGTGCCGGTCGCCGACGTGGTAGCAGTCCTCGCCTCGCGCCCGCAGCGGACCAACGTCATCGTCACCGGGCGCAACGCGCCGGCCGAGGTCGTGGCGCTGGCCGACACGGTGACCGAGATGGTCAAGGTGAAGCACGCCTTCGACCAGGACATCCGCGCCCGCAAGGGGATCGAGTATTGACCGCCCTCGGCCCGCGCCTGGTCGTGGCCGGCACTCGCTCGGGGGCAGGCAAGACCACGGTCGCTTCGGGCCTGATGGCGGCGCTGCGGCAGCGGGGGTGGCGGGTGGCGTCGGCCAAGGTCGGGCCGGACTTCATCGACCCGGGCTACCACTCGGTGGCGACCGGCCGGCCGGGGCGCAACCTCGACCCGTGGATGTGCGGAATGGACCTGATGGGCCCGCTGGCGGCCAGGGCCGCAGAGGGCGCCGACGTCCTGGTGGTCGAAGGGGTCATGGGCCTCTTCGACGGCGCCGCCGACGGCACCCCGTCGTCGACGGCCGAGGTGGCCAAGCGCCTCGACGCCCCGGTGGTCCTCGTCGTCGACGCCGCGTCCATCAGCCAATCGGTCGCTGCTGTCGTCCACGGCTTTCGCACCTTCGACCCCGAGGTGCGCGTCGCCGGGGTGGTCCTCAACCTAGTGGGCAGCGACAACCACGAAGCGA
>JAJYVT010000029.1 GCA_021791845.1 Actinomycetes bacterium | reverse complement strand
GACTCGACGGATACGAGGTGACCATCGCCACCCCGTTCGACGTCGTCTCGCCCGTGAGCGACCACACGCTCGAGGGGTCGTTCCTCCGCCAGCACCTCCACGAGCTCGGTATCGGCGTGCGCCGGGGTGTCGTCCTCCACGCGGTGTCGCCGGCGGGCGCGACCGGTGCCGACGAGGTCGGCGAGCCGGTGGACATCGCCTGCGACTCGGTGGTCGTCGTGACCCAGCGGGCCTCCGTGTCCGCCCTGTGGGAGGCGCTCTCGGCCGATCCGGCGGCGCGCGCCGCCGCCGGCATCGTCGGGCTGTACCGCATCGGCGACGCGGTCGCCCCGCGCCTCGTGTCCGAGGCCGTCTTCGACGGCCACCGCCTGGCCATGGAGATCGACACGCCCGACCCGGCCACCGCCTTGCCGGTGAACCGGCGGGAGCGGGTCGGGACCTAGCGCCGCCGGTCGAGGCGCGGCCGGAGCCGCTCGAGCCGGGCGTCGAGCCCGGCACGGAACGACTCCAGGCGGCCGAGCTTGGCGTTCACCTCGGCCCGCAGCGACCCGAGGGTGGCGATCGCCTCCTCCACCACCGCAACCGGGTCGCCCGTCCCGTCGCGGTACTGGCCCCGGAGCACGTCGAGGCGGTCCTCGGCCGAGAGCACCGTGCGGATCTCCTCGAGGTCGAACCCCATCAGCTCCTGGAGCTCGCGGATGCGCCGGACCCGCTGGACGTCGGCGTCGGCGTAGAGCCGACCCCCGCCGGGCCGATGGGCGGCCGGGCGGAGCAGCCCGAGCTCCTCGTAGTAGCGCAGGGCCCGCTCCGACACGCCGGTGGCGGACGCCACCGCCCCGATGCCGCGCAGCGCCGGGTCGTGCCCGAGGCCGGCGGCCGGCGGCGCGCCGGTGGTCACCGCTCGCCCGCCGGACCCGCCACCGCGGCGAACTGGGGCTCGCCGGCCCCCGCACCCGCGACGGCGGGGACCCCGCCCGCCTCGTCGTCGTCGTCGTCGACGTGGACGTACTTGCCGCCACGGAGCCACGACGCCACGGCGGCCACCACGCAGCTGGCCGCGGCGAAGTCGAACGCCTCGTGCAGCCCGGCGATGAACGACGACGAGATGAGGTGGGGGAAGAAGCTCCGACCCGTCAGGTAGGCGACCCGAGCGTGCGGGAGGTGCACCAGCAGCGGACCGAGCACCGTCTTGATCGGGTTGTACCCCAGGAAGGCGGCAAAGAGGGCCGCCGTCGGCGGCAGGTGCGAGACGTGCGCCGCCGCCGCCTTCGGCACGCCCTGGGCGGTGAGGCCGCCGTACAGGGCGCCGGGCAGGTGGGAGGAGAGGCCCACGATGATCAAGGTGAAGAAGAGCCCGATCGAGAGGACCATGGCCGAGTTCTGGAACGTGGTCGTCATCCCGGCGCCGGCGCCCCGCTGGCGGGAGGGGAGGCTGTTCATGATGCCGGCCCGGTTGGGCGAGGAGAAGAGGCCCATGGCAAGGCCGTTCAGCAACAGCAAGAGGGCGAACCAGAGGTAGGAGAAGTTGGCGGGGAGGAGCTCGAGCAAGGCGAAGCTGGCGGCGGCCACGACCATGCCGCCGGTCGCGAACGGCCGGGCCCCGAACCGGTCCGACAGGATCCCCGACACCGGCCCCGCGACGAGGAACCCGGCGGTCAAAGGCAGCATGTAGATGCCGGCCCACAGCGGGGTCGAGACGAAGCTGTAGCCGTGCTGGGGCAGCCAGATCCCCTGGAGCCAGACGATGAGGATGAACATCATCCCGCCCCGCCCGATCGAGGCCAGCAGGCTCGCCACGTTCCCGGCGGTGAAGGCCCGGATCCGGAAGAGCGGCAGGCGGAACATCGGGTTCTTCACCCTGGTCTCGATCCAGAGGAACAGGACGAGCAGCGCGACGCCGCCCCCGAGGAGCCCGAGCACCTTGGGGCTGGTCCAGCCCATGGTGCTGTGGCCGTACGGGAGGATCCCGTACGTGATGCCGACGAGCACGGCGATGAGCCCGGCGGCAAAGGTGACGTTGCCCCACCAGTCGATGGTCGACGGCGTCCGCACGCCCCGCTCGTGCAGGTTGAAGTAGGCCCAGATCGTGCCCACGAGCCCGATCGGGACCGAGATGAGGAACACGAGGCGCCAGTCGATCGGCCCGAGCACGCCGCCGATGACGAGCCCGATGAAGCTCCCGGCGATCGCCGCCACCTGGTTCACGCCGAGCGCGAGGCCCCGCTGGTTCGGGGGGAAGGCGTCGGTGAGGATCGCCGAGGAGTTGGCGAACAGCAAGGCGCCGCCCACGCCCTGGAGGATCCGCATGGCGATGAGCCACATGGTCCCGGGGACGCCCGACATCCAGTCGATCGAGAGGAGGATCGAGAAGACGGTGAAGACGGCGAACCCGAGGTTGTACATCTTCACCCGACCGAACATGTCGCCCAGCCGGCCGAAGCTCACGACGAGCACCGCCGTCATCACCATGTAGCCCATGAGGAGCCACAGGAAGAGATCGGTGTGGGACGGGGCGAGCGGGTTGAGGTGCACCCCCCGGAAGATGTCGGGGAGCGAGATGAGGATGATGGAGGAGTTCACCATCACCAGGAGCGCTCCCAGCGTGGTGTTGGACAGCGTCAGCCACTTGCCCTTGTAGGGGTCTTCGACGGGCGCCGTCGCCTGTCCGAACGGGTCGACCCCCGGTTCTCCGGGTACCGCGCCCTGTGGTCCGCTGCTCGCCATCGGCTCCCTCGACTGCTGTGCCGGCCCTCCCACGGGCTGCCGCCCGCCGATTCCTGACGTTTACGTTAGCGGAAGATTCGGTGGAGCCGCGCCGACCCGTCGGCCGATCAACCCCCCGCCGGCCGCGCCGACATGGTGATGAAGTCGCGGGCCCAGGCGGGGTCGAAGAAGGTGGCCGGCCCCTGCACGGTCGAGGCCACGAGCTTGCTCCCGTTTGTCGGCGCCGCCGGTCCGGCCGGTGTGGACGGGTCGTAGGTCACGAGGACGGTCCAGTAGGGGTTGATGTCGAGCTGCATGCCGCGGACGGCGCCCGCCCGGACGAGCAGGTCGGCCAGCTGGAGCGGCGACAGGGACGGGCCGGTGACGTAGACGAGGGCGCCGTCGGCGGTCACGCCGGCGCCCGATCGCCACTGGTGCTCGATGCCCGGGGTGGTTGTTGTGCAGGCGGTGGCGCCGCAGGTGTTCCCCCACGACTGCCAGTTCGGGCTGGCGGCCTGGGGGGTGGGGCGGCCGCCGGCGACGAGGGGCACCAGGTTCTGGCGGACGGCGACCACGTCGGGGGTCATCGTGACTGTGGTCCCCCAGGCCCCGATGGCGACCGACCCGTTGGCGTCGATGACGAGGGAGGCGGCGCCCGCCACGAGCGGCACGATCGTCTTGCCTGTCGTGTAGTAGCCGCCGCCGGCTGTCGCCATCTTGAACCCGCCGTTGAAGGCGGCGACGAGCGATGTCGCCTGGGCGGGCTGGACGGGCGCCGTGTACGGGTACGGGCCGCCGCCGGGGCTGATCGACCCCGAGTACAGGCGGGCCGAGAGGAGGCGGGTGTCCATCCAGGCGATCCCGGCGGGCTGGGTGCCGCCCGGGGGGACGAGGGCGGTCTCGAAGACGGCCGGGGTGCCGTCGACGGGCCGGCCCGACGGCGTCCATGCCCCTTGGCCGGCGACCGGCGGGGCTGTGGTGAAGGGGGCGAGGGTGGCCGGCGGCGGGAGCCCGGGTGGGGCGGTGGTCGTCGGCGCGCTCGAGGGCGGCGGGCCGGACCCGTTGGCCGGCGACGACGACCGCGCCTGGGCCGTCACGCCCCCGCACGCCGCCAGCACGATGGACAGCGCGGCGCAGCCGGCGACGATGCCCGCGGCGCGGGCCCGGGGGGTGCGGAGCACGCGCCGAAGGCTACGTGGACGCCACCGCGTCCCGGCGTCAGGAGGAGCGGCGCCGGTTGGCGCCGGCGATGGCGCCGGCCGCCGGCACGATGGCCAGCCAGAGGCCGATGGTCACCACCAGCGCCGTCAGGTAGCCGAAGGGCGCGATGCCCACGTCGCTCCCGACGATCCCGGCGAAGATCATGACCAGCCAGGCGCTGAAGAAGAACGCTGGGCCCGCTGACAGCAGCCTGAAGAAGTTGCCCATCGACGCCTTCCTTCCCTTCCGTCCGTCGTCCGTCCGGCCGCAGCGGACGGTCCCGGCGAGGGCGCCCGTCCGGCGCCGACGACCGGCTCTCGGTCCATGGTCGGCCGGCGGCGGCGGGGGCCGTAGGGCCGAAGGTCCACCGCCCGCCCGTGCGCCCTCCCGCCGGCCCGCCGGCGCGCCGGCGCGCCGGCGGCGCCCTCACGCGTGGTCGATGCGGACCCGGCGCACGTCCCCGCCGGCGAGGTCGAAGGCGTGGTCGCGCACGGCCACCCGCACCGGCGCCGCGGTGCCCGGGCGGGCGCGCACGACCACCGCGCCGTGGGTGACGTCGAGCTCGAGCCGGTGGCCGCGGTAGTCGAGGCTGCAGCGGAGCCGGGGGAGCTCGTCGGGAAGGCGCGGGTTGAGGTGCAGCACGTCGTCGCGGGCGTCCAGGTCGACGAAGCACCGCTGCAGGAGGTCGACCGTGCCGGCCATGGCCCCCAGGTGCACCCCCTCGCCGGTGGTCCCGCCCGGCCCGTCGTCGACGTCGGCGCCGAGGGCGTCGAGCAGCACCTGCCATGCGGCCCGCCGGTCGCTGCGGGCCAGTACCCAGGCGTGCGCCACCCGGCTCAGCGTCGAGCCGTTGGACGTCCGGTCGAGGTAGTAGCGCACGGTCTCCGGGATCGTGGCCGGGTCGAAGGGGTAGCCGAGGCGGTCGAGGACGGCGCCGAGCTCCTCCGCCGTCAACATGAAGAAGAGCATCAGCACGTCGGCCTGCTTGGCCAGCTTGTAGCGGTTCGGGGTGTCGCCCTCGGCCTCGAGGATGAGGTCGAGCCGGCCGATGTCGCCGTAGCGGTCCCGGTAGGCGTCCCAGTCCAGCTCCAGGAGGGCGTCGTAGCCCTCGAACTGCGCGATCCTCCCCTCCCGGTCGAAGGGGACGGAGAGCCGGGTCCCCACGTGCTCCCAATGGGCGAGCTCCTCGGGGCGCAGGTCGAGCCGCTCGAACACCCGCCCGCCGCCGCGGCCCGCCAGCATGTCCACCACTTGGCGGGTGCGCCAGAGGGCCCAGGCCGCCATCACGTTGGTGTAGGCATTGTTGACCAGGCCGGCGCCGGGATCGCCGGCCGGCCCGTCGTGGAACTCGTCGGGGCCCATCACCCCGCGGATGTCGTAGCGGTGGCGGGACGGGTCCCACGTGGCGACGCTGGCCCAGAAGCGTGCGATCTCGATCATGAGCTCGGCGCCAAAGTGCACGAGGGACTCGACGTCGCCGGTGGCCTGGTAGTAGCTCCAGGTGTTGTAGGCGATCGCCAGGCCGACGTGGCGCTGGCGGTGCGAGTGGTCCGGGATCCAGCGGCCCGAGCGTGGGTTGAACAGCTGGGTCGGCGTCTCCTCCCGCCCGGTCATGGCGCTCTGCCACGGGAACATGGCGCCCCGGTGGCCAGCCTCCCGGGCCAGGCGGCGGGCCTCGCCCAGGCGCCGGTACCGGTACTGCAAGAGCGACCGGGTGAGCTCGGGGAGCCGGAAGGTGAAGAGCGGGAAGACGAAGAGCTCGTCCCAGAAGACGTGGCCCCGGTAGGCCTCGCCGTGCAGCCCCCGGGCCGTCACGCCGGCGTCGAGGTGGGCGGTGTGCGGTGAGACGGACTGGAGCAGGTGCAGGCGGTGCAGGTTGACGACCGTGGGCGTCCGCCCGTCCACGTCGACCCACAGCGCCGAGCGGGCCCAGAGCCGCTCCCATGCCGCCCGGTGGCCGGCGGCGAGCTGGTCGAAGGTGCCCGCCCGGCTCGCCGCTGCCGCCGCCGCCAGCGAGCACTCCGAGATCGCCCGGTCGCGCGAGGTGTAGACCCCGACCACCTTCTCGACGCGCACCGCCCGACCCCGGCGGAGGTGGAGGGTGAGGTGCTGGTCGACCCGGTCCGGCGCCTGCTCGACGGCGCGCCCCGCCACCGCGGTGCCGGGCAGGGCTCGGACCCGCTCGGCCACGGCGATGCGGACCCCGGACTGGACGGTCTCCGCCACCAGGACGACCGTCTCGGGACCGGCGACGTCGGTGTGGTGCACCGAGAGGTGGCGGCCGGCCAGCTGCCGGTAGCTCTCGACGCCCGAGTTGGTGACGTCCCCGTCGATCCCGGTGCGCACCTCCACCTCCCCGGACCAGTTCTCCGCCACGAGCACGGTCTCCAGCGCCGCCAGGTGCGGGTCGTCCATCGAGACGAGGCGGCGCTGGGTGACGAGCGTGACGCGGCCCTCGCCGTCTCGGACCCGGGCTCGGCGGTGCAGGACCCCGTAGCGGATGTCGATCCGCTGGCGCTGCTCCACCATCTGCCAGCTCTCGGTGCCGAACCACGGCCCGCCCCCGGCGCGGAAGGTGAACGGCAGCCAGTTGGGCCCGTTGACGAGCTCCTCGTGCTCCAGCACGCGGCCGTGGACGTCGGAGACGAGCCGGTTGTAGACGCCCGCCAGGTACGTCCCGGGGTAGTGGGCCCCGCCGGCCGTGGACTCGGGCGCCGCCCCCCTCGTCGCGAGGTAGCCGTTGCCACTGGCGCACAGCACCTCGCGGCGGGCCTCGTCGGCGGGGTCGAAGCCCTCGAACACCAGCGACCAGGGGTCGGGGCGGTGGTCGCCGCCCGCCCAGGGCGAGGGGTCCGCCACCTCGATGGCGGCCAGGCCGGCCACCACCTCGTCGGCGCCGCCCTCGAGGAGCTCGGCGGCACCGTCCGGGGCTCCATCGGCCGGGCCGAGCAGACCAGACGGGCCGAGCGCGCCAGACGGGCCGAGCGCGCCAGACGGGCCGAGCAGACCAGACGGGCTGAGCACGCCGAGCACGCGCCCGAACCCCGCCGATCGCGCCGCCGCGAGCTCCGCCGGGCGCCGCCCGACGAGGAGGGCGCGAGCCGGAGGGACGGCCAGCCGGGCCAGCGCCTCCCCCAGGACCGCGTCCTCCGGTGTGCCCGGCGCCCCCTCGACGTCGACCCCGTCCGCCTGCACCACGACCAGCTCGTCGAGCCCCGCCGCCGCCAGCAGCGAGGCGGCGTCGCGTCGAGCGGTCGCGGTGGCGGTGCGGACCCCTGCGCCCCGCAGCGAGCGGAGCAGGTCGATCGCCGACGGCGCCGCCACCGCCCGCCCGTCGCCCGCTCCGTCGGCCGTGACGAGCACGTCGCCGGCGAAGACGACGGCGTCCACGTCCGCCGGGTCGACGACGCAGCGCGGCCCGCCGCTGCTCGGGCGACCCGGGTCGCTCATCCGGCGAAGGTGTCGCAGGCGCTGGGCCGGCCGTCCTCGTAGCCGGTGGTGAACCACTGCGTGCGCTGGGCGGAGGACCCGTGGGTCCACGAGTCGGGATTGACCGCCTTGGCGCCGCTCGCATGGGCGAGGAAGTCGTCGCCGACGACCTGCGCGGCGTGGAGCGCCTCGTTGATGTCTCCGGGTTCGAGCAGTGTCCGGTCGTAGGCGCTGTGGGCCCACACGCCGGCGAAGCAGTCCGCTTGCAGCTCGGTCCGGACCGAGAGGGCGTTGGCCTGCGAGGGGTCCGTGCGGTCGGCGGCCGCGACCCGGCCGGTGATGCCGAGCAGGTTCTGGACGTGGTGGCCGAGCTCGTGGGCGACGACGTAGGCTTCGGCGAAGTCCCCCGTCACCCCGAACTGCGCCTGCATGGCGGCAAAGAACCGGATGTCGAGGTACACCGTCTGGTCGCCCGCGCAGTAGAAGGGGCCGACGTCTGCGTTCTCCGTGCCGCAGGCCGTCGACACCTGGGACCGGAAGAGCACGAGGTGGGCCGGCGCGTACGGCACGCCGGCGGCGGTCAGCTCCTCGTCCCACACGGACTGGACGTCGGTGAACACGCTCTGCAGGAACACCCGCTGCCCTGTGACCGTCGACAGGTCGGGCGCGCCGGGCTGCGTCGTGGGGCTGGGGACGGTGGGGAGGTGGTCGACCTTGGAGCCGTCGATCGACGGGCCCGAGCGCGGGGCGGTGTGCGGGCCCTGGGGAGTGCCGCACGCCGCCAGCGTCAGCACGACCACGAGCATGCTCGACGCCAGCGCAGCGGTTCGCCGCATCGAGCCAAACGTACACGTGTGCCTCGAGAAAGCGTCTCCCGGCGGTCGGAGCCGACCTTCGGCCCTGGTGGCGTGGGCCCGGGCCGTCGACACTGGTACGAGACCCAGGACCTCTGTCGAAAGCCGCCCCCAGTTGCCCGACCACCGCCCCGCCGTCCTCCGACCGCCCGACCCGGCGTCCGACGACCCCCACCACGCCCTGGTCGCCCACCAGGTGGTGCTCCTGCTCGAGAGCGACGTGGCGACCGGTCTCTCCACCCACGAGGCCCGCGAGCGTCTGGGCCGGTTCGGGCCCAACGAGCTTCCGCCGGCCGCCGCGGCCGGGCCGCTGGTGCGCTTCGCCCGCCAGATGCACCATCCCCTCGTCTACGTGCTGCTGGTGGCCGGGGCGGTCACCGCCGCCCTCGGGAACCACGTCGACGCGGGCGTGATCTTCGGCGTGGTGGTGGTGAACGCCGTGGTCGGCTTCGTCCAGGAGTCCAAGGCCGAGGCGGCGCTGGACGCCCTCCGCTCCCTGGTGCGGACCGAGGCCAGGGTGCTCCGCGACGGGCGGCGCCAGACGATCCCCTCGGCCGAGCTCGTCCCCGGCGACGTCGTCGTGGTCGAGGCCGGCGACAAGGTGCCCGCCGACCTGCGGCTGGTGGAGGTGGCCGCCCTGCAGGTCGACGAGTCCGCCCTCACCGGGGAGTCGGTGCCCGTCCCCAAAGAGGAGGTGGTGCTGCCGCCCGAGACGTCGGTGGCCGACCGGTCCAACATGGTCTACTCGAGCACGCTCGTCACCCACGGCCGGGGGGCCGGGGTGGTGGTGGCGACGGGAGCCGAGACCGAGGTGGGCGAGATCCACCGGCTCGTGGGGGCGGCCGAGGACCTGGCGACGCCGCTCACCCGCAAGCTGACACGCTTCAGCCGGGTCCTGACGGTTGCCATCCTCGCCCTCGCCGCCCTCACCTTCATGGTGGGCGTGGCCCGCGGCGAGCGGGCCGCCGCCATGGTGAGCGCGGCGGTGGCGCTGGCGGTGGGCGCCATCCCCGAGGGGCTCCCGGCGGCCGTGACCATCACCCTCGCCATCGGCGTCGGCCGCATGGCCCGGCGACGGGCGGTGGTGCGCCGCATGCCGGCGGTGGAGACCCTCGGCAGCACCACGGTGATCTGCTCGGACAAGACCGGCACCCTGACCGAGAACCAGATGACCGTGGGGGCGGTCTGGACGCCGGAGCGCTCCTACCGGGTGACCGGCACCGGCTACGGGCCCGAGGGGGCGGTCCTCGACCCGTCGGGCGCCCCCGCCACGGTGGACGACGACGAGGCCCTGGGGTGGACGATGGCCGTCGGCGCCGCCTGCAACGACGCCCATCTGGCGACGGCGGACGGGCACCGGGAGGTTGCCGGGGACCCGACCGAGGGAGCCCTGCTGGTGGCGGCGGGCAAGGCCGGTGTCGACCGCGCCCGGTGGGAGGCCGGCTTCCCCCGGGTGGCGACGGTGCCGTTCAGCTCGGAGCGCCAGTACATGGCGACGCTCCACGACGCCGGCGACCACCGGCTCGTGCTGGTGAAGGGGGCCGCCGAACGAGTGCTCCAGCTGTGCTCGGCCCAGATGCGGCCCGACGGCTCCGCCGCCCCCGTGGACGAGCCGGCCACCCTGCGGGCCGCCGACTCGCTGGCGGAGGACGGCCTGCGGGTGCTCGCCTTCGCCATCGGCACGGTCGGCCGGAGCCAGTCCTTCGACGAGGAGGCCGGGCGGGTGCTCACGTTGACCGGGCTGGTGGCCATGGCCGACCCGCCGCGCCCCGAGGCGATCGCCGCCGTACAGGCCTGCCACACCGCGGGCATCGACGTGAAGATGATCACCGGGGACCACCGCACGACCGCCATGGCGATCGCCGGGCAGATCGGCATCGGCCCGCCGGCCGGCGACGGTCCCCGCGTGCTGACGGGCGCCGAGCTGGCCCGGCTCGCGCCGGCCGAGTACCCGGCCGCGGTCGAGCGGACGTCGGTGTTCGCCCGGGTCAGCCCCGAGCAGAAGCTCCGCCTCGTCCAGGGGCTCCAGTCCCGCGGCCACGTGGTGGCGATGACGGGCGACGGGGTCAACGACGCGCCGGCGCTCCGTCAGGCCGACATCGGGGTGGCGATGGGCGAGGGGGGGACGGAGGTGGCCAAGGACGCGGCCGACATGGTCCTGACCGACGACGACTTCGCCACCATCGAGGCGGCCGTCGAGGAGGGACGGGGCGTCTTCGACAACTTGACGAAGTTCATCGCCTGGACGCTGCCCACGAACATGGGCGAGGGGATGGTGGTCCTGGTCGCCATCCTGCTCGGCGCCACCTTGCCGCTCATGCCGGTCCAGATCCTCTGGATCAACATGACCACCGCCGTCGCGCTCGGCCTGATGTTGGCGTTCGAGCCCAAGGAGGCCGACATCATGCGCCGCCGCCCGCGGGACCCCCGCCAGCCGCTCTTGACGGGCCCGCTGGTGCTGCGCGTCCTCGTGATGTCGGCCATCCTGGTGGGCGGGGCCATGTGGCTCTTCCACTGGGAGCGGTCGAACGGCGCCTCGATCGCCGAGGCCCGCACCTCTGCCCTCAACCTCTTCGTGGCGACGGAGGCCTTCTACCTCTTCGCCTGCCGGTCCCTGACCAAGGCCGTGTGGCAGGTCGGCCTGCTCGCCAACCGCTGGGTCCTCGGCGGCGTGGCCGTCCAGGCGGCCTTGCAGGCGGCGATCACGTACGTGCCGGCGATGAACTCCCTGTTCGGCACGGCGCCCATCGGGGCCGGCGCATGGCTGCGCCTGCTGGTGCTGGCGGCGGCGGGGTCGGTGCTGGTCGCGCTGGACAAGCGGGTCCGCCGGGTGGTGGCGGCCCGGCGCCAGTGAGCGGGCGCCGGCCGGCGGCCCGCTGCCTGCCGGCGTCGGGATCCCCAGCCCGCTGCCTGCCGGTGTCGGGGCTCCCCCGGCGCGGGCGTCAGGCCGGGCCCAGGGCGCCGAGGCGGGCGAGCGCGGCCGAGAAGCTCGGCACCGCCACCACCTCGATGCCCAACCCCTCGGCGGCCCGGCGGGCGGCGGCGGCCTCGGAGCCGGGCACGAGCATCACGCTCGCGCCGGCTGCGCTCGCCGCCGCCACCTTCTGGGCGATGCCGCCCACCGGCCCGACCCGACCTTGGGCGTCGATCGTCCCGGTGCCGGCCACCGTCCGGCCGCCCGTGAGGTCGGCCCCGGTGGTGAGGGCGTAGACGGCGAGCGCCGTCATGAGGCCGGCCGACGGCCCGCCGATGTCGGTCCGGGTGGACTGGACGCTGAAGGGCAGCCGGATGAACGGCGCCGCGTCCTCGACGGCGATGCCGTAGACCGGGCGGTCGAGCTCGCTCGACCAGGTGGGCGACACGGTCGCGACGAGCCGGCGGTCCCCCCGCTGGACCTGCAGCGCCACCGGTGTCCCCGACGGCACGCTCGAGAGGTGGGCCACGAGGTCCGACGCGGTGTCGACCTTCTGCCCTGTGACCGCCGTCACGACGTCGCCGGGGGCGAGCACGCCTGTGGCCGGGCCGCCGGTCGCGACCGCACGCACGACGGCGCCCCCGCCGGTGACGGTGACCGGGTAGCCGGCGGCGCGCAGCGCCACCGCCGAGGCCAGCTGCACGCTGCCGAGGTACAGCTGGCGCTGGGCCGCCTCGTAGACGGCCGGGTCGATCCCGGCCGGGACGACGGTTGTGCGAGACAGGACGTCCCGGTGGGGGTCGAACAGGGCGCCGACGGTGGCGGCGATGCTCGGGGCGCCGAGGCGCACCGAGGTGAGGAGCAGCTTCCCGCGCACGTCGTGGACCGGCCCCTCGGTCCGCAGGAGCGTCGGGACGTCGAGGGCCGGGCCGGGGCTGACCTCGACGAGCGGCATGGGCACGACGGCGACCGCGGCCACCACGACGGCGCCGGACGCGGCCAGGAGGCCGACGAGGAGCCCCGAGCCCCTCCGCCGCGCGCTCGCCGGGCCCGCCGGGGCTGACGGCACGCCGCCCGCCGGCCCCCGATGCGACGGAGCCCCGCCCGCCGGGGCCGGTGGCTGCGGCGCTGGTGGCAGCGGAGGCAGCCAGGCGACCGTCACCTCGAGCTGGGTGCCGGTGACGAGCGTGCGGACGGCGTCGCCGTCGAGCACGGCGACCGGCCGGCCGTCGAGGAGCGGCAGGAGACGGGATGCCGGCGCCGCCGCCTGGATGCCGGGGAGCGCGGCGACCGGCGTCATGACCTCGTCCACGGTTCGGACCGCCCGCTCCTCGTCGGGCACCGCCCGCAGGTGGGCGATCGTCACGGCGCCCACGATCCCGCCCTGGCGGGTGACGGCCACGACGTCGCTCCCCCCGCCGACGAGGAGGGCGTCCACGGCGAACGCAAGGGGAGCGCCCGCCGGCACCGCGGCCACCGGCCGGGCGACGTCACCGACCTGGCGCCCCCGCATCCGGTCCCGCACCGCTGCGACCTGGCGCTCGGTCGCCGCCGCCCGCACCAGGAACCAGCCGATGAGCATCAGCCACAGGCCGCCGACGAAGCCCCCGAGGAGGACGAGCATCTCGGCCACCCCGAGGGCGATGAGGCCGGCGCCGATGAGCTGCCCGGTGAGCGCCGACACGCGGGCCGCCCGCCCGCGGTCGCCCGTCACGCGCCACACGATCGAGTCGAGGATGCGTCCGCCGTCGAGCGGCGCGCCCGGGAGGAGGTTGAAGATCCCGATGATTGCGTTCAGCCAGCCCAGCTCCCCGGTGACCTCGGCCACCGCCGGCAGGCCCAGGTGGTCGGCGGCGGTGGCGACCAGCCCGAACGCCCCGCCCAGCACGATGCTCGTCCAGGGCCCCACCGCCGTCAGGGCGAACTCGTCGGCCGGTCGCTCGACCTCGTCGCTCATGCGGGTGACGCCGCCGAAGAAGGAGAGGACGATGTCGCGCACTCCCAGGCCCCGGCGCCGGGCTTCCAGGGCGTGGGCGAGCTCGTGGGCGAGGATCGACCCCACGAAGAGCGCCGTGGCGACGAGCGCCATGGCCAGTGCGCCGCCGCGCGACGCGACGGCCGAGTAGCGCAGCCAGAAGCTCCACGCCAGCAGTCCGGCGATCACGAGGAGCGTGGCGTTCGCCCGGACCGGGATGCCGGCCACCCGCAGGCTCCGCCGTGGTCCGCCGCCGCCGCCCTCCGGCCCCTGGCGGCCACCGGCCGCACCGCCGGCCGCGCCCGCGGCTCCGGCCGCGTCCGCGGCTCCGGCCGCGTCCGCGGCTCCGGCCACCGGCCGGCCTTCGGAGAGCCAGCTCGGTGGGCCGGCCCAGTCGGCGTGGGCGTCGGAGGCGGGGAAGGACTGCTCCTCTTCCTCGTCGAGCAGCGCCTCGGTGCGGGCCTCCGCCGACCCGGCGTCGCCCGTGACGCCCGCAGCGGCGCCCGGGACGCCGGAGACGCCGTGGACGCCGGGGACGCCGGGGACGCCGGAGGGGTCGTGCACGGCGTGCGTGCCACGGGTGTCCGCCATCGGTGCCTCCTCGCAGCGGGGCGCGTAGCGCCCGCTCCATGCTCGGCGCGAGCGCGCGGGGACCCAAGGGCCGAAGGTCCATTGGCCCCGACGTGACCCCGTGCCTGCGACCCGAGCCGCCGCCGCGCCAGGACCTTCGCCTCTGGGCCGCCGGCGCCTGGCTTCCCATGGTGGGAGAGAGGCGAAAGGGGTGCGCCATGGGGTGCTGGTGTGGACACGGTCCTGGGTCTTGTGGCGGGCCGGGTTGGTACCGCGGGTACGGCCCGGGGCCTGAGCCTGCCTACGGAGCTCCGGGTCGAGGGGCTCGGCGCCGGTCCCGGGTTCGCGAGCTCGAGGACCTCGAAGAGGAGATCCAGGCGGTGAGGGAGGAGCTCGAGAGGATCCGCGACCGAGGAGGACCCGCGTAGCGCCCAAGGAGCGGGTCACCGATGCCGACGTTGGCGTGGGCGCTGATCGGGAGTCTGACCATCGCCCTGCTGGCGTTGTCCGGCAGCATCACCCTCGTCCTCCCCGAACGGCTCTTCAACCGTGCTGTCGTGCCGCTGGTCGCGCTGGCGGCCGGCTCGCTGCTCGGTGGGGCGCTGTTCCACCTGCTCCCCGAGTCCGTCAAGCTCCTCGGCAACCACCTCGGCCTCTACGGCCTGGTCGCTGGGGGCATCGCCACCTTCTTCTTCCTCGAGCAGTTCCTGCACTGGCACCACTGCCATCGGGCCCGTGCCGCGCACCGCCCGCTCGGGTACCTCATCCTGATCGCCGACGGGCTCCACAACTTCAGTGACGGCCTCGCCATCGGCGCCGCCTTCACGGTCGACACCGAACTCGGGCTGGTCACGTGGCTGGTGCTCGCCGCACACGAGATCCCTCAGGAGCTCGGCGACTTCGGCATCCTCGTCCACGCGGGATGGGGCCATCGCCGGGCGCTCGTCTACAACCTCGCGTCGGGCTCGACGGTGATCCTCGGCAGCCTCCTCGCCTGGGCCCTCGCCGGGCGCGCCGATGTGGCCGTCCTCCTGCCGTTCGCTGCCGGCAACTTCCTCTACATCGCGCTCGCCGACCTCGTCCCCGAGCTCACCACCGGTCCGGCGCCGCACAAGAGGGTGATCCTCACCGGCGGGTTCGTCGTCGGGCTCACCTTGTTGGCGCTGACGGCAACGCTCGCCCACTGACCGCGTGCGGTCGCCCCTTCGGCTTGCTGGTGACGCTCACGCCTGGCCCTGCGAGCGGGCGTAGACGCGCACCACGTCCTCTGCTCCCGGAGGGTCCGCCAACGGCGGGTCGGTGGCCACGGCGCCGTCCACCAGGACGACGTAGCTGGTGCCGTCCTCGTCGACGCGCTCGACGACGTCAACCTGGTGCCATCCGAAGTAGTGGGTCTCCAGCGTCCGTTCCATCGCGCCTCCCGCTGTTGCCGCTGTTGCCGCCCTACGCCAGCACCCGCCGCAGCCGCAGCGTCGCGAGCACGAGGAACCCGGCGGCAAAGGCCGCCAGCACCGCGAGGTCCGGCAGGATGGTGACGACGGTCCCGCCCCGGGCCAGGAGCGCCGTCCAGGCGTCGACGGCCCAGGCGTGGGGGGTGGCGTGGCCGATGTCGCGCATCACCGGGCTGACGATGGCCAGGGGCCACATGCAGCCGCCGAGCATGCCGAAGCCGATCCCCGTCACCGGGCCGATGGCGCCGGCCTGCTCGGGCGTCTTGAAGAGCGTCCCGGCCAGCATCCCCGCGCCCGCGCCCACGAGGGACCAGATCACGAGGAGGAGGGCGGCGGCAACGGGGTCGCCCCACGAGACGCCGAACGCCAGCGCCCCCACCGCCACGATGAGCAACGACTGGCCGAGGGCGATGGCCAGGTAGGTGATCGCCTCGCCGACGATGATGCCGCCGGCCCGCACCGGCGCGGCGTGGATCCGCTCGTAGAGGCCGAGGCGCCGGGTCTCGATGATGGCGGCGCCGCCGGCGATGGCGCTCAGGAAGACGAAGAGCACCAGCTCGGTGGGCGCGCTGTAGCTGAAGCCCTCGGGCAGGATGCTGGCGTTCGCCTGGGCCTGCACCGTCCGCACCTCCACCCGGGCCAGGTGGCCCTCGAGGTCCTTCGCCAGGGAGAGGTTGGCGGTGAAGGTGCCGCCGGCCTGCCTGGTGGCGAACTGGGCCGCCTGCACCCGGGCCCCCTCGGCCTGGACGACGGCGCCGACCGCCGTGGCCGCCGCCTGCATGCTGGTGTTGGCGCGCTCGACCACGACGCCGACGCTCACCGTCCGGCCCGCCTGCTCCGCCGCCGCCATCCCTTCGGGCAGGACCACGCCGGTGTTGAGCTCCCCCCGGGCGATGGCCTTGGTCAGCGCCTTGGCGTTGGGGTAGGGGCTGACGGCGATGCCCGGGGTGTCCTCCAGGGCGGTCACGAGGGTGCGCCCCGCGCTCCCGGCGCCCAGGTCCACCACGCCCACCTTCCACGTGGAGAAGCCGCGCACCGTGGCCCCCACGATCACGATCACCACCACCGGCAGGACGATCAGGAAGAAGAGCGCGGTGCGGTCCCGGGCCAGCCGGCGCAACGACGCCTGGGCGATGGCGAGCACGGTCACCGGGTGACCGCCTTGGTGGCCAGCCAGCCCGAGACGAGCCCGACCACGGCGCTGAACCCGAGGATGGCGGCCACGGGGAGCGCCACCGTGCCGAGCCCCCCGCCCACCGTCGCCAGGTCGGTGAGGCCGCGCAGCGCCCAGCCGTTGGGCGTGGCCAGGGCGAGGGTCCGCATGATCGGCGGCGCGGCCGAGAGGAAGACGAAGTTGCCGCCGAGGAGGGCCAGCCCGAAGACCACGATCGAGGCGATGCCCTCGGCCTGACGCTGGGTGCGGGCGAGCGTGATCACCAGGGTGGTCAGGGCCACGACCGACACGACGAGGGCGAGGCAGAGGACGGCGGCGCCCAGGGGGTCGCCCCAGTCGGCGCCGAAGGCCGCCGAGGTGACCACGGCGATCACCCCCAGGCTCACGACCCCGTAGACGAAGACCGACAGCGCCTTCCCGAGCACGATGGCGCCGGGCCGGACGGGAGCGGCGCGGATGCGCTCGATCATCCCCTGGTCCCGGTCGACGAAGTAGCTCCGGGAGGTGAAGGCGATCATGAAGAGGAGGAAGAAGATGGCCATGGCCGGGCTGTAGTAGCTGACGGCCGCGAGCTCGCTCGCCCCGAGCGGCCGGTCGACGGTGCGAAGCGGGATCCGAAGCGTGGCGGCCAGCGCCTGCAGGCGGGCCGCCTCCGACGCCGGCGCGCCGGCCGCCAGCGCGGTGGCGACCGAGAGGCGGTCGGCGTCGAGCTGGGCCACGAAGGAGGAGGCGATGGCCGAGGTGATGCTCCCGGCCGTGGCGTTGTCGACGTCGGTCACGACCGTCAGCGCCTCGGGATGGCCGGAGGCCGCAGCGGCCGAGAACCCCTGGGGCACCACCAGCGCCGCCCCGACCTTCTTGTCCCGCACCGCGGCCCGGGCGGCGGCCGGGTCGGCGAGGGGGGTGGTGGTGAGGACGCCGGCCAGTCCGTCCTGGTGCAGCACGTCGACCAGGGCGGTGGCCAGGGGGCCGTGGTCGACGTCGGCCACCCCGAGGGTGAAGTGGAACGTCTCGGCGCCCCGGAAGGCGGCGCTCATCAGGGCGGCGATGGCGATCGGCGCCACCAGGCCGATGACGAGGGCCGAGCGGTCGCGCAGCCGCTGGCGGAGGTCCTTCCCGGCGATCACCAGCACGTTCCTCACGCTGCCGCCCTCACTCCCGCAGGGCGGTGCCCGTCAGGTGGAGGAACACCGCTTCGAGGTCGGGCTCGACCACGTCCACGCTGCGGACGGGGACGCCGGCGTGCTCGGCCGCCTCGATCACCTCCGGGAGCAGGCGGCGCCCGTCGCCCACCACGATCTGGACCGCCCCGTCGGACACCGAGGCCGCCTCCACCCCGGCCACCGAGCGGCAGGCCGCGGCCAGGGCGTCGAGGTCCCCCTCGGCGCTGAGCTCGATCCGGTCCTTCTGGCCGAGCCGGTCGACCAGCTCCCGGCGGGTCCCCTCGGCGATGAGGCGCCCGTGGTCGATGATGCCGACGCGGTCGCACACCCGCTCGGCCTCCTCCATGTAGTGCGTGGTGTAGAGGACGGCCATCCCCCGGCGGCGGAATTCGGCCACCCGCTCCAAGATGGCGTGGCGGCTCTGGGGGTCGACCCCGACGGTGGGCTCGTCGAGCACCAGCAGCCGGGGATGGTGGAGCAGCCCGGCGGCGATGTTGAGCCGGCGCTTCATCCCGCCGGAGAACGAGTCGACCCGGTCCCCTCCACGGCTCTGGAGGTCGGTCAGCTCGAGCGCCTCGTCCACCCTGGCCGACAGCTCGCGGCCCCGCAGGTGGTAGAGGCGGCCGAGGAAGCCGAGGTTCTCGCGTGCCGTGAGGTCGGGGTAGAGGGCCACGTCCTGGGGGACGTAGCCGATGAGCATCCGCACCGCGAGCTCCCGCTCCACCGACCGGCCGCCGACGGAGACCGAGCCGGCGTCGGGGTCGAGGAGGCCGCAGATCATCTTGATGGTGGTGGTCTTGCCCGCCCCGTTCGGGCCGAGCAGCCCGTAGATCTCGCCCGCCGCCACGTGCAGGCTCACGTCGTCGACCGCCACCCGCCCGCCGAACGTCCGTCGCAGCCCGTCGCAACGCAAGAGGTCCTCGCCCACCGGGCCATGGTGGGGCGCGCCCGGGGGCCGGTTCTTAGGGTCGGAGGTCCTGATCGGATGGCCAGCCCCGCCGCCTGCCGCCTGCCGCCCGCCGCCCCGGCCCCCCGGCCGGATGCGGGACCTCGGCCCCTGGTCCGCCCGCCGGCCGTCGGACCACCATCGACCGAGGAAGGGAGGTCGCCCGATGGGACGCTGTCAGAAGGAACGGGATCCAAGGGAGCGGGACCAGGGGGAGCGGGACCGGAAGGAGAAGGGCCAGCGGCACGGGAAGGTCCGCCGCCGGTGGAAGGACCTCTCGCCGGGGCGCAAGGCCGCCATCGCCGTCACCGCCACCGCCCAGCTGGGACTCGCCGGCGCGGCGTGGTGCGACCTGGCCCGCCGCCCGGCCGACCAGGTGCGCGGGCCGAAGTGGCGCTGGGCGCTCGTCATCGGCGTCAACTGGATCGGGCCGATCGCCTACTTCGTCCGCGGTCGGCGCCGGCCGTGAAGCGCCCGGCCCCCGGGCCGGCTACGACAAGGCGAAGACGATCGTCACGTTGTCGCTGACCGTCTGGGACCCCGACTCGAGCACCGCCGGGGCTCGCTGCGGTGCGAGGGCTGCGCCGCTGGCGGCGTAGAAGGGGTTCGGACCTGTGGATGTCGAGGTCGTGTTGTCCCGCAGCGAGCAGATGCCTCCGAGCGTGCGCCCCGAGGCGGCGGCGATCGCCTTGGCGTGGCCGATCGCCTGGTGGACCGCCATGGTGCGGGCGAGGCCCTGCGCGTGGAGCGGGCGTGTGACCGAGAAGGAGACCGAGTTGATCCGCACGGCGTTGCCGCCGGCGGCGACCGCGGCGTCGATCAGTGTCCCGGCGGACCCGATCCTGTGCACCCTGGCCACGATTGTGTTGTCGACGGAGTACCCCGAGAGCGTCGAGCCTGTGTTCGTGTAGTCGGGCGAGATGGCGAAGTTGGTCGTCTGGAGGTCCTTCGCCGCGATCCCGCCGGCGCGCAGCACGTGGACTACGGCGGCGGTCGTCGTGTTGTTGGACGCGAGCGCGTCGGTCGCCTGGGTCCCTGTGGAGTGCACGCTGAGCCGCAGGACGAGCAGGTTGGGGGTGACCGACACCGTCCCCGTGCCCGTCACCCTGACCTCGGGCTTCCCGCCGCCGCAGGTGACCGGCGCCGTCGATGTCGAGGTGCCTGGGGCGGCCTGGGCGCGTCCGGTGCCGGCCAGGAGCGTGGCGCCCGTCGCCACGCCGCCCACGACAACCACCAGTGCGGCCGCGCTCAGGGCGAAGCGCGACCGGGCGCCGGCGGAGCGCCGCCCGCCCCGGGAGGGCGGCTGCGGCCCCCCGTCGTCCCGTGTCCTGTCCGTCTGTGCGCGGTCCGGTCCTGCGCGGTCGGGCCGTGCGCGGTCCGGTCCTGCGCGGTCGGGCCGTGCGCGGTCCGGTCGTGTCGCCTCGGGCTGCGCCCCGTCTGCATCTGATCGGTCGGTCACTTCCCCGTCACCTCCACCTTCAGGGTCCACGTTGCCAGCGGTCCGGCGGTCGGCGGCAGCCCGGGCGTCCTGTGCGCCTGTGCGTACGCCTCGAGCTCGAACGTCCCAGCCACGGTCGTCCGGACCACGAAGCCCTGCCAGCCCGGGCGCGGCACCCGTGTCCTCGGGGAGCGGCGCACCTCGAGCGGTGTGCCCTGCCCGTGGTAGGTCCCGAGGAGCCTCGGGGTGCTCCACGTCCTTCGCCCTGTCAGGCGCGGCAGTGTGATCTCGAACTGCCGGCCCGCCCGGACGTGGACGGTCGCCCGCGTGGCCGGTGCCGCCGCCCGGTACTCGGGTGGTGTGGCCGAGGTGGCGTCGGGCTGACCGGTGGCCGCGCCGGTCGCCACGCCGGCTGCCAGGTCGCCGCACGGGGTGAGGGTGGCTGTGCCGGCGAGACAGCGGCCCGTCGAGGCGGGCGTCGACCGGGCGTGGGCGCCGGGGACCGCCGCCGGCGGGAGGGACCCCTGCGCCGGGCTGGCCGACGCCTGTCTCGGCGCCAGGGCCGAGCTGCTCTCGGGCGAGTGGGCTCCGGTGGGGGCGGGACCGCCGCCGAGCACGAGGGGCAGCGCGATCCCGAGGGCGACGACGGCCGTCACGGCGCCGCCGGCCACCCGGAGCCGCCGGGCGCGACGGTGCCGGATCCCCGAGAGCACGCGTGCCCGTGCCACGTCGGGGTCCGTGGGCGGTCCGCCGGTGAGCGCCGCACCGGGGAGCGCCGCACCGGGGAGCGCCGCACCGGGACGTGGTGCACCGGGACGTGGTGCACGGGGAGCGGCACCGTCGGCCGCCGCCCCGAGCGCGGCGCGGAGCCGTGTCTCCAGTGCCGGGTGCTCAGCCATCGATCCTCGCCTCCGTCGCGCCCCCGCCGGCGCCTTCGCCGGCGCGCTCGTCCTTGCCGCCCCCCTCGCCCGTGCCCTCGTCCGAGAGCAGCCGGGCGAGGGTCGCCCGGGCCTTGGAGAGCTGGGACTTGACCGTCCCGACGGAGCACCCGAGTGCGTGGGCGACGTCGGCCTCCGACAGGTCGGCGTAGTAGCGGAGGACGACCGCCTCCCGCTGGCGTGCGGGGAGGGTGCGCACGGCGTCCAGCACGACGAGGACGTCCCCCGCCCGCTCGATGTCGGGGCTGTCGGCCTCGTCCTCGGTCCCGGCCCACACCGTGCGGTTGCCCCGCTGCTCCGTCACCCGGCGGCGACCGCGCGAACGGCACTGGTTGACGACCGCCGCCCGCAGGTAGGCGCCGGCGTGCTCGGGGTGCCGCAGGCGGCGCCACCCGACGAACGTGCGCAGGAAGGCTTCTTGCACCGCCTCCTCCGCCTGGCCCGGGTCGTCGAGGAGCAGCGTCGCCAGCCGGCACAGGCCGGCGTAGTGCGCGTCGAAGAGGGCCGCCACCGCCCGGTCGCGCCGGTCGGTCACGGCCGCGGCCGGCCGGCAGCGGACCGGCATGGCGACGAGCGCTCCCTCACCCACACCTCCTCAGACGCCCGGGACCCCTCCAAGGTTGCCTCGGGCGGCGGGGGCGGGTGGAGGCGCCGGCGCCGGCGCGGCCCCGTCGGCCGGGCCGGCCCGCTTACTGGTCCACCATTACGGCACCAGGGCGAGTCATCCTCCTGGTGCACCTCTGGTGACCACCGGTCCACCGCCATGCCCGCTCGCCACTCGATGGCCAGCCTGAGTTCTGCGGGTTCCGGTGGCCCAGGGTGTGCAGACCGGCGATAGAGAAACGCGCCATCGAGCGCCAATCAGTAAGCATCCGGCCGACACACCCCGGGAATCCGGAGGTGCCTCCCCACCCAGTGCAAGGACCAGGAGGCACCCAATGCATGATGACACGCCGGCGTTGGCCGGGATCGACTGGGCGGCGCGAACCCATGCCGTGTGCGTGGTCGGTGCTGACGGTTCGGTGCTCGACGAGTTCGAGATCGGCCACGAACGGGCTGGAATCGACACCCTGCGCCGCCGACTGGCCGCCCACGGCGTGCACCGGGCGGCCATCGAGCGCCCCGACGGCCCGGTCATCGAGATGCTCGTCGAGGAGGGCTTCGACGTCGTGGTGGTGCCGTCGCGCGCCGTCAAGGCCCTGCGCAGCCGCTACAGCCTGACCGGCAACAAGTCCGACCGCTCCGACGCCTTCATGCTGGCCGACGTGCTGCGCACCGACGGCCACCGGCTGCGGGTCCTCGGACCCGACAGCGAGGCCACCCGGGCACTGCGCTGCGCCGTTCGGACCCGAAAGGAGCTCGTCGGTCATCGCGTTGCCCTGGTTCAGCAGCTCGAAGCCCACCTCGAACGGGCCTTCCCCGGCGGAAGCAGGGTCTTTGCCGACACCCACAGCCCGATCGCCCTTCGCTTCTTGGCCAGGTTCCCTTCCCAGGTCAAGGCCGACTGGCTGTCCGAACGACGCCTGGCGGCGTGGCTCGGGGCCAACGGCTACTGCGGCCGCAAGGACCCCGCTGTCCTGTTCGCCCGGCTGAAAGACGCCCCCGACGGCTTGCGGGGCCCCGAGGCCGAGCTCCTGGGCGTCGTCACCCTGGCGCTCGTGGCGGCCATCGAAGGCGTCGCCGCCCAGATCGCCGAGCTCGAGTCCCGGATCACCGAGGCCCTGGCTGCCCACCCCCTGGCCCGGGTGTTCCAGAGCCTGCCCCGATCGGGCACGGTTCGTGCCGCCTCGCTTCTGGTCGAGATCGGCGACTGCAAGGCGAGGTTCCCGACGCCTGAGTCCCTGGCCTGCCTGGCCGGCGTGGCCCCCTCCACCCGGGCCTCGGGACAGCACCACGCCGTCGTGCACCGCTTCGCCTCGGACAAGTGGCTGAAGAACGCCCTGTGCGACTTCGCCCAAGACAGCGTCAAAGCCAATCCCTGGGCTCTCGACACCTATCGGCGGGCCAGAGCACGCGGCATGCGCCACCCCCAAGCCGTCCGTGTCCTCGCCCGAGCGTGGTGCTACGTCATCTGGCGCTGCTGGCAGGACGAGACGCCCTACGACACCGCCGCCCATCGCGGCGCTCAACGCCTCCTCGAAGCCGCTTGAGCGGAGGGGGGTTGACATAGAGAACTCAGGCGCCCTTGGCCATGGGGGGCCGGAGGTCGGCGACGATGCCGGCCACCCACCGCCGGACGTGCTCGGGGTCGCGCCAGTCCCCGGCGTGCTTCTTGGCCATGGCGCTGGCCGGGAACCCCTTGGCGTCGGGGGCCAGCCGGCCGCCGAACGTCATGTGCCCCTTGGCCCCGACGGCGCCCATGAGGGCCTGGACCCCTTTGATCGGCGGGATCTCGTGCTCGGCCGCCGACCCGTCGAGGGGCCCGCTCGAGAACAGGTAGGTCGGGCGGCCCCGCAGGTCGCCGGCGAACCGGCGCACGAACCGCCGGGCGTCGCGGTGCCAGCGAAAGGCGTAGAGGGCACCGCCCACGACGACGGCGTCGTACCCGCTGACGCTGCGCACTGCCCGGGCCGGCGCGACCTCGACGGTGAAGCCCTCCTGGCGGAGCGCCTCGGCAACCATGTCTGCCAGGCCGGCCGTGCCGCCCAGCTTGGACCCGTAGGTGACGAGGATGGACATGATGGACCTCCCTTCGCCCCGATCGTGCGGCCGGGCCTCCCGCCGGCCACAGGGCCCTCCGTCACCTTCGGGCACCGCACCGCACCGCACCGCCTGGCGCCGGGCGCCCCCGTCCGGGAGGCCCCGGCGCGGCGGACCGCGCTCAGCGCGGCGGACCGTGCGCCCGCAGCGCCCGGGCGTACCACTCCCAGGCGTCGACCGCGTCCTCGGGGTCCGGGCTCGGGGGCCAGCCGTTGACGACGCCCACCAGCTGCCAGTAGCGGGCGACCCGGCGGTCGGTGAACGCCTCGATCCGCTCTGCCGCCGCGGCTCGGTCCTCCGGCGCCGGTCGCATCGCCTCCAGGTGCTCGACGACGGCCAGCGCCTCGGGCGACGCCGGGTCCACCCCGGCCCGGCAGGCCGCCCCGCAGGCCTCCACCAGGTGGAGAGTCAAGTGCCCGGCGCCCGGGTACGGACCGAGCGTGCTGACGGAGCGGGTCGGTGGCCCAGCCGGCTGAGCCGCCGCCCTCCGCCCAGCCCACCGTGCCGCCCCCATGGTGGCGGCTCGGGCTCACGCCGCGGTTCTGGGTGCTCCTCGTCCCGACCGGCCTCGTGGCCGGGATGCTGGCGACCGGCCTGAAGGAGCTGCTGCGGGCCGTCCAGCACGCCGCCTGGTCGTACCCGGGCGGGTCGTTCGTGGACGCGGTGGGGAAGTCCGGCGACGTCCGGCGGGTGGCGGTGCTGGCCGCCGCCGGCGTCCTGGCCGGGCTCGGCTGGTGGGCGCTCGAGCGGGTGGCCGGGACCCGCGGCGGCAATCTGACCGACGCCGTGTGGTCGGGGGAGGGCCGCCTGCCCCTCGTCCCCACGTTCGTGACCGCCACCCTGTCGGAGACGGTCATCGCCCTCGGCGCCTCCCTGGGCCGGGAGGCGCCGCCCAAGGAGGCGTCGGCCGCCGTGGCCGGGTGGCTGGCGGGGCGGGCGGGCCTCTCGAGCGAGGAGCGCCGGCTCCTCGTGGCCTGCGCCGCCGGTGCCGCCTTCGCCGCCATCTACAACATCCCCTTCGGCGGGGCGGTCTTCGCCGTGGAGGTGCTCCTCGGCAGCCTCAGCCTGCCGCTGGTGGTGCCGGCCCTGGCCGCCTCCTGGATCGCCACCGCCATCTCCTGGACGGTGCTGCCCGACCGTGCCTACTACCCCGCGTTGCCCACCTACCCGGCCTCCGCTTCGCTGGTGGTCTGGGCGGTGGTCGCCGGCCCGGTCATCGGGCTCGGCGCGGCGGGCTACGTCTGGCTGATCGGGCGGGTCCAGGCCCACAAGGCGTCGGGGCGCTGGCTGCTCGTGGCCCTCCCTGCCGGCTTCGCCACCCTGGGGGCCGTCGCCGTCGCCTACCCCCAGCTCCTCGGCAACGGCCGGGACGCGGCCGAGCAGGTGTTCCTCGGCGGCTACGGCCTGCCGGCCCTGGCCGCCCTCATGGCCTTGAAACCCCTCGTCACCGGCCTGTGCCTGGAGAGCGGAGCGAGCGGGGGGCTGTTCACCCCGACCACCAGCTACGGCGCCCTCGCCGGGGCGCTCCTGGGCGGCCTGTGGGCGCTGGCCTGGCCCGGGGCGCCGGGCGGCGCCTGCGCCCTCGTGGGCGCCACCGCCATGCTCGGCGCGGCCATGAACGGGCCGGTCTCCGCCGTCGTGCTCATGGTCGAGCTGACCCACCACCTGACGAGCCTGCTCGTGCCGTCCCTCGCCGCCCTGGTGGGCGCCACCCTGGTCACGCGGGCGCTCGGGGTGTCCTCCATCTACGCCGCCCGGCTCCCTGCCCGCGAGCCCGGGCGGTGGGCGGGCTCGGACCGCTGGCAGGGGACCGCCGTCGGGGCGCCCGGCGGTGCCTGGCCGTCGCTGCGGGCGTCCCTGGGCCGCCGCCGACAGCCGCCGGCCGATCCCTCGCCCGGGCCGTCCTGAAAGTGGACGCCCCGCAGCCGCCGCCCGTGAACGGGGCGAGCCCGCGCCCGCACCCCCGCCGGCGCCTCTCCTTCTTTCCGTTCCTTCCGTTGCCCTGCCGGCGCGCCGGCCCCGTGGCGGCGGCCGTGCTCGCCGGCTTGCTGGCCGCGGGCTGCACCGCCGGTCCGGGCGCCGGGGCGGGGGCACCGTCCCTCACGCCATCGGAGGCGTCCGCCGCCGCCCGCGCCGCCGTGCTCCGGCCGGGCGAGCTGGCCGGCTACCGGCCCGCACCCGCCCTCGGCGCCCGAGGTGCCCGGGCCGCCCTCGCCCGGTGCCTGGGCCTCCCCGGGAGCGGGGTCGCGCATGCCGCCCGCGCGTTCGCCCGTGCCGGCGGGCTCGAGGTCGACCGGGTGGCCTCGCAGGTCACCGTGTTCGCCACGGCGCGCGCCGCCAACGGCGTTGCCGAGGCGATGGGCTCGCAGGCGGCCCCGAGCTGCCTCGAGCCGTTCGCCCGTCGCGCCCTGGTGCCACTGGCCCGTCGCGACGGGCTCGCCCTGCAGGCGACCGCCGCCGTCGCACCGTTGGCCGTTCCCGTCACCGCCCCCGCCGGGGCGTTCGCCTACCGCATGGCCCTCAGCACCGCCGGCACGGCCGGGCAGCCGCCGATCGCCGTGTACCTCGACCTCGCCGGGTTCGCCGACGGTCGGGCGGTGGTCGAGCTCGAGACGGTGTCGGCCGGCAGCCTGTTCCCCGCCCGCCTCGAGCGCCGCCTCCTGGCCGCCCTCGCGGCCCGGGCTCGCTCGCGGTTCGGTTGAACCGAGTGTGACATGAGCGTCCGTTCGGCGACGGTTGCGCACCGTGCGTGCCACCCCGCGGGCGACCGGACGACGCCTCCGTGAGGCATTCGCGTGATGCTCCACTTCAGCGGGGTGGGAGGCGCTCCAAATGTTTGACACGTCGCACGGCTGCTGCCATGATTCGCAGTTGCACTGGGCGAACGCCCGTGCGTTGCGCCTCGGTCCGGGGCGTGCGGAGGGAGGGTCAGATGCGGCGGAGCACCTCTGGGAACCGCGCGTCGGCGCGCGCCTGGCTGCGCGGCCGGACGATGGCGCTGGTGGGGCTGGCGGGCATGACCGTCCTCGGGGGCTCGCTGATGGCGACCCTCGGAGCTTCGGCGGCCGCGGCTTCGACCGCTGCCCATGCAGCCCTCTCGGGGACCGGCAACGTCCACGCATTGTCGGCGTCGACGTCCTCGTCGAAGAACACACCCACGGGGGAACTGTCGATCGCAAGGCCCGCCACCCACCATCCGCTGGGTGTCGTCCCGTACATCCGCCCGGGTGTCGCGCCGACCTCTGTCGCGCCGAACGCCGCTCCAGGTGCCACAACGTCGTACCCGTGCAACACGACCTTACTCTTCACCAGCGGCTGTCCCGGACCGCTCGTCTACACGACAAAGAACCAGGCGATGGTGCAGACAGGCGGGACGATCGGGAAGGTCACCGTTTACGCCGTCTACTGGAAACCGACGACCTACGCAACACCCTTCCCTACCACCTATACGACGGCGATCGACACGTACCTCCGCAACGTCGCTGCTGCGAGCACGAAATCCTCCAATGTGTTTTCGGTGCTCCAGCAGTACTACACAGCCATCGGAGGGCCGAAGAGACACATTCACTACACAGTGACCTACGGCGGCACATTCACGATGACCACATCGTTCCCGGCGACAGGCTGCACCGCTGCCGCTACACATTCGAAGTGCCTCAAGACAACACAGGAACAAACACAGCTCAAGACGTACCTCGGAGCTCATCCGCACGTCGAAGGAAACGGCGACATCTACGTGGTCTACTTCCCCCCCAAGGTCGAGACCTGCTTCGACAATGGCACGACATGTTCGATTGCCGGTGGATACTGCGGCTATCACTCTGCCACGTTCACAACAACGCAGAACCAGAACATCCTGTACGCGAACATGCCATACCCGCCGACAACAGGCTGCAGTACATATCCAGAGAGCCTCACCGGAACATCTCATGCCACAACGATGATCAGCGTCACCAGCCACGAGCTGAACGAGACGGTCACCGACTCGAGCACACAGTGGAGAACGAGTACAGGAAACGAGATCGGCGACGTATGCGCCTACGTATGGGGTACCCCGCTCGGTGGCACAGAGAATGCTGGGACTGCCTGGAACCAGACAATCGACGGAACCCACTACTTCACGCAGCTCGAGTACAGCGACGAGAACTACAAGCTCACAGGGAACAATAACGGCTGCATCGGCCACGCCCAGCTTCCCACTGCGGCGATCACGGTGACAACGCCGGCCTCGACAATCAGCGCGAACTCGTTGGTGACGTTCACGGGCACGGCGACGAACCCCACGACAACATCCTTGACCTACACATGGACATGGGGTGACGGGAGCGCCAGGGGTACAACCGACAAGGCCTCACACACCTTCACCTCGGCTGGCACATACACCGTGACGCTGAAGGTGACCGACGCGGACATGTGGTCGAAGACGGCCACCAAGACGGTCACGGTCAAGGCGACCACACCCACGGCCACCAAGCTGGCCTTCACCACCGAGCCGCCGGCGATGGTGCCGTCGGGCGCCACAATGACAGTCAAGGTCTCGATCGAGAGCGCCACGGGCACAGTGCTCACAAAGACGACAGCCGTGACGCTGGCCATCAAGACAGGAACCGGCACGGCCGGGGCGGCGTTGACATGCCTCACCAACCCGAGCACGGCAGGGGCCGGCGTCGCCAGCTTCGCCTGCAAGATCAACAAGACAGGCACCGGCTACCAGCTCACCGCCACCAGCGGCGCGCTGACGTCGGCCACTTCGACCGCCTTCACAGTCGGCTCGACCACCGTCTCGAAGCTGGTGGTGACCACGCCGCCGACCACGGTGGCGGGCACGACATTCACCGTCACGGCCTCGATCGAGAACGCCAGCACAATGGTGATCACCACGAAGACGACAATGGTGAAGCTCGCCGTCAAGACCGGCACCGGCACCCTCACCTGCCCGGGGGCGGCGACAGACAAAAAGGCGGCGGTCAAGGGCGTCGCCACGTTCTCCTGCCACATCACAACGCCGGGCACATACATCCTGACGGCGTCCGACACCACCAACGGGACAGCACCGCCGACGACAACGGGCACCTTCAAGATCCAGAACACAACAACCCCCACCAAGCTCGCCGTCACGACGCCGGGGTCGACCCGGGCCAACCACACATTCACGGTCACAGTCACGATCCAGAACGGCAAGGGCCAGAAGACCAACGCCGCCAAGACAGTGACCCTGGCCAAGGCGACGGGGACGGGGACACTCAGCTGCACCGGCGGGACCACCAAGAAGTCGGCCACAGGCGTCGCCGCCTTCACCTGCAAGATCAACAAGCCGGGCACGGGCTACAAGCTCACGGCCACCTCGGCCACACTCACCTCGGCCACGACCAACACATTCACGATCACGACCACAACCACGGCGGCGAAGCTCGCCGTCACCACCGAGCCGGTCAACAGCGTGATCAACCAGGCCTTCAGCGTGGGGGTCTCGATCGAGAACGCCACAGACACGGTGCTCACGACAAAGACCACATCGGTCACCCTCAAGATCAAGACCGGGACGGGGACAGCCGCGGCCGTCCTCACCTGCACCGGGGGCCTCTCGAAGGCGGCCGTGACAGGCGTGGCCACCTTGTCGTGCTCGATCAGCAAGGCGGGGACGAACTACGTCCTCACCGCCACGAGCGGGGCGCTGTCGACCACAACCAGCGCCTTCACCATCACCGCCACAACCGGCGGCGGCGGCGGCGGCACAGTCATCCCGTCTGCCCCCGGCGGGGTGAAGGCGACGGCGGGGACAGCCCAGGTCACCCTCACATGGCAGCCGGTCACCGGGGCCACCTCCTACGCCGTCTACGTCTCGACCAAAAAGGGCGGGGAGAACACCGGGGGCCCGACGGCCTGCACGGTCACCGCGCCGGGGCACGCCTGCACGGTGAAGAACCTCCAGAACGGCACCACCTACTACTTCGTGGTGGTGACGAGGGAAGGAGGCGCCTCCTCCACCCCGTCCGCGGAGGTCTCGGCCACCCCGGCCTCTGCCCTCCCGGCCCCGGCCAACGTCACAGCCATCGTCCCCGGATCCACCCAGATCAACGTGGTGTGGTCCCCGGTCACCGGGGCGACCGGCTACGACGTCTTCGTCGCGACCAGCGCCGGCAAGGAGAACCTCACAGGCACCCCGGCCTGCACGGTGACGGCCCCAACCGACCACTGCTCCTTGACCGGGCTCTCCCCCGCAACCACCTACTACCTCGTGGTGGTGGCCCTCCAGGGCACAGCCCGCTCGGCCGCCTCCAAGGAGGTCTCGGTCACCACGGCGACCAAGACAGCCGCCCCAGGGGCCTACCGCTTCGTCGCTTCCGACGGCGGGATCTTCACCTTCGGGGGGGCCGGCTTCTACGGCTCGGAGGGCACAAAGCACCTCAACCAGCCCATCGTGGGCATGGCCCAGACCCCCACAGGCGGCGGCTACTGGCTGGTGGCATCCGACGGTGGCATCTTCACCTTCGGCAACGCCAAGTTCCTGGGCTCAGAAGGCACACACCACCTGAACGCCCCCATCGTCGGCATGGCCGCCACCCCCACAGGCGGCGGCTACTGGCTGGTCGCCAGTGACGGCGGGATCTTCACCTTCGGCAACGCCAAGTTCCTGGGCTCAGAGGGCACACACCACCTGAACGCCCCCATCGTCGGCATGGCCGCCACCCCCACAGGCGGCGGCTACTGGCTGGTGGCCAGTGACGGTGGGATCTTCACCTTCGGCAACGCCAAGTTCCTGGGATCCGAGGGCACACACCACCTCAACCAACCCATCGTGGGCATGGCCGCCACCCCCACAGGCGGCGGCTACTGGCTGGTGGCCAGTGACGGTGGCATCTTCACCTTCGGCAACGCCAAGTTCTTGGGCTCAGAGGGCACACACCACCTCAACCAACCCATCGTGGGCATGGCCGCCACCCCCACAGGCGGCGGCTACTGGCTGGTCGCATCCGACGGTGGCATCTTCACCTTCGGCAATGCCGCCTTCTCGGGCTCCGAGGGTGCCACCCACCTGAACCAGCCCATCGTGGGCATGGCGGCATAACCCGACGCCGGTTGCATCGGCACCCGGTCATCGACCCGGCACCCGGCGCCCTGGCGCCGGGTGCCGGAGTTGTGGGGGAGTCGGCAACCAGCGGGGGTGAACGCTCGCGAGAGTGAGCGCGTGGACCCTGCGACGTCGGATGAGTGACCCCAGCGATGTGAGCGGGTGGCGAGAGGTGACGTGCGCTCGGGGATGGCCAATTGGTACGTTTCGACTCCTCACAGTTGTACGCTGGAGAAGTGGACGTGGCTGTCAGCGACCTCAGAGCACACCTGAGCGAGTGGTTGGAGCGAGCCAGGGAAGGCGAAGAAGTCGTCATCACCGAGCGTGGAATTCCCGTTGCACGCCTGCTGGGCGTCACGACGACCGCCACCCTCGAGCGCTTGGCCGCTGAGGGTGTGATCGGACGCCCAGAGCGCGCGCAGCGAACGTCCGCGACCGGTCGGCGACGGCCTCGTCCGCGCCACTCGGTCTCAGCCCTGATCGCCCAACAGCGACGCTAGGTCGGTGGCCCTCGTCTACTTCGACTCGAGCGCCTTGGTGAAGCTGGTCGTCGAGGAGACCGGCAGCGACTTGGCCGCCGCCATGTGGGACGGCTGTGACGCAGCCCTCTCGAGCCGACTCGCGTATCCAGAGGTGTGCGCGGCACTTGCGGCGGCCGGACGCAACCACGATCTCGGCAAGGCCGGCTTGGCCTCGGCCGAACGGGCGTGGGACGACCACTGGGCCGAGATGCGACCCGTCGAGTTGACGGCGCCAGTCGAGCGTCGCGCAGGCCAGCTCGCTCGCACCTACAGCCTTCGGAGCGCCGACGCCGTGCACCTTGCCAGCGCGCTCGCCGTCGGCGATCCCGATCTCGTGTTCGCGGTCTGGGACGAGCGGCTCCACGCTGGGGTCAGGGCAGCGCACCTCCGGGTCGCGCCGCTCGACCTCACCACATGACATGAGTGATCGACCCCGGATGGCTCGTCGCCCCGAGGACACGGCCGTCACCTCCTCGGGCACCGTGGGCGGACGCTGCCTCCTCGCCGCCCGCCCCGGCCGCCGGCCCGGCCCCGGCTGCTCAGCCGGTGGCGGCCCGGCGACGGGGCGCTGGCCTCGCCGGCACCGGCTGGGGGCCCTCGTCGACCTCGCGGGCGAGCCGGCGCAGCACGCCGCGCAGGACGCGGCGGGCCCTGCGCTCGAGCTCGTCGGTGGGGAGCGGCGCGTCCTCGTCGACCTCCTGGTGCCACGTCCCCGACACGGTCAGCTCGCACCGCTCGGCGTCGACCGGCTCCACCTGCAGCTCGCCCTCGAAGTGGCTCCGCCCGCCCGGCTCCGACAGGCGCCAGCCGAGCAGGTAGCCCGCCGGCTCGGCGGTGCCGGCTGCGCCCAGCGGGTCGATCGTGCAGTCGGCCACGAGGGGAGCGGGACGGGGGCCCTTGCCCGGCAGCTCGCCCACGTCGTGCACGGCCGCTCCGAGGACGGGGCTCCAGTTGTGCGGGGCGCCGAGCGCGCCGTGCACGGCCGCCGCCGGCAGCTCCACGTGGACCAGGTCCGACAGCTCGACGGCGCGGGCGTGGGAGCGGTGGGCGTCGGCCGGCACCTCGTAGCGGCCGGTCTCGATGGCCACGTCGCGGGCGGCCACCTCGGCCAGGGTGGTCTCGGCCAGCAGCTCGGCCAGCCGGGCGGTCGCCTTGGTCCACGTCTCGTGCAGCGGGCAGACGGCCTCCCAGCGGCACGGGCCGTCGCCCAGGGCGCAGCGCTCGGCCCGCAGGGACCCCTCGGCCGCCTCGACCACCTGGAGCACCGTGATCTCGGTGGGTGGGCGCGACAGCCGGTAGCCGCCGTCGCGCCCGGCCCGCGACACCGCCAGGCCGGCCCGCACCAGGTCGGCGAGGATCTGCGACGCGAAGGTGCGGGGCACCTCGGTGTCGGCGACGACCTCCCGGATCTTGCGGGGGGTGCCGCTCTCGTAGGCGCGTGCGAGAGCGATCGCCGAGCGCATCACGTAGTCACCGCGCTTGGACAGCGTCATGTTCATGGCAAGACCAGCACGTTACCGTGGCCAGGCGGTGCGGGCGTCGCCAACACGGCCATGACGGCGACGCCGGGGCGGCAGGTCACCGCACGCCGGCCCCCGCCGCCTCGAGCTCCCGGATGCCCGCGAGGGCACGCCGGGCGAAGGCGATGGCGGCCACCGCGGTGCCACCCTGGCGCAGGGCGGAGGTGGCCACCACCTGGGCGCCGCGGCCCTCGAGCGCACCGGCCATCTGGGCCAGGGTCGAGCGGGGGTCCACCGCATAGGTGCAGAACAGCCCCACCGGCAGGCCCCCCAGCCGGGGGAGGCCGTCCAGCCAGGTGCGCATGGCCGGCGCCGGGCCGACCTTGGCCACCACCAGGCCCTTCACCCACGTCCCGACCACGAGGAGGTCGGCCGCCGCCAGCTCCGCCGGTCCGACCCGCTCGATGGGCAGGACCCGGACGCTGAGGCCCTTGTCGGTGAGCTCCTCGCCCACGGTCCGGGCGGCCGCTGCCGTGTTCCCGCCCTCGCTGGCGTAGCAGACGAGCGCCCGGCGGACGCGACCGGGCACCCGGTGGCCCGGCCGGGACGGCCGACCCGACAGGATGGCGTCGGCGGCTCGGCGGCCCTGTGCCATCGCCTCGACCACCGTGGCCGGGCCGACCAGGGCGTCGCCCACCACCCAGAGCCGGTCGCGCACGGGGAGCGAAGCCGCGTGCAGGCCCACCTCCCGGCCGAGCGCCAGCCGGCCGACGGGGTTGTGGAAGGCGAAGGCGGAGGCCGGGTTGGCCAGCACCCCCGACGCCGTCCACTGTCGGTCCGGGACCCCGTGGGCCTCGCGCCGCACCGGGGTGCCCGGCAGCGCCGAGGCGACGGCGGCGTCGGGCCGGTAGCCCATGGCCATGACGACCAGGTCCACCCCGAGCGTCTCGGCCGGCTCGCCGTTGAGGACGGTGGGCGGGCGGTCGGCCCGCTCCTGGCGGGTCTTCGCCAACAGGGCCCGGCGGACCCGGTGCCCGTCGCCTCCCTCGACGCGGGTGACGGTCCGGGCGAACCGGACGGCCACCCCCTCCTCGCGGGCCTCGGCCAGCTCGTCCGGCCGGGCGAGGGAGAACCGCTCGTCCAGCCAGTCGACGCAGGTGGCGCCGAGCCCGAGCCGACGCGCCGTCCGGGCGACGTCCATGGCGGTGTTGCCGGCGCCCAGCACGAGCACGTGCGGCACCCGGCCGGCGTCGCCGGCGCTTCCTCCGTCCTCGGACCCGCCGGCCCCGGCGGCATCGCCGGTGCCGAGGCCCATCGCCTCGCGCCATGCCGGGACGCCGCCGTCGCGCTCGAAGGCGGCGCGGGCCGTCTTCAAGAAGGTGGTGGCGTCGGTGACGCCCTCGAGGTCGGCGCCGGGGATCGGCAGGCGGACCGGGACGCTGGCGCCGGTCGCCACCACCACCGCGTCGTGCTCGGCCAGCAGCCCTTCCAGCCCGGCGGCGTCGATCTCGACCCCGCAGCGGAGGTCCACGCCGGCGTCCTGGAGCTGACGCCACGGCCGGCTGGCAACCGCCTCGGGCAGGGTGAAGTCGGGGATACCCCAGCCGAGCAGGCCGGCGGGCACGGGGTCCCGCTCGTAGACGGTGACCGAGGCGCCCGCCTCGACCAGCGCCCACGCCGCGCCGATGCCCCCCGGTCCGGCCCCCACGACGCCCACCGACAGGTCGACGGCCGTGGCCCGAGCGGGCGGCGGCACGGCGCACGAGTCGGTCACGAACCGCTCGAGCTGCCCGATGGCCACCGGCGTCTCGCCCGCCAGCGACCACGTGCACGCCCCCTCGCACTGGGCGGACTGGTTGCACACGCGCGAGCAGACGTCGGGCAGCACCGAGGTCCGGCGGAGGACGTCGTGGGCCCGTGTCAGGTCACCCTCGGCGATGGCGGTGATGAACCCGGGGATGTCGTTGTGGGCCGGGCAGCCCCGCACGCACGTCGGGTCGGGGCAGGCGAGGCACCGCTGCGCCTCGCTCAGCGCCTCCTCCCAGCTGGAGAGGCCGTGGCGGACCTCGTCCACGTTGGCGAGCAGCGGGGTGGGGTGGACCACGGCGGTGGTCGCCCGGGACCCCGCCAGCGCCGGCCCGGTCACCTCGATGGCGCTGAAGGGACAGGTGCGCACGCACTGGCGGCAGCCGACGCACAGCTCGTCGTCGGCGACCGCCACCCAGCGCTCGGCCTCCATGTCGAGCGCGCCCACCGGGCAGCGGATCACGCACTCCTGGCAGCCGGCGCACCGGTCCACCAGCACCTGCACGTGGGGCCGGCCGGTCCCGGCCAGCTGGTTCTCGGTCATCGTGATGGCCATGAGAGCTCCTCTCGAAGAGTCCGGCGACCGTCAGCTGGCCGCGTGCATGAGGACGTACAGGACGCTCGCCGCCGCCCCGCAGGCGAGGACGACCCCGAGCGTGGCCACCCGGACGCCGATGGCGTTCCGGCTGACCGGCACCAGCTCCCGGCCGGCGATCCGCCACGTGGCCCACGCCGCCGCCGCCGTCCCGGCGATGATCACGGCGACCTGCACGAAGACGATCCACCCGTCGGAGAGGATGTGGAAGCCGTAGATGGACGACTTGGCCGACGAGTAGCCGGCGATGTGGACGACGGCCGGCACCACCCGGGCCGAGTGCTTGAAGAACTTCGGCAGCTGGCGGGCGAAGTAGTCGGCGCCCACCACCGGGATGAGGCCGTAGGCCATGGGGACGAAGAAGGCCCGGAACCGCGAGGTCCGGTCCACGAAGCTGTCGCGGTGCGTCTCGGGGACGTCGCGGCGGCCGAGGCCCCGGGAGATCGCCCAGGCGATCCCCGCCATCACCAGGGCGCCCACGGCGATGAGGCCCACGTAGTCGATCGGGTTCGGGTAGTGGGGCAGCAGCGTGTAGCGGTTCAGCCAGTTGTCCATGGAGGCGTAGGCGTTGGTGGCGTTGAACTGCTGGAAGACCACCAGGCCCCACAGGATGACGATGCCCCAGGCGACGTCGGCCCGGCGCCGGCGCGGGGCGACCACCGAGGTCAGGGGGCGCTGGAGGAAGAGGCCCACGTTCCCCTCGGGGCAGGACTTGAAGCACTCCGAGCACAGCCCGCACGAGAGGTTGGAGTCGGCGCTGCCGGGCCACGTGTACCACGGGCAGCCGAAGCCCTGCTCGCCGCCGCGCATGCAGTCCTTGGTCTTGCACGACAGGCAGACCTCGCGGTCCTTGGTCCGGAATCCGGCCACCGAGCCCATGGATCCGACCGAGCCGATCAGGGTGGTGAGCGGGCAGACGTAGCGGCAGAAGGTCCGGCGCTCGAACACGAGGAAGAAGATGAGCGCCGAGGAGACGATGCCGACCACCATCCACGAGGTGTCGGCCGGGT
>JAJYVT010000128.1 GCA_021791845.1 Actinomycetes bacterium | reverse complement strand
GTATCGGGAGTGCAACGGGCAGATCGGTTAGCCGGGCAGCCCCGATGACCCCCATCGAGGCATGCGTCACACCATCGGGCGGCCCGACTGGCCGCCGGACCACCTCTACTTCAGTGGTCTCCTAGGGCCGTTCGGCCCTTTCGCACGCGGGCAGGCCGCCGTACGGTTGCCTCGTGCACACGAACGAGACGCCCGTGCGAGCGGGCACCACGCTGCCGGACCGCTACGCCGCGGCCGAGGGAACGGTCCTCTTGTCCGGGGTGCAGGCGCTGGTACGCCTGCCCATGGACCAGCGGCGGGCCGACATCGACGCCGGGCTGCGCACCGCCGGCTTCGTCACCGGGTACCCCGGGTCGCCGCTGGCGGGCTACGACGCCGAGCTGGCGCGCCGGCAGCACCAGCTCGCCGAGCTCGGCATCGTGCACCAGCCCGCCCTCAACGAGGAGCTCGCGGCCACGGCCGTCGCCGGGAGCCAGCTCGCGTCTCTCCAGCCCGGGCGGGCCGTCGACGGGGTGACGGCCCTGTGGTACGGGAAGGCGCCGGGGCTCGACCGGGCCGGCGACGCCATCCGGCACGGCAACCTGATGGGGGCCGGACGGAGCGGCGGCGTCCTGGTGTGCGTCGGGGACGACCCGCAGGCCAAGTCGTCCAGCGTGCCGTCCACGTCGGAGCCCACGCTCTTCGGTCTCGGCCTCCCCGTGCTCGCCCCGGCCGACCCCCAGGAGCTCCTCGACCTGGGGCTGCACGGTTTCGCCCTCTCGCGCGCCTCGGGCCTGTGGGCGGGGCTGCGGCTCCCGGCGTCGGTCGCCGACGCGCTCCAGACCGTCGAGGTGGGTGCGGGGCGTGTGCGGCCGGTGGTCCCCGAGGTGCTGGTCGACGGCCGTCCGTTCGTCCACCGCCCCACCGCGCAGCTCCTCGGGGCGACGCTGATCGAGCTCGAGCGGTCGCTCTACGGCCCGCGCCTCGAGGTCGCACGGGCGTACACCGCGGCGAACGGCCTCGACCGGACCATCTCGCACGGACCGGCCGACGTCATCGGCGTCGCCGCCGCCGGTCCCGCCTACCTGGCGGTGCGCCACGCGCTCGGACGCCTGGGGCTGGACGACCGCGGCTTGGCGTCGGCCGGCGTGCGCCTGCTCAAGGTCGCCGTGCCCTACCCGCTCGACACCGGGACGGTCCGACGCTTTGCCGCCGGGCTCCGCGAGGTGGTCGTCGTGGAGGACAAGCGGAGCTTCCTCGAGATGCTGGTGAAGGACGCGCTGTACGGCGTGACGGGCGCCCCGGCTGTCGTCGGCAAGCTGGACGAGCAGGGGCGGGAGCTCATCTCGAGCACCGGCGAGGTCGACCCCGACGCGCTCGCCGGCGTGCTGGCGGCGCGCCTCCTCCGCCAGCGCGAGCTCGCCCACGTCCGGCGGGCGGCCGAGGACGTCGCCAGGTCCCGGGTCCCGGACCCTCCGCTGTCGCTCTCCCGCAGCGCCTACTTCTGCTCGGGGTGCCCCCACAACACCGGCGTGAAGGTCCCGGACGGCGCCATGGTCGGCTCCGGCAGCGGATGCCACGGCCTCGCCATCCAGATGGGCCCCCGGCAGGCCGGCAACGTCGTCGGCCGGTTCCAGATGGGAGGAGAGGGCGCCATGTGGAACGGGATGGCCCCGTTCGTCTCGGCCGGCCACTTCTTCCAGAACCTGGGCGACGGCACGTTCGCCCACTCCGGCTCCCAGGCCATCCGGGCGTCGGTGGCCTCCGGGGTGGACATCACCTACAAGCTCCTCTCCAACTCGGTGGTGGCCATGACCGGCGGGCAGCCCATCCCGGGCGGCCGGCGGCTCGCCGACCTCACCCGGCTGCTCCTTGCCGAGGGAGTGAAGAGGATCATCGTGACCACCGACGACCGGCGTCGTCCCGAGTACGCCGAGCTGCCGCGCGGCGTGGAGGTGTGGGACCGCAGCAGGATCCTCGCCGCCGAGGAGGCCCTTGCCCGGGTCCCGGGGGTCACCGTGCTCGTCCACGACCAGGAGTGCGCGGTAGAGCGACGGCACCGCGACCGGAACACGCGCCCGCAGCGCGCCCGGCGCCGTGTCTTCGTCAACCCGCTCCTGTGCGACGGGTGCGGGGACTGCGGCGCCGTGTCGAACTGCGTGTCGGTGCGACCCGTCCGCACCGCCCACGGGTCCTCCACCGAGATCCACCAGGAGTCGTGCACCCTCGACGCCACGTGCCTCGACGGCGACTGCCCCGCCATGCTCACGGTCGTGCCCACGACGCGCACCCATCCGGACGCACCGGCCATCGCGCCCGGCGACGTCCCTGCGCCTCCAGCCGTCGTGCCGGCGGGACCGTTCACGGTGCGCATCACCGGGATGGGCGGCACCGGGGTGATCACGACCGCCCGCATCGTCGCCGTCGCCGCGCAGCTCGGCGGGCTGTCGGTCCGTGGCCTGGACCAGACCGGCATCGCCCAGAAGGGAGGGGCGGTCTGCTCCGACCTCCGTATCGGCGGGGAGCCCGGTGTCCGGGCCCACCGGCTCGGCGCCGGGGAGTGCGATCTCTACCTGGGGTGCGACGTGCTCGTGGCGGCCGAGCCGCGTCACCTCGCCGCCGCCTCACCCGAGCGCACCGTCGCCGTCATGTCCACCCACGCCGTCCCGACCGGGCGCGAGGTCGCCGACCGCACGGTCGACCCCCCCGACCCGGCCGACCTCCGTGCCCGGGTCGAGCGCCGGACCCGCGGCGGCGAGGCGTGCTGGGTCGACGCCCAGGAGCTTTCACGCCGGCGGTTCGGCTCCGACGCCTACGCCAACGTCCTCCTCCTGGGGGCGGCGTGCCAGCGCGGCGCCCTGCCGCTCGACCCCGCGTCCATCGAGGAGGCCATCGGCCGCAACGGCGTGGAGGTCGAGGTGAACGTCCAGGCGTTCCGCTTCGGCAGGCTGGTCGCAGCCCGACCGCAGGAGGCGTCGACCGTCCCGCCCGCGGCCGTGCCGCGCCCGGCCGTCGGGGGCGCGGCCGTCGCCGACCTGGTCTCCCTCGTCGGGGCGCCGCACGGGGGCGCGCTGGCGGGCATCGTCGAGACCAGGATCGCCGACCTCGTCGGCTACCAGGACCGCGCCTACGCCCGCCGCTACGCCGAGACCGTGGCCCGGTGCCGGACCGCCGAGGAAGCCCGGTGCGGCGTGAGCGACGGGCCCTTCGCCCGGGCCGTGGCGGTCCAGCTGCACCGCCTCATGGCCTACCGGGACGAGTACGAAGTCGCACGCCTGCACCGAGCTCCCTCGCTGCGGGCGGAGGTCGAGTCACGGTTCGGCGCCGGCGCCCGGGTGGACTACCACCTCCGCCCGCCGGTCCTGCGGCACCTCGGGCTCGACCGCAAGCTGGCCCTCCGACGCACGGCGGGCCCCACCTTCGGCGCGCTGGCCGGGATGCGCCGGCTGCGTGGCACGCCGTTCGACCCCTTCGGCCGTAGCCCCCTGCGCCGCCTCGAGCGCCAGCTCCGGGACGGGTACGAGACGGCGGTGACCGGGCTCTGCCGCTCCCTCGACCCCGAGAACCACGCCCGCGCCGTGGCGATCGCCACGCTCCCCGAGGACGTGCGGGGCTACGGGCCCGTCAAGGAAGCCGCCATCCGCCGTCTCCGCAGCCGCTCGGACGCGCTCGAAGTCCTCGGGCGCTGAGGCACGGCCGGCCTCTCCGGCGTCGGACCCAGTGGTCGCGGGGCCAGGGCGCTTCTGCCGGCCCGATGCGATATGTTCGCCCCGCGATGGAGGACGGCTTCTTCGAGGAGGACGTCGAACGGGTCGCCGACGCGGGGCGCCGGGCCTGCGAGGCCATCGAGGCCACGATCCGGACCCTCGCAGCCGCCCGGGACGCCCGGGCAGCCGGAAGGCCGGTACCCGACGTGGTGGAGGCGCTCGTCGACGCCGGGAGCCGCGAGGTCCGGCTCGCCGCGTCGGAGGCGTTCCGGGTCTACGAGCAGGCCCTGAGCGCCATGCGGTCGGATGTGGTGCGCGTGCTCGTCGACTCCGCCGGTCTTTCGCTCACGAGCGTCGCCGCCAGGCTGGGCGTCTCCCGCCAGTCGGCGACCCGCCTCTACCAGGCGGCGCGTCGCCCAAGGCAGGAGGAGGGGCCGGCGGGGGCCAATTGGGTCGAAAGCCCCTAGCCGCACCCCGAGGGTGCACCCGGATGATGGACCGGATGGGGATCTCACACGCACACGCACACGCACACGCACACGCCGGCACCTCGGCGCCGGCCTTCCGGCGCGACGACCCGCTGCACGGGACCGAGGATCTCAACGGCTGGATCGACGCCGATACGCTCGCCGAGTCGATGCCGCACATCGTGTGGGTTGCCAGCCCTGACGGCACCATCCGCTCGATGAACGCCCGGGGGGCCGAGTTCTTCGGACGGCCGGTCGCTCCGCCGCTCGGCGGTGACCACCGGTGGAACTGGCTGAGCCACGTGCACCCCGCGGACGTCGAGGCGGTCCGCGCCTCGTGGTGGCGAGCCACGAGCGCCGGGTCCGAGTACCACGCCGAGCACCGCGCCCGGCGCTTCGACGGCGTCCACCGCTGGCACTCGACCCGGGCCCAGCCGCTGCGCGACCGCCACGGCCGGGACCTCTGGATCGGCACGGCGACCGACGTCGAGGACCGCAAGCAGCTCGAGCTCTCGCTGTCGCGGTCGGAGCGGGAGGCCACCCAGTCCCTGACGCTCCTCGAGAACATCGGGGCTGCGATGCCCGTCGGGTTCAAGCTGGTCGACCGGGAGCTCCGCGTCCTGCGGATCAACGAGCGCCTGGCCGAGGTGAGCGGCCGGTCGGTCGCCGAGCACCTCGGCCGGACCGTCGAAGAGGTGGTGCCCGCCCTCTGGCCGCAGCTCGAGGACGTCTACCGGCGGGCCCTCGGCGGCGAGCCGGTGCTCGACGTCGAGGTGACACCACCCGGCGCCTCCGGAGCCCGGGGCACCCAGCACCTGCTCGCCAGCTACTACCCGGTGCGGGTCGCCGGTGAGATCGTCGGCGTGGGCAACGTCGTGGTGGACATCAGCGACCGCAAGGAGGCCGAGGCGGCCGCGGCCCGGAACCTCCAGGCCATGGTCCAGACCATCGCCGCCACGGTCGAGTGCCGGGACCCGTACACGGCGGGCCACCAGCGCCGGGTGGCGGAGATCGCGGCGGCCATCGGTCTCGAGCTGGGCCTCGATCCGTCGGACGTCGAGGGAGTCCGGACGGCGGCGAGCATCCACGACATCGGCAAGATCTCCGTACCGGCCGAGATCCTGAGCCGGCCCGGCCGGCTCTCGGGGCCCGAGCTGGCGCTCATCCGCGAGCACGCGGCCACCGGGTACAAGATCGTCGCCGGCATCGACTTCCCCTGGCCTGTCGCCGAGATGGTGCGGCAGCACCACGAGCGGCTGGACGGCAGCGGGTACCCCCGGGGCCTCGAGTCGGACGACATCCTCCCCGGCTCGAAGATCATCGCCGTCGCCGACACCGTGGAGGCGATGACCGCCCACCGTCCCTATCGCGCCGGGCACGGCGTCGATGCCGCGCTGGACTACGTCCGCGCCGAGGCCGGACGCACGCTCGACGGCGAGGCGGTGGCGGCATGCCTCCGGCTCTTCGAGTCCGGCAGCCTGTGCCTCACACCCGCCCAGAGCCTGGCCTGACTGGGCGCACCGGCGACGGCCGGGCTGCTGGGCCCCCCGGGGCGAGTCACCACACGGCCCCGTCGCCGATCACCCGCAACCGCTCCTTCGTCGCCGGGTCGCACAGCGCACCGCGTACGCCGGCGTCGTAGGCGTCCCTGGCCGACCATCCGAGCCGCGCCGCCGCCGCGTAATCCGCGGAGAGGTCGGTCCCGAACATGGCCGGGTCGTCGGTGCTGATCGAGCAGGCGACGCCGGCGGCCGTCATCAGGGCGAGCGGGTGCGCGTCGAGGGACGCCACGGCGCCGGTGCGCACGTTGGAGATCGGGCACACGTCGCAGACCACCCCCCGGTCGGCGAGCTCCCGGAGCAGCACCGGGTCCTCCACGGCCCGGACGCCGTGCCGGATGCGATCGGCACCGAGCGCGTCGAGCGCGCCGCGAACCGAGGCGGGCCCGACCACCTCGCCCGCGTGGGGGACCGAGCCGACGCCGCCGTCCCGGGCCTGACGGAACGCCGGCGCGAAGGGCTCGGGCGGGAAGCCGTCCTCGGGGCCGCCGATCCCGATGCCGACGACGCCGCGGTCCCGGTACTTGACGCAGTACCGGGCGGTCTCGAACGCCGGGTCGAGCCCGAGATGGCGGGGGACGTCACAGGTGAGCCGGACCTCCACCCCGGTCCTCGCTCGAGCGTCCTCCGCCCCGTCGCAGAAGCCGCTGAACACCTCGTCCCAGCTCGACCCCCCGGCGACCCGTTCGGCGGGACTGAAGATGCCCTCCAGGTAGACGGCACCGTGGCTCGCTGCCTCCACCGCGTAGTCGACCACCACCTGGCGGAAGTCGCGCTCGGTCCGCAGGGCGCACGTCGTGACCGACCACAGCTGCAGGAAGTGGGCGAAGTCGCGGTAGGAGTAGAGCGCCGCCAGCTCCTCCTCGCTCTCGGCCGGCAGCCGCACGCCGTTGCGCCGGGCGATGGCGAGCAGCGCTCGCGGGCGGACGGTCCCCTCGAGGTGGACGTGCAGCTCGATCTTGGGAGACGGTGAGTCAGGGGACATGAGCGACTCCTTTGCGCGCCGAAGGACGGGTCCTCTCGGCGCGAGCCGGGGTCATCTGGCCCTGCCCCAGCGGGTCAGCTCGTGCCGGGCGCACTGTAGCAGCCGGCTCCGGCGCTCGACCGGGGGCCCACGGCGGCCGGCGGATGCGCCGGAGCGGTGGGCCGTCAGGTGCCGGTCAGCGGCACGGGGGCGTAGCCCGGGTGGTCGGGGTCCCGGACGCCGGGCACGAAGACGACGAGGCAGGACACCGCCGACAGGCCCGCGCCGAGCAGCACGGTCTCGCGCACCCCGATCGAGCCGGCCAGCACGCCGGCGACCACGAGCCCGAGCGGCGAGAGGCAGATCGAGAACAGCCAATCGACGGAGGACGCACGGCCAAGCATGTCCGCCGGCACGGCCACCTGCATGAGGACGCCCCACAGGAGGTTGCCGTAGGTGAGGCCGAAGAACGTGGCGGCGCCGCAGGCGGCGAGCACGAAGACGTCCGGGGCGACGCCCACGCCCACGAGCGCCAGGGAGGACCCCGCCCACGCCACCCAGATCATGGTCATCCGGCGCGTGGGCGATCCCAGCCGGCCGGCCACCGCCGCCGCCAGGAGGCCACCGACGCCCATCGCGCCGAAGGTCGCGCCGTAGGCGGCGGGGCCCTGGTGCAGGACGTCGCGGACGAGCAGGGGGACCAAGACGGCCATCGGGGAGAAGGCGGCGAAGTTGGCCACGCCGGCCGCCAGGATCCCGAACCAGAGCCAGCGCTGGCGCATCGTCCAGCGGATGCCGGCCCGGGCGTCGTGCACCATCGACTTCCCCGAAGGAGCCGGCGCCGCCACCCGGGTCATCAGCACGAGGCTCAGCCCGCTCAGGAGGAACGTCCCGGCGTCGAGGGCGAACGCCGTTGCCGTCCCGCCCAGGGCCACCAGCACGCCGCCGAGGGCAGGTCCGACGAAGGAGACCCCGACGGTCTGGCTCGCGCTGTTGAAGGCGTTCCCCTGGGTGAGGAGCTCGGGCGGCAGCAGCTCCGGCATGATGGCGCGGTACGCCGGATAGAAGAAGGCCTCTCCTGACCGATCCGTGGGTGCCCTGACCTGCTGACACGCGAGCAATGCCGCCCCCTGCCTAGCGTTTCGGGCTCGGCAAGAGTCCCAGAGACGAAGGAGGGGAACGGCGTTGCTCGGAGCA
>JAJYVT010000127.1 GCA_021791845.1 Actinomycetes bacterium | reverse complement strand
CGGGCGGTTCATGACGGCAGGGTAACCACCCGGCCAAGCAGTGCGCTCGGCCGGAGCCCGCGCCCGAAGGCACCCGCAGATCGTGGGCTACGTACAGCTCGTCGGGCTGGGGCGGAGCCCCGTTAGACGTTGAAGCGGAACTCCACCACGTCGCCGTCGGCCATCACGTAGTCCTTGCCCTCGATGCGGGCCTTCCCCGCGGCGCGCGCAGCCGGGAGGGACCCGGCCGCCAGCAGGTCCTCGTAGGAGACGACCTCCGCCTTCACGAAGCCCCGCTGGAAGTCGGTGTGGATCGTGCCGGCGGCTTGGGGGGCGGTGGCGCCGATGGGGATCGTCCATGCCCGTGCCTCCTTGGGCCCGGCGGTCAAGAACGTGTGGAGCCCCAGGGTGCGGAAGCCGACGTGGACCAGGGTCTCGAGCCCCGAGTGCTCCTGGCCGTAGCTGGCCAGCAGCTCGGCCGCCTCGGCGGCGGGCATCCCCGCCAGCTCCGCCTCGATCTGGGCGCAGAGCACCACCGGCTCGGCCGGGGCCACCAGCTCGCCCAGCCGCCGGCGGAGCGCCTCGTCGCCCAGCTGGTCCTCGGCGACGTTGAACACGTAGATGAAGGGCTTGGCGGTGAGGAGGTGGAGGTCGGCCAGGGGCTCGGGGTCCAGCTCGCCGGCCGCCGCAGCGGCCGAGACCGGCCGGCCGGCGTCGAGGACGGCGCGAGCCTGCTCGACGGCGGCCAGCGCCGGGGCCAGCGCCGGGCGCATCCGTGCCTCCCGCGCCAGCTTGGCCAGCCGGTTGTCGACGGTCTGGAGGTCGGCCAGCACCAGCTCGGTGTTCACCGTCTCGATGTCCGCCGCCGGGTCCACCGCCCCCTCGACGTGGACCACGTCGTCGTCCTCGAACGCCCGCACGACCTGGCAGACGGCGTCGGTCTCGCGGATGGCGGCCAGGAAGCGGTTGCCGAGCCCCTCACCCTCCGAGGCGCCCCGCACCAGGCCGGCGATGTCCACGAACGTCACCGTCGCCGGCACGATGCGCTCGCTGTCGTAGAGGGCCGCCAGCCGCCCGAGGCGGGGGTCGGGGACCGGGACCACGCCCACGTTGGCGTCGATGGTGGCGAACGGGTAGTTGGCCGCCAGCACCTGGTTGTCGGTGAGGGCGTTGAAGAGGGTGGACTTCCCGACGTTCGGGAGCCCGACGATGCCGATGGACAGGCCCACTACGCCAGCCCCGCGGCGCGGGCCAGGGCAGCGAGGTCCTGCTGGGGGCGGGCGCCGAGGTGCCCGATCACCTCGCCGGCACAGAGCGACCCCAGCCGGCCGCACTCGGCGGGGTCCGCCCCGTGGGTGAGCCCGTAGAGGAAGCCGGCGGCGTAGAGGTCGCCCGCCCCGGTCGTGTCGACGACGGCGTCGACCCGCTCGGCCGGAACCTCCACCGGGCCCCGACCGGTCAGCACGATCGATCCCGCCGCGCCGCGCGTGGCGGCCACGAGGATGCCGGTCTCCTCGGCCGACCGGAGGGCCGCCTCGAGCGTCGGCTCCTCGAAGAGGCGGCGCAGCTCCTCCTCGTTGCCGAAGAGCACGTCCACGTCGTGCACGATCAGGTCGAGGAGCTCACGGCGGTGGCGGTCCACGCACCACGGGTCGGACAGCGAGAGGGCGACCGACCCCTCGTGGTCGTGGGCGATCTCGATGGCCCGCCGCATGGCCGCCTTGGCCGGCCCCAGGTCCCACAGGTAGGACTCGAGGTAGAGGATGCTCGCCCGGCCCACCAGGGCGGCCGGCACGTCGTCCGGCCCGATCGTGGTGGCCACCCCCAGGTGGGTCGCCATGGTCCGCTCGGCGTCTCCGGTCACGAGCACGAGGCAACGTCCGGTGCCGAGCGCATCGCCGTCGGGTCCCGGCCGGGCGCCGTCGGCGTCGGGTGCGGGGGCGATCACCGGATGGAAGGCGACCCCGGCGGCCTGGATGTCGTGGAGGAAGACGTGCCCCATCTCGTCGTCGGCCACCTTGCCCACGAACCCGGCCGCTCCCCCGAGCGCGGCCACGCCGGCCACCGTGTTGGCGGCCGAGCCGCCCGAGACCTCGATCGTGGGGCCCATGGCGTCGTAGACCGCCTCCGCCTGCACCAGGTCCACGAGGGCCATGGCACCCCGCTCCAGTCCGAGCTCCACGACGGTCTCGTCGGGCACGCGGCAGAGCACGTCCACGAGCGAGGAGCCCATGCCCACCACGTCCAGGGGGCCGGTCGGCTCGGGGACCGGTGGGTCCGGCACGGACGGCTCGGGGACGGGTGGGCCCGGCGCGGACGGCTCGGGGACGGCGGACGCGCCGCGGCCGTCGGCGGCCCCGGAAACTCGGCTCTCACGTGGGTGGTTCACCGCTGGGCAGGGTAGCGTCCCCTCCCATGCACCCTGCACCCGACGCCGCTTCCGCGCCCGCAGACGCCCCGTACCGGCTGCCCCGCAGCGTCGAGCCGGTGACCTACCGGCTCGAGGTGGCGCCCGACCTCGAGCGGGCCACGTTCCGCGGTTCGGTCGACATCGACGTCAAGGTGCTCGAGCAGGTCGATGAGATCGTGCTCAACGCGGCCGAGCTCGACATCACGTCCGCCATCGTGCGGCCCCCGGCCGGCGACCCCGTCGAGGCGACGGTCGTCCTCGACCCGGCGGCCGAGCGCGCCCGGCTCTCGCTCCCGGCCCCGCTGGCCACCGGCGACGCCACCGTCTCCCTCTCCTTCAGCGGCACCGTCAACGACCAGCTGCGCGGCTTCTACCGCAGCACCTTCACCGACGCCGAGGGCCGGACCCGGACGATCGCCACCACGCAGATGGAGGCGACCGACGCCAGGCGGGCCTTCCCCTGCTGGGACGAGCCGGACCGCAAGGCCACCTTCGAGATCACCCTCGTCGTCGACGACGACCTCCTCTGCGTCTCCAACGCCCCCGCGGTGGAGGAGACGTCGTGCACCGGCGAGGACGGGAACCCCAAGCGCCGGGTGCGGTTCGCACCCACCATGAAGATGTCCACCTACCTCGTGGCCTACGTGGTGGGCCCCTTGGAGGCCACCGAGCCCGTGGACGTCGGGGGCACCCCAGTCCGGGTCGTCCACGCCCCGGGCCAGGCGCACCTCACCGCCTTCGCCCTCGACGTGGCCGCGCACGCCCTGGCCTTCTTCACCGACTACTTCGGGATCCCCTACCCCGGGCAGAAGCTCGACCTCGTGGCCATCCCCGACTTCGCCCACGGCGCCATGGAGAACCTCGGGTGCGTGACCTTCCGGGAGACAGCGCTGCTCGCAGACCCCGCCGCCGCCTCGCGGGTCGAGCTCGAGCGCATCGCCGACGTCGTGCACCACGAGATCGCCCACATGTGGTTTGGGGACCTCGTGACGATGGAGTGGTGGGAGGGCATCTGGCTCAACGAGGCCTTCGCCACCTTCATGGAGCTGCTGGCCACCGACCACTACCGGCCGGCCTGGCAGCGCTGGACGACGTTCGGGGTCGAGCGCGACGTGGCCCTGGCCGTCGACGGCCTGCACACGACGCGCCCCATCGAGTACCCGGTGGGCTCTCCCGAGGAGGCAGACGGCATGTTCGACGTCCTCACCTACGAGAAGGGCGCGAGCGTCCTGCGCATGCTCGAGCAGTACCTCGGGGCCGACGCCTTCCGTGACGGCGTGCGCCACTACCTCGACAGCCACGCCTACGGCAACACCGTCACCGGGGACCTGTGGAAGGCGCTGGAGGAGGTGACCGGCGAGCCGGTGCGGGCCGTGGCCGAGAGCTGGATCCGCCAGGGTGGCCACCCGCTGGTGCGGATGGAGGACGCGGCCGTGCGCCAGGAGCCCTTCTCCTACCTGCCCGAGGCGCCCCACGGCACGTCGTCCGTCGGGAGCCGCTGGCTCGTCCCCCTGCTGGTGCGCCGGGTGGCGGCCGACGGGTCCGGCACCGGCACCGAGCGGCTGCTCCTCGGAGACGAGCCGATCATCCCCGGCGGCGCCACCGCGGCCGATGCCGCCGGGGGGATGACGGACGGGGCGGTGCCGCTCGCCAACGCCGGGGGGTGGGGCGCCTACCGCGTCGCCTACCCCACCGCCCACCTGGAGGCGCTGGCCGGCCGGCTCTCCGCGCTCAGCCCGCTGGAGCGCTACGACCTCTTGTCCGACAGCTGGGCCCTCACCCTCTCGGGCCGGCTGGACCTCGGCCACCTGCTCGACCTGGCGGCCCACCTGGGGGACGAGGAGGAGCCCGGCGTCTACCGGACGGTGATCACCGCCTTGGACCTGGCCGAGCGCATCGCCGGCCCGGACCTGCGCCCGCGGGTTCGGGCCGCCGTCCCCGCCCTCCTCGGGGCCCGGCTGGCCGACCTCGGCTGGGACCGCCGCGCCGGGGAGGACGAGCGGGTCCCCACCCTGCGGGCGACGCTCCTGGCGGCGCTCGGGACGATCGGCAAGGACGACGCCGTCCGAATCCAGGCCGCCCGGCGCTTCGACGCCGCCCAGGCGGGGGGCGCGACCATCGACGCCGACCTCGAGAGCGCGGTGCTCTCGGTGGTGGCCGACCTGGGACGAGACGGCGACTACGAGGCCATGCTCGAGCGGTACCGCAACCCCGCCACCCCCCAGCAGGAGACCCGCTACCTGCTGGCCCTCACCGCCTTCCCCGACGCGGCGCGTTGCCTGGCGACCTTCGACCTCGCCCTCGACGGGGTCAAGAGCGCCGACGGGTTCCTCGTCGTGCGCGGCCTGTTGGCCAACCGGGCCGGCGGGCCGGCCGTCTGGGAGCGGGTGAAGGCGGAGTGGCAGGCGCTCCTCGCCCGGCTCCCGACGGTGCACCAGGCGCCGATGCTGGCCACGGTCCGCTACCTGTGCACCGACCCGGCGCTGGCCGAGGACGTCGACCGATTCCTCCGGGCCCACCCCGTGGCGGTCGGCCAGCGCACCGTGGACCAGGCCCTGGAGCAGCTGGCCGTCAACGTGCGCTTCGCCGGGCGCCCGCGCCAGGGCGACCGTCTGGCACAGGCGCTGGCGGGCGTCGGCGGGGCCTGACGGCGGCGGGAGGGGGCCGCGGTGGGACCGGGACGCCTGGACGAGCTGGTCGGCCTGGCCCGCCGGACCCGGGGGTTCATGCCCGACGAGGAGGGCCGTGCGCTCATGGACGCCGCCCGCCGCGCCGGCGAGCGGGCGCCGGGGGCGGCCGTCTTCGTCGAGATCGGGGCCTGGTGCGGCAAGTCCACCATCTATCTCGGGGCGGCGGCGGAGGCCACGGGCGCGGTCCTCTACAGCGTGGACCACCACCGCGGCTCGGAGGAGAACCAGGCGGGCTGGGAGCACCACGACCCGGACCTCGTGGACCCTGCGGACGGTCGGATCGACACGCTCCCCCACTGGCGCCGCACCGTCGCCGCCGCCGGATTGGAGGCGGTGGTGGTGGGCGTGGTCGGCGACTCGGCCACGGTGGCCGCCACCTGGGGGACGCCGCTTGCCTTCTGCTTCATCGACGGCGGCCACGGCGAAGAGCCGGCATGGGCCGACTACCGGGGATGGGCGCCGCACGTGGTGCCCGGGGGCCTCCTCGCCATCCACGACGTCTTCCCCGACCCGGCGGACGGCGGCCGGCCGCCGTACGAGCTGTGGTGCGACGCCGTGGCCTCGGGGCAGTGGGCCGAGGCCGGCGCCTGCGGCAGCTTGCGGGTGCTCGAGCGGACCGCCCGGCCCGGGTCCTGAGCCGCCCCGAGCCGGCGCCGAAGCGGCGGTCAGAGCTGCTTGCGCACCCCCGCCTCGTGGTGGGCCCGGCTCACCTGGTCGGTGAGATCGCCTGTCATCGCCAGGGTGCCCGCACCCCGCCGGAAGGTCGGGAGCACCGTCTCGCGCCGCTGATCCTCCACCTCGAAGGCCAAGGCGGCGTAGACCGCCAGGGCGGCGAGGGCGATCCCCACCGCGCCGGCCGCCGTCTCCCAGGCGTGCGGTGCGCCCCACTCGTAGACGGCCGTGACCCAGAAGCGGACGGCGGTCATCAAGTTGACCGCACCGGCCAGGAGCTTGGTCTGGAGGGCGGCGACGGCCGGGACCGCAAGGGTGAACCCGGCCAGCACCAGCATCCACGCCAGCCCGGCACTGCGCGAGCCGGGGCGCGAGAGCAACAGGACGATCCCGACGGTCCCCCAGGAGCCGGCCAGGAGCCCCATGCCGGTGCCCGCCACCAGGTCGCGCACCAAGAAGCCGTAGATGCACGCGATGAACTGCACCGGCACCGTGAAGACGAGGATCCCGATCGCCAGCACCGTCTGCTGCGAGGCGGGGACCCAGCCGAGCTGCAGCCCGGCCACGAGCATGGTGGCCAGGAAGAGCCCCAGGAAGCCGAGCGGCAGCGGCGTGGCCAGGGGCCGGAGGATGATGCGGGTCACGGCGGCGTTGGCCGCCGCGGGGCCCGCCGCCCGCGCCCCCTCCTCCCCGGCCTGCTCGACGTCCTGCCCGGCGCCCCCCGCCCGCCCGCCGATCACAGTCCGGCGGCGGGGCACCCGCCGCTCGGGTCGTCGCACCACGGCTCGGCCAGGTCCACCGTCGAGGGCAACCCCTCGCCGGTGAACAACCCCGCGGCCGGCGTGGCACCGCTCAGCGCGTCCGCCGCCAGCACCATCGCCGCCGCCGTGTAGCTCGTGCGCTCCCCGCCGGGGAAGGTGGCCTCCTCCGGGTAGACCATGCCGGTCCAGTACGAGCCGTCGGGCAGGCGCAGCTGCTGGCCGGCGGCGAGCAGGGTGCGGGCTGCGGCCGTGTGCCCGACCGCGCAGAGGGCCATGGCGCACTCGGCCGTCTCGGCCGCGGTGACCCAGTCGTTGCGGGACACGCAGCGCACCCCCTGGCCCTCCAGCACGAAGGTGTCCCAGCCCCGGGCCAGGCGCTCCCGGCCGTGCGCGCCGCTGAGCGCACCCGAGAGCACCGGGTAGTACCAGTCCATGGCGAACTCCTCCTTCGGAGCGAAGGCACTGGCGTGGTGGGCGACCGCGTGCCCGAGGCGGCCGGCGGCCAGCTCCCAGTCGGGCCGGTGGCGGTCCAGCGACTCGGCGGCGGCCACGGCGCAACGGAGGCTGTGGTAGATCGACGAGCAGCCCGTCAGGAGGGCGTACCCCTCGGGGCGACCGGCCGGGTCGAGGGACCAGCGCACCGCGCCGTCGGGGCGTTGCCACCGGAGGACGAAGTCCACGGCCCGCTCCACCATGGGCCAGTGGCGCTCCAAGAGGGCGCGGTCCCCGGTCACGAGCGCGTGGTGCCACAGGCCGGTGGCCACGTACGCACAGACGTTGGTGTCGAGCCGGGCGTCCTTCACGCCGCCCTCGACGTAGTAGTTGAACCAGCTGCCGTCGGCGAGCTGGGTCGCGGCCAGCCACGCGAACGCCCGCTCCGCCTGCTCCACGAGGCCGCAGACGGTGAGGGCCATCGCCGCCTCCACGTGGTTCCACGGGTCGCAGTGGCCCCCCGGGAACCACGGGATCATGCCGTCGGGGCGCTGGAGGGCGGCGATCGACCGGCCACTCAGCAAGACGTCGGACGCGCTGAGCACGCCGGGCAGGTCGGGGACGACCGCGGTGGAGCGACGGCCGGCGTCGGCCGTCACGCTGCCAGCTCCCGGCCGGTGGACGGCGGTCCCTGCGCCGCCGGTGCGGGGTGGGCGGCGGACGCCGGCTTGGTCACGTACACCACCAGGCTCTTCCCGATCAGCGGGTTCAGGACACGTTCCGCCCAACGCGTCACCCGCGGCCCGCGCACGATGTCCCACACGAGCAGGCGGTGGTAGGCGGCGACGAGGGGGTGGTCCTCGTTGTCGGTGCCGACGAGGCAGCGAAGCCACCAGTAGGGCGAGTGCAGCCCGTGGGCGTGGTGCGACCCGACCGGTGCGAGGCCGGCGCCGGCCAG
>JAJYVT010000126.1 GCA_021791845.1 Actinomycetes bacterium | reverse complement strand
ATCTGGGTCGAGAGGTCCAGACTTCACGCCTCGTCGTTCGCATCGCCGGCGGCGTCCTCATGGAGCACTGCCGTCCGATGGTCATCAAGCGTTGCCGATCCGTGTGCAGACAGCGTTGCCGCCAACAGGTGGCTGGCCGAGTTGCTCTCGCGCCCACCAGCCGGCGGTCCGGCCGTGACCCTTTCCACGGTGCACAAGATCAAGGGCAAGGAGTGGTCCCGGGTCATCGTCTTCGGTGCCAACCAGGGGCTGTTCCCGCACCGCCTCGCCGTCGACGACGAGGAGGGCGAGCGCCGGGTGTTCCACGTCGCCCTCACCCGGGCCCTGGAACGGGCCGTCGTGGTGCACGACCGCGAGGCGCCGTCGCCGTTTGTCGCCGAGCTCGACGGGTCCCGGCGGCGCGTCCCGCTGCGCCCTCCTCGCGCCCGGGGCGTCCCGACCGAGGACCGGGCGCCCCCGGGGCCGGCACGGGGGAGCGCGACGGTCGGACGGAGCGGTGCGAGACGGGCCTCCAGAGGGCGGGTCGAGGTGGCAGCCGCCGGACTGGCGCCCGAGCCCGCGCCTCCGCAGGCGGCGGCGATCGAGCGGGCGTTGCGAGCGTGGCGGAGCGCCAGGGCGAAGGCCGAGAAGGTTCCCGCCTACGTGATCTTGAACGACGCCGATCTCCTCGAAGTGGCGGCGCGGGCACCGGCCAACCTGGCGGAGCTGAGGCGGTGCCACGGCGTCGGGCCCCTCCGCCTCGAGCGCTACGGGGACGAGCTGCTCGCCGTCATCGACGGCGCGGGCGAGGCGGCGGGCGCAGGGACGGGGACGCGTCCACCTGATCCCACGGCCGCCGGTGACGGCCGCCGGTGACGGCCGCCGGTGACGGCCGCCGGTGGACGCCGCTCGGATGTCTCGCCGGCCGGCTTGGGAGGGTGCGGGTCGGGATGGACGTCGATCGAGGCGGCGGGCGGAATCGAACCGCCGTACGGGGCTTTGCAGGCCCCTGCCTAAACCACTCGGCCACGCCGCCAGGAAGCGCTCAGCCTATCGTCGCCCACCGGGCCCCCGAGAGGCCGGCGGCCGGTTCCGGGCGGCGCCGGCTCCCGGCCTCCTGGCCAGGGTGCACCTCGCTCCGGCGGAGCTCAGGGCCCGCCCGGCCGGGCCGCCGCGTGACCTGTGCCCGCTCGGCCTGCGACACTGGCAGGCGCCTCCCGGCGGCCAGGTGCCGGCGGCCCGGTGGGGGAGGTCGAGCGACGTGACCGCGGGCCACCTGCCCGGGGGAGAGGAAGCGACAGGAACGATGACGAACCCGATGTTCGTGTTCGACGAGAAGATGGCCGAGCTCGTCCTCGGGTACTGCCGGGACCGCCTGGCCCTGGACCCGGTGCCGCTCGACTTCGGGGGGTACGCCACCCCGTTCCGAGACGTCCTGGACGGGTTGATCGGGCCGGAAGGCAACGACCCTGCTCACGTGCTCGACCTCTTTTCCGAACGGCTGGCCACCGGCGTGATCTCCTCCGACAGCCCCCGGTTCGTCTCCTTCATCCCGGCGGCACCGACCAAGGCCAGCCTGCTCTTCGACATGGTCGTCTCGTGCTCGTCGCTGCACGCCACGTCCTGGCTGGAGGCTGCCGGGGCGGTCTCGGCCGAGAACCAGGCACTGCGCGTCCTCGCGGACCTGGCCGGCCTGCCGGCGGGTGCGGGCGGGTGCTTCGTGGCCGGCGGCTCGGCGGCCAACCTTTCCGCCCTGATGGTGGCTCGTGACACGGCCAGCCACCGGGGCCACGGCGCCGCGCGGCCGAAGGTCGCCTGCAGCGAGGAGGCGCACTCCTCGGTGGGCAAGGCGCTGCGCGTGCTCGGGATCGAGGAGTACGTCGTGCCGTCGGTCGACCACCGGCTGACGGGGGAGGCCCTGGAGGCCGCCCTGGCGGCCGATCCAGAGGGCGCGGCGGACGTGGTGGCCGTGGTGGCCACGGCGGGCACCACCAACGCCGGGATCGTGGACGACCTGAAGGGGGTGGCCGAGGTCGCCCGCCGCCGCAAGCTCTGGTTCCACGTCGACGGCGCCTACGGGGGCGGCGCGCTCTTCGCCTCGTCGGTGCGGCCGCTGTTCGACGGGATCGAACAGGCGGACTCGCTGGTGATCGACCCCCACAAGTGGCTCTTCGCGCCCTACGACTGCGCCGCGCTCCTCTACCGGCAGCCGGCGCTGGCAAAGGCCGTCCACACGCAGGACGCCGCCTACCTCGACATCATCCACGAGTCCATCCCGGGTTCCGACGACGTGCCGTCGGACGACTCGGGCGGCGCCGAGGAGCCGTGGAACCCGAGCGACTACGCCTACCACCTCTCCCGCCGGGCCCGCGGGCTCCCCCTGTGGTTCTCGCTGGCCGTGTACGGCACCAACGCCTATCGCGAGGCCGTGGAGACCGTGCTCGACACGGCCAGGGCGGCGGCGGCCGCGGTGGAGGCGGCGCCGCACCTCGAGCTGGTTCGTCAGCCCACGCTCTCCATCGTGCTCTTCCGCCGCCAGGGCTGGGCCCGGGCCGACTACGACGCCTGGTCGGCAAGGGCGCTGGCCGACCAGATCGCCTTCGTGACCCCGACGGCGTGGGAGGACGAGCCGGCAGCCCGGCTGGCCCTGCTCAATCCGGAGACGACGATCGACGTGGTGCACGAGATCCTCGACACCATGGCGTGACGCGGAGGGCGACGGTTAGCCTGCACGCCCATGACGGTCACCGAGCGCACCGAGCGCGTCACCGCCCCTGACGGCGGGGCCTTCGACGCCCGCACCTTCCTTCCGGAGCGGCCCGGGCCCGGGATCCTGCTCCTCCAGGAGATCTACGGCGTCGGCGACTTCCTCTGCGAGAAGGCCACGCGCCTGGCCGAGCTGGGCTACGCCGTCCTGTGCCCCGACGTCTTCTGGCGGGTCGAGCCGAACGTGTCGCTGGCCCACGACGACGCCGGGCTGGCCAAGGGGTTCGACTACATGGGCCGCTTCGCCGCCATCCCGGGCGCGGTGACGACCGGTGATCTCGTCGCCGCCCTGGACCACCTGCGGGCGCTGCCCGAGGTGACGGGCAGGGTGGCCTCCATGGGCTACTGCCTCGGCGGCCGGCTTGCCTTCGAGGTCGCGGCCGCCGGCACGCCGGACACCTGCGTCGCCTACTACGGCTCGGGCATCGCCGCCGAGCTCGAGCTGGCGGCGCAGATCACCTGCCCCATCCTGTTCCACTTCGGGGGTTCGGACCAGTACATCCCGAGAGACGACATCGACAGGATCGCCGCCGCATTCGCCGACCGGCCCGACGTCGAGGTGGTCGTGCAGGAACAGGCGGGCCACGCCTTCGAGAACCTCTACGCCCCTCAGTTCGCCAACCCGGAGGCGGCGGCGGCGTCCTGGCCCGTCACCGTGGACTTCCTCGAGCGGACCCTCGGGAGGTGACCGGTTACCCACCGTCGTCGACCCGCCGCCATCGGGCGATCGCCGCCGGGGCGGCATGAGGATCGGCAACCTGTACGGCCCGGACGCCACCTTCCTCGGGGTGCCCGCCGCCGACCTCGACGACCCGGCCAGCTACGCGCAGGCGAAGGCCGTGATCCTCGGCGCCCCGTTCGACGGGGGAACCTCGCACCGGCCGGGGGCCCGGTTCGGCCCGCAGGCCATCCGCCTCACCGACTACCTCCCGCACGACGGCAGCCGACCCCACCTGGCCCTCGGAGTCGACCCGCTGGTCGAGCTGGGCGTGGTGGACGCGGGCGACGTGGAGATGCCCTCGGGCGAGACCCAGATGTCGCTCGACCGCCTGGCGGAGGCGGTGGAGCGGGTGGCCCGGAGCGGCGCCGTGCCCGTCGTGCTCGGCGGCGACCACACGATCGCCCTCCCCGACGTGACCGGCGTGGCGCGCCACGTGGGCTGGGGGCGGGTGTCGGTCGTCCACTTCGACGCGCACGCCGACACCGGCGACACGACGTTCGGGTCGCTCTACGGGCACGGGACGCCGATGCGGCGCCTCATCGAGTCGGGGGCGACCCGGGGCGACCGCTTCATCCAGATCGGGCTGCGCGGCTACTGGCCCGAGCCCGAGACCCTGGGCTGGATGGCGGAGCGACGCATGCGCAGCTACGAGATGACCGAGGTCGTCGAGCGGGGGCTGGAGGCGTGCTTGACGGAGGCGTTCGGGCTCGCCCTCGACGACTGCGACGCCGTCTTCCTCTCGGTCGACGTGGACGTCGTCGACCCGGGGCTCGCCCCGGGCACCGGCACGCCGGAGCCGGGGGGGTTCTCCAGCCGCCAACTGCTGGACGCGGTGCGCCGCATCGGCATGGAGCTTCCGCTGGCCGGGGTGGACGTGGTGGAGGTCTCGCCCCCCTACGACCACGCCGAGGTCACGGCCTACCTGGCCAATCGGGTGGTCCTGGAGGTCCTCGCCGGAATGGCCTGGCGTCTCCGCGGAGACGCCGGTCGCCGCCGCCCGGACGCCCCGCTGCTCGAGGGCCGGGGCGAGCCGGGCTGACGGCCCCGGCGGGCCCGGGGCGTGCCGGTGAGGTGGACGGCCGGATGTGCCCGCCTCAGCCGCAGATCGCCTTGGGCGGGGGCGTGGCGTGGAGGGAGGCGTACGGGACCGTGTGCGCCGGCGTCGTCACGTGCACGTTCTCGTGGAAGTGGCTGAACGTCCACGAAAGGGTGTAGCGGCCGCCTGTCAGCTGCGCATCGCCCGTGAGCGAACGGGGCAGCGACGTGGCGGTGGTGATGACGAGCGCCGCCGTGCCTGCGTACTGGGTCTTGCTCACCCGAAGTGCGCCCGTGACCTTGGTCGTGGGCGGCGACGTCCGGTTGTCGGTCGTGCTCTTGGACACGACGATCGTTGTCTTGAGCTGGGAGATGTTGGACTTGGCCGTGATGCCGTCGGCGAACGACGTGTACGGGTGCTCGCCCTTGGTCACCTTCACCCACTTGTCCACCTCGGCCGGCGCGTGCGACTTGCCCACACCGAGCTGGTCCACGACTGCCGGGCCGTTGCCGCGGAAGTAGACGACGCCGTTCACCAGGCGAAGGTCGAAGACGTTGGTCCCTGTGGCGCAGCGCTGCGTGATGACCTGGCGCCCTCCGGTGGAACTGGCGTCGCCGGTGATGTTGTCGGGCACGCCGCCCACTGTGGCGAGGTCGACGTAGTGGTAGCTCCCGGCCTGGGTGACCGCCGTCATGGTCTTCGTCACCAACCCCTCGGCAACTGTGGTGGGGTTGGTGGGGGCGATGAGCGCCCCGATGAGGATGCCCACACCCAAGAAGACGACGAAGATCCCGAGGAAGCCGGCCAGCCGGCGCTTGCGCTGGCGCTGCTCCTCCGGCGTCCGCTTGGGTCGCGGCGGCACGTACGGCCAGTTGTAGGCGTGGCCGGCGTAGGGGTCGTGGCCGGGCCCGCCGAACCCCCCGGGCGGGGGGCCGTAGCCACCCGGGGGAGGGCCGTAGCCACCCGGGGGAGGGCCGTAGCCGCCCGGGGGAGGGCCGTAGCCGCCCGACGGGGGGGCGTAGCCGCCGTAGGGGGGTTGGCCGTACGGGGGTGGGGGCTCGGGCTGGTGCTGGCCGTACGGGGAGTGCCCGTAGGGACCATGTCCGGAGGGCGGTTGCCCGTAGCCGTACCCACCCTGCCCGGAGGGCGGTTGTCCGTAGGGTGGCTGCCCGTACCCACCCTGCCCGGAGGGCGGCTGGTTCGAGGGCGGCTGGTTCGAGGGGGGCTGGTGGTGCGGCCAGGGGCCGCGGGCGCTGGGGTCGGAGGACGACGGGCTGTCGACCGGCGGCATCGGAGCGGATGACGGCGAGAAGCTGCGCTCGGCTGTGGAACCGCCGGTGCCGGCGCCGCCGGGAGTGGGCTCGTCGGGCATTCGTGCAGCGTATGTCCCGCTCTCGTGCCGGTGGGCGCGGCTGGGATGCGCTCGGGGTGGCGAGGGTCCACCGAATTGGCACACCCCGGTGTCATGCTCCCGCCATGCAACGAATCGCACCATGGCACACGGGCGAGCTGCTGGCCTTCGACCTCGAGACGACGGGCGTCGACCGCTTCGGTGACGTCCCGGTGTCCTTCGCCCTCGTGCGCATGCTCGACGAGAGGGTGGTGGCGCGGGAGTCGTCGCTCGTCGACCCGGGCCGGCCGATCCCATCACCGGCGACCGAGGTCCACGGGATCACCGACGAGCGCGCCCGGCGCGAGGGTGTGGCCCTGATGGACGCCGTGGCCCACGTGGCGGATGCGCTCGTCGACGCGTCGCACCGGGGGATCCCGGTCGTGGGCATGAAGCTCGACTTCGACCTGACCATGGTCGACGCATGCCTCCGGCGCCACTCCGGGGTCGGGCTCGCAGATGCCGGCTTCGCCGGCCCCGTGCTCGACGTGCTCGTCCTCGATCGGCACTTCGACCGCTTCCGGAGAGGAAGGCGCACCCTCGGCGATCTCTGCGCCCACTACGGCGTGGCGATCGAGCACGCGCACGACGCGGTGGTGGACGCCGAGGCGACCCTCGCCGTGATGGCGGCGATGTGCCGTCGCTTTCCCGAGCTGGTTGCGGCCACCGCGGAGGACCTCCACTGGTTGCAGATGGACTGGCACCGGGACTGGGCCGATTCGTTCTCGCAATGGCAGCAACGAACCGGGCTGCTCACGCTGGACCCCGGCGACCGGGAGTGGCCGATCGCCGGCGCCCGTTCCGACTGGGTGGAGGTCGTGCGAGCGGCCGGCTGACCAGCTGCGTCAGACTGTGGGGATGCGGGCGTGGGAGGTGGTCGCACCCGGACCCATCGACGGACGTCCGCTGCGCCTCACCGAGCGCCCGCAGCCGCAGCCGGCCGCCGGCGAGGTCCTGGTCTCGGTCCGCGTGTGCGGCGTGTGCCGGACGGACCTTCACGTGGCGGAGGGCGACCTGCCGGTCCACCGGCCGCATGTCGTGCCGGGGCACGAAGTGGTCGGCACCGTGGCGGAGGTCGGGGAGGGGGCCAGCAGGTTCGCCGTCGGCGAGCGTGTCGGTGTGGCGTGGTTGGCTTCCACCTGCGGGCGGTGCCGGTTCTGTCGCCGCGGAGCGGAGAACCTGTGCCCCAACGCGCGCTTCACCGGTTGGGACCGTGACGGCGGCTACGCGGAGTCGACCGTGGTGGACGAGCGCTACGCCTACCGCCTCCCCGAGAGCCTGCCCGACGACCAGGCGGCCCCGCTCCTGTGCGCCGGCATCATCGGCTACCGGGCGCTGAAGCTGGCGGACGTCCCCCCGGGTGGTCGACTCGGGCTCTACGGCTTCGGCGGCTCGGCCCACGTCACCGCGCAGATCGCCATCGCCCAGGGCGCCGAGGTCTACGTCGCAACCCGCGCCGCCGAAGCGCGGGCGCTGGCCACCGAGCTCGGCGCGGTGTGGGTGGGCGACTCGGCCGAGCCGCCACCCGTCCCGCTCGACGCCGCCATCCTCTTCGCACCGGTGGGCGACCTCGTGCAGCCGGCGCTGGCGGCGCTCGATCGTGGCGGCACCCTGGCGGTGGCAGGGATCCACCTGACCGACATCCCGGCGCTCGACTACCAGGCGCACCTCTTTCAGGAACGGCGGCTGCGCAGCGTCACCGCCAACACCCGCCGTGACGGCGAGGAACTGCTCCAGCTGGCCCCGCGGCTGGGCGTGCACGCCACGACGCAGCCGTACCCCCTGGCGCGCGCCGACGAGGCGCTGGCCGACCTCGCCCACGACCGCATCACCGGGGCAGGAGTCCTTCACGTGTCCTGAGCTGGGGGTGCGATCCCGCAGAGCGCAGGAGCGCGCGGTCGCAGGCCGTCCCTCGCCGCCAGGGTGATAGCGTCCTTTGCGACGGGCCGTTGGCGCAGTTGGTAGCGCACTTGCATGACGCGCAAGGGGTCAGAGGTTCGAGTCCTCTACGGCCCAC
>JAJYVT010000125.1 GCA_021791845.1 Actinomycetes bacterium | reverse complement strand
GGACCCGCATGATCGAGGTCACCACGGCCATCGCCGGGGCGGCGCCGTCCCAGCCGTGGGCGCGCCACTGCCGCCGGGCCTCGGCGATCGGGTCGAAGGGCAGGGGCGGTCGGTCGGGCATGGCCGGGCTCAGCCGACGGGCGGGGACGCCGTCCCGGCGGGGTGCGGGCGTGCGGACCCGGCCGTGGGGCGCCGCGTCACCCCGGCCCCCAGGCCACGAACACCGGGTTCTGGGCGGACAGGCTCCATCCGCCCTCGGGCAGCCGCTCGCCCCGCCCCACGGAGAGCTCGACGAGATGGCCGAGCCGCTCGGCCGCGCCGGCCGCCCGGTCCAATGCGGCGAAGGCGGCGACCACCCGCCCGCCGGGCCGCAGTCGGTCGAGCACCGCCTCCAGCACGTCGAGGCGATCGCCGCCGACGAACGCACGGTCGGGTGCCGGCAGGGGGGCGAGCGCCTCGGGGGCCAGGCCCGGAACGACGTGGACGGCCGCCCCCCGGGTCACGGCGTCGGTGGAGATCCGTGCCGCCACCTCGGGTCGTGCCTCCACGGCGAGGACGGTGAGCCCCGGGCGCACGAGCGCGGACTCGACGGCCACGCCGCCCCCCCCGCCCACGTCCCACAGCACCCCGCTGGCGGGCAGGGCCAGCCGGCCCAGGACCACCGCATGCACCTCGGCCGTGGTGAGGACGCCGGGGACGCCGGGCCGCTGGGGGCCCTCGGAGCCGTGGCCCCCCCAAGCGAGCAGGTTGCCGGGTCCGGGCGCCCAACCCACGAGAGGCAGCCCGCCCGGCCCGACCAGCACCACCACTGCCAGCGGGTCGAAGCGGCCGGCGGCGAGCTGCGCCAAGCTGAGCTCGCGCACCGACTCGTCGGCGGACCCGAGGCGCTCGCACACCGCCACCAGGTCCATCGACGTCCCGGCCTCCACCAACGCCGCGCCGAGGGCCTCGGGCGGTGCGCCGGGCGCGGTGAGCACGGCTGCCTTGCGTGCCGTGCGCACGGCCGTGACGGCGTCGGCCAACGGGTGGCCGTGGGCCGAGACGACAACGGCGTCGTCCCAGGGCAGACCCAGGCGGGCGAACGCCACCGAGACCATCGAGGGAGCGGGCAGGACCCGCAGCGCACGGCGGTCCACGGCTCCCAACAACCCGCGCACGAGGCCGAAGAACCCGGGGTCGCCCGACGAGAGCACGCACACGGCCCGGCCCTGGTCCGCCCACCGGCGGACCGCGGCGGCCATCGCCCCGGCGTCGCCGTCGGTCTCGAGCGTCTCGGCCGTGCTCCGGGCCGTCGACGGCCACGAGCGCCACAGGGCGAGGTCGCGCCGGGCGCCGACCACGACCGCCGCGCCCACCAGGGCCCGGCGGGCCTCGGGCGACAGCAGCTCGAATCGGTCGTCGGCCACGCCGACAACCGTGACCGGGGCCGCCTCAGCCACGGGCCACCACCGCCTGGTCCTCTCGGCCCACCATCACCTCGGCGACGGCTCCCGCCCTGTCGGCACGACGCGCCGGCTCAACCGCGCGGGCGCTGGCGGGGCTGACCCGGCATCGTCCCGGGACGCTGCCCCCCGCCCCGCTGCCCCTTCTGGCGCTCCTGGCGCCCGGCGGCGCGTCGCAAGGCCCGGTTGGTGGTGACGTCGTCGTTGGAGCCCATCTCCATCATCTGCTCGACCACCTGCACCCGCTTGGGCTTGGGGACCCGGCGGAGCTGGCGCTCCAGAGGCTGGAGGTTCTCGGGCAGCGGCCGGTTCTTCTTCTGGAACTTGTCGATGGTCCGTACGATGCGCCTGGCATAGCGCCGGCGGAGCCACGGGGTCCGGCCGATGAAGCGGGCCGGGATGTCGCGGATCCGCCGCTTCTTTGGAGGTGTGGTCGAGGCCATCGGCTCTTCCTACCCGACCGGGCGGGCGCCGGCCACTTGCCCCGTCGCCTCGACCGTCCCCGTGCCTGCTTCCTGGTCGGCGAACTGGGTGTGGTAGAGCAGGGTGTAGAGGCCGCCGGCGGCCAGGAGCTCGCGATGGGTCCCCCGCTCCACGATCCGGCCGCCGTCCACGACCAGGAGCAGGTCGGCGTCGCGCACGGTGGAGAGCCGGTGGGCGATCACGAGCGAGGTCCGCCCGACCAGCGCATGGCGCAGCGCCTCCTGGACGGCCGCCTCGGACTCGGAGTCCAGGTGGGCGGTTGCCTCGTCGAGCACCACCACGTCGGGGGCCTTGAGCAGGAGGCGGGCCAGCGCGACCCGCTGCTTCTCCCCGCCCGACAGCCGGTAGCCGCGCTCGCCCACCACGGTGTCCAGGCCGTCGGGGAGCGAGGCCACGAGGGGCAGGATCTGGGCCTGCTCCAGGGCCTCGCTGAGCTGCGACTCGGTCGCGTCGGGCCGGGCGTAGCGCAGGTTGGCCCGCAGCGTGTCGTGGAAGAGATGGGGGTCCTGGGTGACCACCCCGACGGCGTCGCGCAACGAGTCCATGGTGGCGTCGCGCACGTCCACACCGCTCACCCGCACCGCGCCGGCGGTGGCGTCGTAGAGCCGCGGCACGAGCGAGCTGATGGTGGACTTGCCGGCCCCCGACGGCCCCACCAGGGCGACCATCTGGCCCGGCTCCACCCGGAACGACACGTCGTGGAGCACCTCGGCGTGCACCGGCGCCTCGAGGGTGGCCACCGCCTCCAGGGAGGCGAGCGACACCTCGTCGGCGCTCGGGTAGGCGAACCGCACGTGGTCGAACTCGATGCTGGCCGGGCCCCGGGGCACGGCCACGGCATCGGGGCGCTCCTGGATCATCGGCTCGAGGTCCAGCACCTCGAAGATGCGCTCGAAGGAAACGAGCGTGGTCATCACGTCCAGGTTCACGTTGGACAGCTGGGCCAGGGGGGCGTACAGCCGGGCCAGGTAGGCGGTGAGGGCGACCACCGTGCCGACGGCGAGGGTCCCGTGCACGGCGGCGACGCCGCCGAAGCCGTAGGCGAACGCCGTGGCCAGCGCGGCGGTCAGGATGAGCGCGACCATGAACATGCGGGCGTACAGCGCCTGCACGATCCCGATGTCGCGCACCCGGGCCGCCTTCTGGTCGAAGTGCCTGGCCTCCTGCTCGGGCCGGCCGAACAGCTTGACCAGCATGGCCCCGGCCACGTTGAACCGCTCGTGCATCACCATGTTCATCTCGGCGTTGAGGTCGTAGCCCTCCTTGGTGAGCGAGCCGAGCTTGCGCCCGACGAAGCGGGCGGGCACGAGGAAGATGGGCAGGAGCACGAGGGCGATGAGCGTGATCTGCCAGGAGAGATAGAACATCGCCCCCACCATGATCACGACGGTCATCAGGTTGCCGACCACGTTGGACAGCAGTGTGGTGAACGCCTGCTGCGCGCCGATCACGTCGTTGTTGAGCCGGCTGACGAGGGCACCGGTCTGCGTGCGGGTGAAGAACGCCAGCGGCATCTGCTGGATGTGCCGGAAGACCTTGACCCGCATGTCGTAGATCAACCCTTCGCCGATCACCGCCGACACCCGCCGCTGGTAGAGCGAGAGTGCCGCTGTGAAGAGCGCCAGGCCGGCCGCCAGCACGGCGAGCTGGACGACGAGGCCGGCACGGTGGCCGAGGATGCCCCGGTCGATGATGGCCCGCAGGATGAGGGGGTTGACCGCCCCGACGAGGGCGTCGACCACCACGACCGGGACGAAGATCATGAGGATCCGCCGGTAGGGCATGGCGAAGCGGAGCATCCTGCGGGTGGTGCCCTTCTTCACCCGGTGCTCGAGGACGGAGCGGTCCTGGCGGAACGACCGCATCCCCGCCCACCCGCTCATGGCGCGGCCCGGCGGCACCTCAGGGCACCCGGCGCGACGTGGTCATGACGGACCGAGACTACCGGTGCGGCCGGTCGTGACGGTGCGGCCGCTACGGCCTCGAGTGCCGCCGGCTCAGGCGGGCCTGGTGCCGGCGGGCGGCTCGTTGGCGACGTCGGTCCAGAGCTCCGTCATGCTCGCGATCAGGCCGCCGTCCAGCGTGAGGAAGGTGGCGACCTCGAAGTGCTGCAGCGCTCCGTCGACGTACCCGGTGACGTGGGACCGGCCCGCGGCGCGGTCGCCCTCGCCGATGCAGTCCTCCAGCCGGAGGTGGTCGAACCCCGGGTACTCGGCGTTCAGGCGTACCCACGAGCCGCCGTCGAAGGACTCGCCGGTGTGGACGTAGTGGCACGTGAAGTCCCGGTGGAGCAGCGCCGGGAGCTCGTCCCACCGGCGGGCGTCGATCACGGCGGCGAGGCGCCGCATCATTGCGGGTGCGTCCACGGCGTCCATCCTGGCACCCGCGGGTGGCCACGGTGGTCTTCCGACCCGACGGGCCCGGCTCCGCCCGGCCGCCGTGGCGGTGGGAGCCGGCCGCTGGTCGGGGGCCGCCCGGCGCACGGCACCGGCTCCGGGCCGGGCCGCGCAGCTCACCCGGCGCCCAGCCCGGCCTCCTCTTGCGGGGTGAGCACCCGGGAGCGGGCGACGAAGTGCCGGCCCGGCCCGGCGGCGTGGGAGAAGCCCTCCGGCTCTCCCGGCTCCACGTCCACGATCAGCTGGACGTGGCGCCAGGTCTCGAACTGCCGGGGGTCCATGTAGACGGGGCATCCACCGACGGTGCCCAGGAGCACGTCGTGGTTGCCGACGACGAACTCGCCCACGTCGAAGCACATGGGACAGCTGCCGTCGCAGCACCCCGCCGACTGGACGAACATGACCGGCCCCCGTTCGGCCACCAGCCGGGCGATGGCCTCGAGCGCCGCCGTCGTGGCGACCGCCCGGGGCACCGGACCCGGCCCTTCATCCTGCGCGATCGGATCGGGGGGATCGGGCACGTCTGCCTCCGCCTGCCTCCGCCTCCCTGGCTCGCCCCCCCTAGAAGAGCCCCAGCGGCTTGGCGCTGTAGCTGACCAGCAGGTTCTTCGTCTGCGTGTAGTGCTCGAGCATCATCTGGTGGTTCTCCCGCCCGACCCCGGAGATCTTGTAGCCGCCGAAGGCTGCGCCGGCGGGGTAGAGGTGGTAGCAGTTGGTCCACACCCGACCCGCCTTGATTGCCCTCCCCATGCGGTAGGCGAGGTTCCCGTCGCGGGTCCACACCCCCGCGCCGAGACCGTAGAGGGTGTCGTTGGCGAGGTGGACGGCTTCGGCCTCGTCGTCGAAGGTGGTGACCGCCAGCACGGGGCCGAAGATCTCCTCCTGGAACACCCGCATCTGGTTGTGGCCCTCGAGGACGGTCGGCTGGTAGTAGTACCCGTCGTGCAGCTCGCCGTCGAGGTGGGCCCGGTCGCCGCCGATCAGCACCTCCGCCCCCTCCTGACGACCGATGTCGACGTAGCCGGAGATCTTCTGGAGCTGCTGGAGCGAGCTCTGGGCGCCCACCATGGTGGCCGGGTCGAGCGGGTTGCCCTGGACGATGCGGGAGATGCGGTCCAGGGACCTCGCCATGAACTCGTCGTAGATGGAGCGGTGGACGAGCGCCCGGGACGGGCACGTGCAGACCTCGCCCTTGTTGAAGGCGTAGAGCACCAGGCCCTCGACGGCCTTGTCCAGGAACTCGTCGTCGGCCTCCATCACGTCGGGGAAGAAGATGTTCGGCGACTTGCCTCCCAGCTCGACCGTGGAGGGGATCAGGTTCTCGGCCGCGTACTGCATGATGAGGCGCCCGGTGACCGTCTCGCCGGTGAAGCCGACCTTGGCGATGCGGGGGCTCGAAGCCAGAGCCTTGCCGATCTCGTTCCCGGGCCCGGTCACGATGTTGACCACGCCCGGAGGGACGATGTCCTCGATCAGCTCTGCCAGCTTCAGGATGGACCACGGCGTGGAGGAGGCCGGCTTCACCACCGTGCAGTTGCCGCCGGCGAGCGCGGGGGCGATCTTCCACGCCGCCATGAGCAGCGGGAAGTTGAAGGGGATGATCTGGGCGACGACGCCGAGCGGCTCGTGGAAGTGGTAGGCCACCGTGTCCTTGTCGATCTCGGTCAGCCGTCCCTCGAGCGCCCGGGTGGCCCCGGCGAAATAGCGGAAGTGGTCGACGGCCAGGGGGATGTCGGCCGCCAGCGTCTCCCGCACCGGCTTGCCGTTCTCCCAGCTCTCCGCCACCGCCAGCATCGGCAGGTTCTTCTCGATGACGTCGGCGATGGCGTTGAGGACGGCGGCGCGCTCGGGGAGCGACGTCTCGCCCCAGCGCTCCTTGGCGGCGTGGGCGGCGTCGAGGGCCAGGTCCACGTCCTCGGCGGTCGACCGCGCCACCTCGGTGAACGGGTGGCCGGTGCCCGGGGTGATGTTCTGCATGTACTCGCCGCGGCTCGGCGGCACCCAGTGGCCGCCGATGAAGTTGTCGTACCGGCTCTTGACCTCGACCAGGCTGCCCGGCTGTCCCGGCGCCAGATAGGTCCCGTCGGCCGCCATGCCGGTCCCCGCGGTGCGTTCGGTAACGGTCATCTTTCGTCCTCCCTGCTCCCGGACCACCCTGGGGACGGGGTGGGCGGGGGAGGTAGGGCCGAAGGTCCATAGGGACCGCGGGCGCCGGCGCTGATCGCCGGCGCGCTCGGTCGGGCTGGGCGCCGGGCGCTCAGCCCCCGACGGCGTGGACGCCGCCGTCCACGTGGAGCATCTCGCCCGTGGTCATGGGGAACCAGTCCGACAGCAGGGCGACGCAGGCCTTGCCGACCGGCTCGGTGTCCCGCACGTCCCACCCGAGAGGGGCGCGCGTGCCCCAGGTGTCCTCGAAGGTGCTGAACCCGGGGATGGACTTCGCAGCCATCGACCGCAGCGGCCCGGCGGCCACCAGGTTGACCCGGATCCCCGCCGGGCCGAGCTCCTTGGCCAGGTAGCGGGTCAACGACTCGAGGGCGGCCTTGGCCACTCCCATCCAGTCGTACTGGGGCCAGGCGACCGTGGCGTCGAAGTCGAGCGACACCACCGACCCGCGGGCCGCCTCGAGGAGCGGCCGGAAGGCGCCGATCAGGGCCTTGAGGGAGTACGCCGACACCTCCAGCGCCACCGAGACGTCCGGCCACTCGGCTGCGAACATCCCGCTGCCCAGGCAGGAGGCGGGGGCGAAGCCGATGGCGTGCACCAGCCCGTCCAGCCCGTCCCACCGGCCGGCAAGCACCTCGGCGGCGGCCGCCAGGTCCCCGGGCTCGGTGACGTCGAGCTCGAGCACGTCGGGTTCGCCGGGGAGCTTCCGGGCCGTGCGCCGGGTGAGCGACAGTCCCCGGCCGAAGCCCGACAGCACGATCTCGGCCCCCTCGTCGATCGCCCGCCGTGCGACGGCGAAGGCGAGCGAGTCGTCGGTGAGGACGCCGGTCACGAGGATGCGCTTTCCGTCGAGGATGCCCACGGCCGGTGAGGCTATCGCCACGAGCACCGCTGCGAGCTGTGACAAGGTGGGAGCCGTGGACATCGGGATACTCGGAGGAACTGGGCCGGCGGGCCGGGGGCTGGCCCTTCGGCTGGCCGAGGCGGGCGTGCGGGTGACGGTGGGCTCGAGGGACGCCGCCCGGGCCGAGAGCGTCGTGGGCGAGCTCCTCCCACCGTGGGCCGACCGGCTCCGGGGGGAGGTGCGGGGAGCCGCCAACGAGGTGGCGGCCGCCTGCGGCCTCGTGGTCCTGGCCACCCCGTGGGACAGCGCGGTGGCGACGGTGTCGGGCTTGCGCGACGCCCTGGAAGGGAAGGTGCTCGTCTCGATGGTCAACGCCTTGGCGAAGGAGGGGCGGGAGATGCTCCCGCTCGTCCCCGCCCGCGGCTCGATGGCCGCCGCCGTGCAGGCCGCCCTGCCCGGCACGAAGGTGGCGGCCGCCTTCCACCACCTCCCGGCCCGTGACATGGCCGACCTGGACTCCGGGCTCGTCGCCGACGTGCTGGTGTGCGCCGACGACCCCGAGGCCACCTCCGAGACGATGTCGCTGGTCGAGCGGATCGAGGGGCTCCGGCCGCTCGACGCCGGGAGCCTGGCCCAGGCGTTGGCGATCGAGGCCTTCACTGCCGTCTGCGTCACCCTCAACATGCGACACCGCGCCCACAGCACGCTCAAGATGGCGGGGATCTGACGCTCGTGCGCCTGTACGACACCGCCCGGAGGGCGGTCGTGCCCTTCGAGCCCGGCGCCCT
>JAJYVT010000028.1 GCA_021791845.1 Actinomycetes bacterium | reverse complement strand
GCCCATCGCCGCATAGGTGGGGATCCAGTAGGCGACCGAGGGCACCTCGGCCATCACCCAGAGCGCCAGTGTCCGGGCCCGGGGGTGGGACCGCACCAGCGCGATGCAGCGCTCCAGCTCCCAGGCCGTGCGCACGAAAGGGATCATCAGGCGGAGGTTCGGCGTCTCGGCGACCACGTTGCCCAGTACGTCGAGCTCCAGGGAGAACAGGTCCGGCTGGTCCATGTAGCGGTAGCAGCCCCGGTACCCGATCATCGGATTGGCCTCGACCGGCTCGTACGCCTCGCCGCCCTCGAGCCCCCGGAACTCGTTGCTGCGGAAGTCGATCGAGCGGTAGACGACTGGCCGGGGGAAGAAGGCCCGGGTGATGCGGAGGAGGGACTCGGTCATGGCCCCCACGAACGTGCCGCTCTGCCCGCGGTCGATCAAGAGGCGAGGGTGCACGCCGCCCAGCGCGTCGGCAACCATGAACTCGGCTCGCAGGAGGCCGACACCGTCGACGTCGAGGGCCGCCACCTCCTCGGCGCGCTCCGCCACCGCAAGGTTGACGTAGAGACGGGTGGCGATGGGAGCCGCCGCGCCCCCGCCTGCCGGTCGTGCCGTCCCGGCCGCCGCCGCCCCGGTTCCGGCCTCGGCGACGGCGCTCGCGGCGGGGGCGGCCGCGGCGACTGCGCCTTCGGTCACGGTGCCGGTGGCGCCGTCGACGGTGACCACCTCGCCGTCCCGCAGGACGGTGGTCGCCATCCTCGTCCCCACGACGCACGGGATGCGCAGCTCGCGCGACACGATCGCCGCGTGGCAGGTGATCCCGCCCCCGTCGGTCACCAGCGCCGCGGCGCGCCGCATGGCCGGGACCCAGTCCGGGCTCGTCATGGGGGCGACGAGCACCTCGCCGGGCAAGAGCTGCGAGCTCTCCTCGGGCGACGTGAGCACCCGCACTGCGCCGGACACGGTCCCGGCGGACGCGCCCAACCCGCTCACCAGGACCCGCCCCTCCGGAGCTGCCGGCAGGACGCTGCCGCCGGCCGCCGACGCGTCCCGCCGGCCGAGGGTCGTGATCGGGCGAGACTGGACGAGCCAGACGTCACCGCCGGCGGCCGCCCATTCGACGTCCTGGGGTGCGCCGTAGTGCGCCTCCACCGAGAGCCCGAGACGGGCGAGCTCGAGCACCTCGCTGTCGCTCAGCACCCGCTGGCGCGCTCGGTCGGACGGGAGCGCGACCTCCCGGTCGTGCCCCGACTCGTCCCGGGTGATCTCCAGGGCTTTCGTCCCGATGCGGATGCTCGTGATGGCGGGGCCCTCGCGGTCGACGACGTAGGTGTCGGGCTCGACTCGCCCCGAGACGATCGCCTCGCCCTGTCCGAAGACGGCCTCGACCACCAGGTGGGACCGGTCACCGCTGGCCGGGTCCACGGTGAACAAGACGCCCGAGCGGTCGGACGGGACCATTCGCTGGACGATGACGGCGATCGTCGGCTCCTCCGCCGCATGCTCGGTGGCGCGGTAGACGATCGAGCGGTCGCCGTACAGCGAGGCCCAGCAGTCCACCACCCGCTCGAGCACCTGCTCGGCGCCGATCACGTTGGTGAACGTGGCGTTCATCCCGGCGAAGGACGTCGCGCCGGTGTCCTCGCTCGTGCCCGAGGACCGCACGGCGACGGCGACGTCGTCGCCGAGGCGCCGGTAGGCGGCGACGATGGCGTCGGCGAGCTCGGCCGGGGGTTTGGTCGCCGCGATCGCGTCCCGGCAGGCCCCGGCCGTGCGGGCGACGCTCGCGGCGTCGTCCACGTCCAGGGCGCCGAGGAGCGCGCGCAGCGTGCCCCGGGCGCCGCTCCGCTCGATCGTCTCCACGTACGCCGAGGCGGTGATGACGAACCCCGGCGGGACGGGGAACCCCGCCGCCGTCAGCTCGCCCAGGTTTGCGCCCTTGCCACCGGCCGCGGCCACGTCCGCGACCTTCAGCTCGTCGAACCACCGGATCTGTTCCATGAGGCGATGGTCCCGCATCGACGCCGCGGTCCACAGGGCCATTGGTCACCCGGCCCCCCGGCCCCCCGGCCCCCCGGCCCGGCCGGCCCGGCCGGCTCACCGGCCTCGCGCCGGGCCGCCGGCGTGCGCATGCGCGCGGGGCCGCAGTGACCTTCAGCCCTAGTGCGGCCTCCGGCGTCGGCGCATGCTCCCCCCATGGCCCACGTTGCCGGAGGTCGCGCAGCGGGCGCGGGCGACAACACGCGGATCGGCGTCCCGCCCTCCGAGGAGGTGTGATGCTGCAGGTCCGGTTCCACGGGCGCGGCGGCCAGGGGGTCGTGACGGCGGCCGAGCTCCTGTCGGTGGCCGCCTTCGAGGAGGGCCGGGTGGCGCAGGCCATCCCGAGCTTCGGGTCCGAGCGGATGGGCGCGCCGGTGGTCGCCTTCTGCCGGATCGCCGACGGGCCGATCCGCACGCGCGAGCCCGTGACGGCTCCCGACGTCGTGGTGGTGGCCGACGTCACCCTGGTCCACCACGTGGACCTGCTCGACGGGCTGGCGCCGGAGGGTGCCGTCCTCGTGAACACGTCCGCCCCGGCCGACTCGTTGCACGCGGTGCTCCCGTTCCCCGACGGTGTCCGGGTGCACGGGGTGCCGGCCACGGAGCTGGCCCGCACCCACGTGGGACGGCCGGTGCCCAACGCCGCCCTGCTCGGCGGCCTGTGCGCCCTGACGGGGGCGGTGTCCCTCGAGTCGGTGGCGTCGGCCCTGGTCCGGCGCTTCGGCCCGGTGGTCGGCGGGGCGAACGCCCTGGCGGCACGGGGCGGGTTCGAGGCGGTCGCCGCCAGCACCGGCGCGGCGGCCTGACGGCCGGGGAGGGCGCCATGCTCCAGCAGGTCGAAGGCTCCCAGGCGGTGGCGGAGGCGGTGGCCGCCTGCCGGCCCCGCGTGGTGTGCGCGTACCCGATCACCCCCCAGACCCACATCGTCGAGGCGCTGGGCAGGATGGTCCGCTCGGGCGCCCTGGCGCCGTGCCGGTTCCTCAACGTGGAGTCGGAGTTCGCGGCGATGTCGGTCGCCATCGGCGCTTCGGCCACGGGGGCCCGGGTGTACACGGCCACCGCCAGCCAGGGGTTGTTGTTCATGGCCGAGGCTGTCTACAACGCCGGCGGGCTGGGCCTTCCCGTCGTCATGACCCTCGCCGACCGGGCGGTGGGCGCGCCCATCAACATCTGGAACGACCACAGCGACGCCATGGCGGTGCGCGACGCCGGCTGGGTGCAGCTGTTCGCCTCCTCCAACCAGGAGGCGGTCGACCAGCACGTGCTCGCTTTCCGCCTGGCCGAGGAGCTCTCGGTGCCCGTGATGGTGTGCATGGACGGGTTCGTCTTGACCCACGCCACCGAAGCCGTCTCCGTCCCCGACCCGTCCGACGTGGACGCCTTCCTCCCCCCCTTCCGGCCCCGGCAGGTGCTGGACCCTGCGGACCCGATGTCGATCGGGGCGATGGTGGGCCCTGAGGCGTTCACCGAGGTCCGGTACCTGGCCCACCTGCGGATGCTCGCCGCGCTCGACCGGGTCCCGGCGCTGGCCGCCGAGCTCGGCGAGCGCGTGGGGCGGCCCGTTCCCGCCCTCGTGGCGCCCTACCGTCTCCAGGGCGCCGACGTGGCCCTGGTGGCCATGGGCTCGGTGCTCGGCACCATCGCCGACGCCGTCGACGCCCTGCGGGACGCCGGGCACCGCGTGGGGGCGCTCGGGGTCACGACCTTCCGGCCCTTCCCCGCCGCCGCCGTACGGGACGCCCTGGGCGCCGTGCCGTCCGTGGTGGTGGTGGACCGGGCCTTCTCGCCCGGGTTCGGGGGCGTGCTGGCGACCGACGTGGCCATGGCGCTCGCCGGGGCGGACGTTCCGGTGGCCAGCGTCGTCGCCGGCCTCGGCGGCCGCCCCGTCACCGAGGCCTCGCTCCGCCGGCTGGCCGAGCGGGCGCTCGACGGCAGCCTCGAGGCGCTCAGCTTCCTCGATCTCGACCGGCCGGCGGTTGAGGCGGCGCTGGCCGCCGACGGGTCGGCGCGGCCGACCGGGCCCACGGCGGAGAGCGTCCTTCGCCACCGCGGCGCCCGCTCGCGGCGGCCACCGGGCAGCCCGGGCACGCCGGCGGGGCCCACGAGCACGGAGGTGGCGTCGTGACCCAGCAGGCGCCGGTCAAGTACTACCAGGTGGGCAGCTTCGCCGTCGGGAACCGCCTGCTCCCGTCCGAGCTTCGCACCGTGCAGTCCGACCCTGCCCGGGCCAACTCGCTCACCTCCGGTCACCGGGCATGCCAGGGCTGCGGCGAGGCCCTGGCCGCCCGCTACGTCCTCGACGCCGCCATGCGGGCGACCGACGGCCGGCTGGTGGCGGTGAACGCCACCGGATGCCTGGAGGTCTTCACGACCCCGTACCCCGAGACGTCGTGGCGGCTGCCCTGGCTGCACTCGCTGTTCGGCAACGCGCCGGCCGTGGCGGCGGGGGTTGCCGCCGCCCTCGAGACGGCCGGCCGGGGCGACGTGCGGGTCGTCGCCCAAGCGGGTGACGGCGGCACCGTCGACATCGGGATGGGGTGCCTGTCGGGCATGTTCGAGCGAGGCGACGACGTGCTGTTCGTCTGCTACGACAACCAGGCCTACATGAACACCGGCGTGCAGCGGTCCGGGGCGACGCCGCCGGCCGCCCGCACCGCCACGACCGAGGCGATCGGGCCGTCGCCCGGCAACCCCTTCGGCCAGGGCAAGGACGTCCCGGCCATCGCCATGGCCCACCGGATCCCCTACGTGGCGACGGCCACGGTGGCCGACCTGCACGACCTCGAGCGCAAGGTCGAGCGGGCGATGGCGTGGCACGGGGCCCGGTACCTCCACGTCCTGGCCCCCTGCCCGCTCGGATGGGGGAGCGAGCCGGCGGACACGGTACGGGTGGCGCGTCTGGCCCACGAGTCCGGCCTCTTCCCCGTCTACGAGGCCGTGCAGGGCGAGGTGACCGACGTGCTGCCGGTCCGGCGGAAGGTCCGGGTGGAGGAGTACCTGCGCCTCCAACGGCGGTTCCGTCACCTCTTCGACGAGACCGGCGCGGTCCGGGAGCCCGAGACGGTGGCCGCGCTCCAACGGATGGCCGACCAGGCGGTCCGACGTGTGGGGTCGGGCAGGACGACCCACAGGACGACATACGAGGAGTCGAGATGACCGAGCGGCCCTTCGCCATCACGCTCGACGTGGGGACGAGCCTGGCCAACCGGACCGGGGCATGGCGGACCGAGCGGCCGGTGTACGTCGACCGCATGCCGCCGTGCAACGACGCCTGCCCGGCCGGGGAGAACGCCCAGGCCTGGCTGGCGCTGGCAGAGGAGGGGCGCTACCAGGAGGCCTGGCGCCAGGTGGTGGAGGACAACCCGTTCCCGGCGGTCATGGGCCGGGTCTGCTACCACCCGTGCCAGAGGGCCTGCAACCGGGCGACGTTGGACGAGACGGTGGGGATCCACGCCGTCGAGCGGTTCCTCGGGGACGAGGCCATCCGGGCCGGATGGCCGCTGCCGGGACCGGCGTCGGCCACCGGGCGGAGGGTCCTCGTGGTGGGGGCCGGGCCGGCGGGGCTCTCGGCCGCCTACCACCTCCGGCGGGCGGGGCACGAGGTGGTCGTGATGGACGGCTCGGCCACCCCGGGTGGGATGCTGCGCCACGGGATCCCCCGGTACCGCTTGCCGCGGCCGGTGCTCGACGCCGAGGTCGAGCGGCTGCTGGCGACCGGTGTCGAGCTGCGCCCGGCGACGACGGTCACGGACCTGCGGGCCACGATGGCCGAGGGCGGGTTCGACGCCGCGTTCGTCGCCGTTGGCGCCTCCCTGGCGGCGAACGCCTACGTCCCGGCCGGCGACTCGGCCCGCGTGCTGGACGCCCTGTCGCTCCTCGCCGCCACCGAGGCCGGCGACCCGCCGGCGCTCGGGCGGCGCGTCGCGGTGTACGGCGGCGGTGACACGGCGGTGGACGCAGCCCGCACCGCCCGGCGCCTGGGTGCCACCGAGCCGTTGATCGTCTACCGGCGGACCCGGGAGCGGATGCCCGCCCACGAAGAGGAGGTGGAGGCGGCGGAGGCGGAGGGGGTGCGCCTCCGGTGGCTGTCGACCATCGCCCGGGCCGAGCGCGGGTCCGTGACGGTGGAGGAGATGGCGCTGGACGACACCGGGTTCCCGCGCCCGACCGGCCGGACGCAGCGGCTCGGCGCCGACACGGTGGTCCTCGCCCTGGGGGAGCGGGCCGACCTGTCGCTCTTCGACGGGCTGGACGGGGTGCGGACCGGGGACGGCGTGGTGCGGGCCGGGCACGACGGCTCGACCGGCGCCCCCGGCGTCTTCGCCGGCGGCGACGTGGTGGAGGGCGAGCGGACGGTCACGAACGCCGTCGGCCGGGGGAAGGCCGGCGCCCGGGCGATCGACGCCTGGCTGGGTGGGCCGTCCCCGGAGAGGCCGCCGCGTCCGGGGCTGGCCGTGGCCGAGCGGCTCAACACCTGGTACTACGCCGACGCGCCCGCCTCCGTCGAGCAGCGCCTGACGGCGGCCCGCCGCGCCTCGGGCTTCGACGAGGTGGTCCGGGGCCTGGACGAGTCCACCGCCCTCTACGAGGCCCGGCGGTGCCTGTCGTGCGGCAACTGCTTCGAGTGCGACAACTGCTACGGCGTGTGCCCGGACAACGCGGTGGTCAAGCTCGGGACGGGCAGCCGCTACCGCATCGACTACGACTACTGCAAGGGGTGCGGGCTCTGCGCCAGGGAGTGCCCCTGCGGCGCCATCGACATGGTCCCCGAGCCGATCTGATCCTCGGGCGCGTCCGCCGGGCGCGGTGTCGCGCCGCCGTCCGGGGGCCGGTTGGGGAGGAGCCAGAGCACCACCACCGACGCGGCCGCGACCACCCCCGCCGCGGCCACGACCGCCAGGTCCATCCCGTCCACGAAGGCCTGGCGCGCCCCCAGGGCAAGCTCCGTCCCCAGGTGGCCGCCGGCCTGCTGGGCGACCGTCAGCGCGCCGCCGAGCGAGCCGAGGACGAGCTGGAGGACGTCGTGGGGGACGGCGCGGTGGGCGAGCAGCGCCCCGAGGTGACCCTGGTAGCGCGCGTTGAGAAGGCTCCCGAGCACCGCGACGCCGGTCGCCCCGCCCAGCTGCAGCGCGGCGCTGTTGGTCGCCGACCCCACGCCGGCCCGCTCGAGCGACACCGAGCCCATCACCGCCGCGGTGCAGGGGGCGAAGGCCAACCCGGCGCCCGCCCCCATCATCATGAAGGCGGGGAGGGCGTTGCCGTAGCCGCCGTGCACCGTGGTGGACGACAGCAGGAGGAAGGACGCCGCCACGAGCCCCATCCCGGCGAAGACGACCGGTTTCGTGCCGAAGCGGCGGTCGAGCGCGATCGACGCCGGCGCCGCCACCAGGAGGATGGCGGCGATCGGCGCGATGCGCAGCCCGGTGGCCAACGCGCTGTAGCCGAGCAGGAACTGCAGGTACTGCGTGAAGAGGAAGAGCCCGCCCGTGAGGGCGAAGATGACCAGTGCCATCCCCACGATGGCGGTCGAGAACCGCCGGGAGCGGAAGAAGGCGAGCTCGAGCATGGGGTGGTCGGAGCGGCGCTCCCAGAGCACGAAGGCGAGGAGGACGCCGGCGCCCGCCACCACGGCCCCGAGCACGAGGGGCGAGGTCCAGGTCCGGGTCGGCGCCTCGATGATCCCCCACAAGAGGACGCCCATCCCGCCGGTCGAGAGCACCGCGCCCACGACGTCCGGCCGCATGGCCCGCTCGTCCCTCGAGTTCGGCACGATGGCCAGCACCAGGACCAGCCCGAGGACGCAGATGGGCACGTTGACGAGGAACACCGAGCCCCACCAGAAGTGCGCCAGCAGCCACCCGCCGAGGACCGGCCCGACGGCAACGCCGAGGCCGGTGGTCGCCGACCAGATGCCGATCGCACGGGAGCGCTCCTCGAGGTCGACGTAGACGTTGGTCAGGATCGAGAGCGTCGCCGGCATGATCGCCGCCGCGCCGATGCCCATGAAGGCGCGGGCGGCGATCAGGCGGTCGGGCGAGCCGGAGAAGGCCGATGCCGACGATCCCAGCCCGAAGACGACGATCCCCGCCGCGAGCACCCACTTGCGTCCCAGCCGGTCGCCCACGTTCCCGAGCACGAGCAGGAGCCCGGCGAACACGACGCTGTAGGCGTCGATCGCCCATTGCAGGTCGCTCGAGGCGGCACGGAGCGACCGCACGATGTCGGGGATGGCCACGTTGAGGATCGTGTTGTCGAGGCTCACCACGAGGAGGCTCACGCAGAGGACGGCGAGGACGGGCCACCGGGGGCGTGCACCCTCCGTGGCGAGCCGCCGCCGCTGCGTCCCCCCGCCGACTGGCCCGAGCTCGCCGCGGGCGGGCGCCGGAGCGCCGCCGCCTCGGGCTGGGCGGATCATGCCCGGGACGTCACGCGGGGTGCCCCGGCGCCGACGGAGGGCACGTCGGTCGAGGGGTGGGCGAAGCCCCCGACGATGCCGGCCAGCTCGACCAGGCGGGTGGCGTACCCCCACTCGTTGTCGTACCACCCGAACACCTTCACCAGGTGGCCCTTCGTCATCGTCAGCTTCGAGTCGTAGACGCAGGAGGCCCCCGAGCCGACGATGTCGCTCGAGACCAGGTCCTCGTCGCTGTACTCGAGCTTCCCGACGAGGGGTTGGCGGGCGGCCGCCTGCCGGTAGGCGTCGTCCACCGCCTCGCGGCTCACGCTCCGGGGCAGCAGGGCCACGAGGTCGGTGAGCGAGCCCGTGGGCACGGGGACACGGATGGCCACGCCGTCGAGGTGCCCCGCGACCGGGGCCAGGACCTCGGCCGTCGTCCGGGCGGCACCGGTCGAGGTGGGCACGATGTTGCAGGCGGCCGCCCGGGCTCGCCGAGGGTCCTTGTGGATCGAGTCCACGAGGCGCTGGTCCCCCGTGTAGGCGTGCACCGTCGTCATGAGGCCGTCGACCATGCCGAACGAGTCCACCAGCACCTTGGCCAGGACGGCCAGGCAGTTGGTGGTGCACGAGGCGTTCGACACCACCACGTCGCCCGGCCCGAGCTTCCCGTCGTCGACGCCGAGGACCACGGTGGCGTCGGCGCCCTTGCACGGCGCCGACACGACCACCCGCGGGGCGCCGGCGGCGAGGTGGCGGGCCGCCGCCTCGCGCGTCGTGAAGCGCCCGGTGGCCTCGACGACCACGTCCACGCCGAGCTTCCCCCACGGAAGGCGCTCCACCTCGGGCTCGTCGAAGAGGGCGATCCGGGTGCCGTCGAGCGCCAGGCTCGTGTCGGTGAAGCCGACCGTGCCCGGGAACCGCCCGTAGACGGTGTCGCGGCGGAAGAGCGCGGCGAGCGCCTCGGCGCCGGCGAGGTCGTTGACGGCCACCACCTCGATGCCGGCCGTCTCGGCGGCGATGCGGAGGAACGTCCGTCCCATCCGGCCGAACCCGTTGATCCCGACCCGTACCGTCATCGCTCGTCCACCTCGCTGTCGGCCCCGGGGGCGCGAGCGCTCGAAGCCTGTCGTCTGCACGTCGGGCCGTCGCGTCCGGCCCACTACGAGGGTGGTCCCGTCTCCGGCGGGCGGGTAGGGGCGAATGTCCTCTCGCGCCGGCCCCGAACGGGGCATCGCCCCCGGGGGGTCAGTACCCGGCTGCCGGGTCCACCGTTCCCTCGAGGGGCTGGCCCGCCCGGAAGCGTGCGACGTTCTCCCGGATGCGGGCGGCCAGGAGCGGGCGCACCATCTCCCAGGTGTCGGCGGAGTGGGGCGTGATGATGCAATTGGGAGCCGACCAGAGGGGGTGCCCGTCGGGCAGGGGCTCGGGGTCGGTGACGTCCAGCGCCGCTCCGGCGATCGCGCCCGCCGCCAGCGCCGCGACGAGTGCCCCGGTGTCCACGTGGCGGCCGCGGGCCACGTTCACGAGCCACGCCCGCTCGTCCATCCGCTCCAGCTCGCGCCGGCCGATCACCCGCTCGGTCGCCGGCGTGAGCGCCAGCGCCAGGAACACGACCAGGGCGCCGGGCAGCGCGTCGTGCAGCCGGTCGGCCGCCACCGTCCGCGCCGCCCCCGGCACCGGGTCGGGACGGCGCCGGACCACGGTGACCTCGGCCCGCAGGGGCGTGAGCAGCCGGATGAGCTCCTGGGTGATGCCCCCACCGCCGAGGATCGTCACCGGTGCGTCGTAGAGGCTGGTGCCGGCCTGCTCGCCCCAGCTGGTGGCCCGGATGCGCGCCGGGAGCAGCCGGAGCCCGGCCATCGCCAGCATGAGGGCGTGCTCGGCCACGGGCTCGGCGTAGGAGCCCTTGGCGCACGTCCAGGCACGCTCGGCGTCCACGATGCCGGCCGCCACCACGTGCTCGATCCCGGCAAACGGGAGCTGGACCCAGCGGATCCCCGGCCCCTCCGCCAGGGCGTGGCGGAGCAGCTCGTTGTCCTCGGGCCGGGGGGACAGCCAGACGAGCGCGTCGGCCTCCTCGCCCAGCGGGACGACCTGGCCGCCGCCGGCGGTGACGGCGTCAACGGCGAAGGGCGCCGGCTCGGGGCCGACCGCCACCCGGGGCGGGGCGACCGAGGTCATCGCGGGCGGCGGCGCCATGGTGCGATGGCGCGCGCGCCGTGACGGGTGGGAACCGCAAGCACGACCCGACCGTACCGCGTCGTCGACGGCACGATGGCCGGGAGAGCCTGCGCACGCCGTTCACGGCCCTCATGGGCATGGAGGTGCCGATCGCCTCGGACCTTGCGGCCGCCGCTGCCGGCGTCCACGATGAGGGGGTGACCCCGGCGCGCTCCGGCGACATCCCGGCGGCGGGATCCGACGACATCCCGGCCGGCCGCTGGTCGGCGTCCGCCGCCCACCCCGACATGTGGGTGGACCCGGGCGCCGACCCGCGCTTCGCGTTCCCCGAGCCGGACGACGAGCGCGGCACGCTCGTGCAGTACCTCGCCGGCTACCGCCTGACGATGGAGATGAAGTGCGCCGGCCTCGATGCCGAGCAGCTGGCCCGCCGGTCGGTCCCCCCGTCGACCATGTCGCTCCTCGGGATCGTCCGCCACATGGCCGGCGTCGAGCAGTACTGGTTCCGCCAGGTGATGGCGGGGGAGGACGCTCCGCGCCTCTACCGCACCGACGGGGACCGGGATCTCGACTGGAACGGGGCGGTGGGTGATCCCGACGTCGTGGCCGAGGCATGGGAGACCTGGCGGCGCGAGGTGGCGTTCGCCGAGCGGTTCGTGGAGGCGGCGGAGGACCTGGGGGTGACCGGGCGCCAGCGCGACGGCACGCCGATCCAGCTCCGGTCCGTGCTCGTGCACATGGTCGAGGAGTACGCGCGCCACTGCGGCCACGCCGACCTCCTGCGCGAGCGGATCGACGGGCGCGTGGGCCAGTAGCGCCGGTCGGGCTCAGCGCAGCCCGGCCGCTCCGAGGGCCGCCTCGATCGGGCGGCGGGCATCGTCGGGATCGACCCGCTCGAGCACAACAGTGGTGGCTCCGACCCAGCGGGTGGCCTCGGCCAGCGCCGCCGCGATCCCGGGCCCGACGGCGTCCGGGCGAGCCCCCGGCTCGAGATGGAGGCTGCGGGCCACGAGGACCTCGCCCTCGCGACCGGGGTCCACCCGAGCCACCAGGGCATCGCCCACGAGCACGGGCATGGAGAAGTAGCCGTGCACCCTTTTGTGCCGCGGCACGTAGGCCTCCAGGCGGTGATGGAACCCGAACAGGCGCGCCACCCGTGGGCGGTACCAGATGGTCGGGTCGAACGGCGACAGGAGCACCGGGCGCGACCGCAGCCCACGGGTGGGGCCCGTCAGAGCGGCCGGGTCGGCGAGGGCCGTGCCCGGCCAGCCCTCCACCCGCACCCGAGGAAGGTCCATGGCCGCCACGGTCGCCCCGGCCTCGTGCACGCCGATGCCGCAGTAGGCGGCCAGGTCGGGGACCGTCGCCACGCCGAGGGCCCGGAGGGCGCCGGCGAGCAGGTGGCGGACCTGTTCGCCCCGAGGCAGCGCCCGGCTGAGGAGACCGGAGGGGATGGCGCGCTCGGGAAGGTCGTAGACACGCTGGAACCCCGCCCGCGACGTGCAGACGACGTCGCCCACCTCGAGGAGCTGCTCGACGGCGATCTTCACGTCCGACCAGTCCCACCACGGCCCGCCACGCTTGGCCCCGCCGAGCTGGCGCGCCGTCTGCGGCCCTTCCGACGCCAGGCGCTGGAGCACGGCAGCACGGTGCCGGTCTGCGTCCTCGAGCCGGTGCCACCCCCTGCCCTTCGCCCGCCGGTCCGCCCGCTGGAACTCCGTGTACGGCCAGTCCTCGATCGGGAGCACGCACGCCGCCCGGGACCAGTGCTCGAAGGCGTACGGCGCCTCCTCCCGGCGGGTCCCGATCCAGAAGGCACGCTCCACGCGGCACCTGGGCACCGGGCCCAACCGGGCGTAGGGGACGAGCTCGTGGGAGCGGGCCAGCACGGAGATGCTGTCGAGCTGGACCGCCCGCAGGTGGTGGAGCACCCCCAGCGGCCCGCCGGCGATCCGGGGGCCGAGCAGGCCCTGGGCCCGCAGGGCCATCCGCCGGGCGTCGCGGGCGGAGAGCGCAGGTTCCCCGGTGGGGGAGCCGGTCACGGCACGTTGACGGGCGGCCGGTCCTCGGCCAGCAGCTCGACCACGGCGTCGGTGTCCGTCAGGTCCACCAGGAAGGCGTCGGGCTCGAGCTCCACGAGCTCGTCGGCGCCGTAGGTGCCGGTGGCCACGAGCAGGCACCGCACCCCGCCGGCGCGGGCGCAGGCCAGGTCGAGCGGCGTGTCGCCGACGACCCAGGTGTCCTCGGGGGCCACCGGGCCGCCGAGCCTCGCCTCGGCCCGCCGCCGGGCCAGGGGGACGAGGAGGTTCCGGTCGAGGTGGTCGCTCCCGTAGGCCCCGAGGTCGAAGTCGACGAACCGGTCCAGCCCGAAGGCGGCCAGCTTCACCACCGCGTTGGGACGAAGGTTGCCGGTGAGCACCCCTTGGGCCACGTCGGCCCGACGGTCCAGCTCGGCGAGCACCTCCGTCACCCCCGGGCAGGCGACGCCCTGCTCGGCGATGCGGGAGGAGAGATCGGCGAGCCGGTGCACGAGGCGCGCCAGGACGGCGTCGACAAGCTCGGGCTCGGGCTCGCGCCCGAGGAGGGCCAGCTGTTCGTGCACGATCAAGGGGTCGGTCTTGCCGCTCATGCGCACCCGGCCTTCGGGCACCTCGCCGAGGACGTCGGCCAGCGCCAGGTCGAAGGCGTCGGTGCCGGCGCCCTTCGTGTGCACCAGCGTCCCGTCGATGTCCCAGAGCACCAGCCGTCGCGCCACGGCCCGGAACCGTACCGGCTGGCGCCGCCCTCCGGTCCGGCCCCCGCCCGCCGCACGGCCTCTGCTCCTCATTGCGATTCGGTTGCGAGCTGAAAAATCGATTTGTGCTACAAGTGAGCCGGGGCCGGTCGCGGTCCCCCGGAGCATCGCCCACCGCCCGTGCACGATGCACCGGCCGCGATCTGCGCGGGGTTACTGTTGCGGCCAATCGAAGGGTCGGAGGGACCGATGGGTGTTGGACGAAGCTCGTCGCGTGCGACGATCCGGGACGTCGCCACCGCCGCCCGCGTGTCACCGACCACCGTGTCGCACGCCCTGAACGGCAAGGGTCGCATCCACCCGCGGACGCGCGCCCGGATCCAGCAGGTGGCCGAGCGCATGGGGTACCAGGCCAACCGCCTGGCGGTCGGGCTTCGCTCAGGCCGCTCCGGGGTCCAGGCGCTGTGGCTTCCGCTCGGACCGGACGCGACCGCCAACGACACCCTCGCGCTCGACTACTACATGCGGCTCGCCAGCGCGACCGCCACGGCCGTGTTCGGCCACGGCGACGTCGTGATGCTCCTCCCCCCGGTGCTGGAGGGCCAGGACCTGACGGCCGTCGCGGTGGACGGTGCGATCGTCATCGACCCGGGCGAGGGCGACCGCCGCATCGAGGCCTTGCGGGCGCTCGAGATCCCCTGCGTGACGATCGAGCGCAATCCGATCGACCCGAAGGACCCGTGGTGCGTGACGTCCGACACCGGGCACCACGTCGAGTGCCTTCTGGAGCACCTCTCGGCCCAAGGCGCGCAACGCATCGCCCTGCTCGTCCCCGAGGCGTTCGGTGCCTGGGCCGAGGAGCAGCGCGCCGCCTACCGCTCCTGGGCCCTCGACCACAGGCAGGAGCGGCTCACACGGCCCGTCGCCCTTCGGCCGGCCTTCGAGAGCGCGTTGCGCGTCGTGCGGGCGATGCTGCGCTGGCAGCGGCCTCCCGACGCCATCGTCATCGGCGCCGAGCGTTTCGTCCCGGGGACGATGCGCGCCCTCGCCGACGCCGGTCGTGTGGTCCCGAACGACCTGCTGGTGGCCGTGGCGGTCGACGGCAACTACGCCCGCGGCTCGAACCCGCCGCTGACGGCGGTGGACCTCCAGCCCGAGCGGCAGGCCACGGCTGCCGCCGAGCTGCTGCGGAACCGACTCGACGGGCTCGCGCCGAGCGGCCCTCGCACGATCTCCGGCATCCTGCAGGTCCGCACCTCGAGCCAACGCCCGGGACGCCGGCAACCGCAGACGGGGAAATTTCTGGGGGTGAGTTGACCGGTCTGTCGCCGATCTGTAATCTGCAAACACGTTTTTGCAGACGAGAAGGGGGGCCTGGTCGATGCGACCAATTTCACGTTTGGCTCGGCATTCCGGCGCGCTGGCGAAGGGGGTCGGCGTCGGCCTGGCCGGCCTCGGGATGACGGCGATGTTGGCCGGGATGCCGGGTTCCGTCGCCGGCGCGTCGACGCACGGCAAGACCGCCAAGCTCAGCCCACCCGCCATCCTGCAGAAGGGCGAGCTCCAGTTCTGCTCGACAATCGCGACACCGCCGGTCGAGTACTACACCAAGAACCACAAGGCGACGGGGACCGACGTGGGGCTGGGCAGCGCCATCGCCCACCAGCTCGGCCTCAAGCCGGTGTGGCTCAACACCGGGTTCACAACGATCATCCCCTCACTCCAGGCCGGCCACTGCGACCTCATCATGTCGGACCTGTACATCAAGCCCACACGCCTCAAGGTGGTCAACTTCATCCCGTACATGTACGCCAGCGAGTCGGTCGTGGTGAAGAAGGGCAACCCCGACCACATCACCGGGATGAACATGAGCCTGTGCGGCAAGTCGGTGGCGGCAAACTTCTCCACCACCGCGGTCGAGGACGCGCAGGCCCAGAGCGCGGCCTGCACCAAGGCGGGGAAGAAGTCGATCACAATCACCCAGTTCAAGACCCCGATCGCCGCGCTCCAGCAGGTCGCCCTCGGCCGGGCCGACTCCTTCGCCACGACCACCGAGGACGGCGCCTACTACATGGCCCAGCGCAAGGGCACGTACCAGTTCGCCGGGAAGGCCTACGGGAAGATCCTGGCCGGCATCGCGGTGAACAAGGGTGACGCCAAGCTCGAGGCTGCTGTGACAAAGGCGCTCAAGACGCTCTTCCACAACCACACCTACAACAAGATCTTCAAGAAGTTCGGGCTGGCGCAGGAGGAGCTCGCCAAGCCGATGAAGGCCCAGAGCTAGGCGCCCCTGGCAGACAGGTCGTCGTCCGCCAACCCGCCCGGAGGAATCGTTGCTCGCCACCACGGGGCTCCACTTCAACACCAGCTTCTTCTGGAGCCACCTGACGAACCCGACCACTGCGTTCCTGCAGGGGTTGTGGACGACGGTCTACCTGGCGATCGTCTCCCAGACGCTGGCGACGATCCTCGGACTGTTCCTGGCCCTGGCGCGACGGTCGAAGATCGCGCCGCTGCGGGCGGCCGTCTGGCTCTACACGTGGATCTTCCGCGGCACGCCGCTCCTGGTCCAGTTGATGATGATCTACGACGGGCTCGCTGCGGTGGGCCTCTACCGCTTCTCCAACATCACGATCGCCGGTCTGGTCGTGCCCGGCGTCGTCCAGGCGGCCGTCGTCACCTTCACGTTGAACGAAGCGGCGTACATGAGCGAGATCATCCGCGCCTCGCTGAACGCGGTCGACTCGGGCCAGCTCGAGGCGGCACTGTCCACCGGCATGACGCCGATGCAGGCGATGCGCCACGTGATCGTGCCCCAGGCGGTGCGCTTCGTCATCCCCCCGCTGGGCAACGACTTCAACGCCATGATGAAGAACACCTCGCTCGCCAGCGTGATCGGCGTCTCGGAGATGTTCCTCGTCTCGACCGAGATCAGCTCGACGACGTTCAACACCTTCGAGATCTTTGCCGTCGCCGCCCTGTACTACCTGGCGCTCACCACCGTGTGGGGCTTCGTCCAGTCGGCGATCGAGCGGCGCATCGACCGGAGGTGGGGGATCGTGCGACCGCCCCGGTCCTCATGGCTTTCCAGCTGGGGGCGGCGGCAGGTACCGTCGTTCGGGTCCGGTGCGACCATTGGAGGTTCGATTGACCCGGCACTCGAGGGTCTCGACCCTGGCCGACGGTGACTGAGGCGAGCAGCGACGTGCCCACCCGAGCGACCGCCGCGAGCGCCGCGACCGCCTCGACCACCGACCGGGCCGACGGCAACGGCGCGCAGGCGACGTCGATCGTCGAGGCGGTCGACGTCCACAAGCGGTTCGGGTCGTTGGAGGTGCTGAAGGGGGTCTCGCTGTCGGTCGAGCGCGGCGAGGTGGTGGTGCTGATCGGCCCGTCGGGCTCGGGGAAGACGACGTTCCTGCGGTGCATCAACCACTTCGAGAAGATCGACCAGGGGCGGATCTCCGTGAACGGCCGGCTCATCGGTTACCGGGTCGACGCCAAGGGGAACCTGCGCGAGGAGCGGGCGGCGGAGATCGCCCGGCAACGCGCCGAGATCGGGTTCGTCTTCCAGCACTTCAACCTCTACCCGAACAAGACGGCGCTCGAGAACGTCTGCCTCGGCCCCCGCAAGGTGCGCAAGATATCGCGCGACGAGGCAGAGGAGCTGGGTCGGCGGTTGCTGCAGCGCGTCGGCCTCGAGGCCAAGTTCGACGTGCATCCCGCCCAGCTCTCGGGGGGCCAGAAGCAGCGCGTCGCCATCGCTCGGGCCCTGGCGATGCAGCCCAAGCTGATCCTGTTCGACGAGCCGACGAGCGCGCTCGACCCCGAGATGATCGGGGAGGTGCTGGCGGTCATGAAGAGCCTCGCCGCAGAAGGGATGACGATGATCGTGGTGAGCCACGAGATGGGATTCGCCCGGGAGGTCGCCGACCGGGTCGTGATGATGGACGACGGCGTGCTGGTCGAAGAGGGCCCTCCCCGGCAGATCTTCGACCATCCGGCGCACGAGCGGACCCGCGCCTTCCTGGCCAAGCTGCTGTGAGCGACTCCACGATGCGAGACGGGTCCTGGGGCGTCGCGTGCCCGCACCCGGCGGCGACCGAGGCCGCGGCAGCCGTCCTGGCCGAGGGCGGCACGGCGGTGGACGCCGCCATCTGCGCCGCCGGCGTGCTCACCGTCGCCTACCCGCACAACTGCTCCATCGGTGGCGACCTCATCGGTCTCGTGCGCCAGGGCTCACAGCCGCCCAAGGCCGTCTACGGCGTCGGCCGGGCGGCCGGCGGTCTCGACGTCGAGGCGCTCCGGCGGGCCCACGGCGGCGTGATGCCCGTCTCCGGGCCGTTCAGCATCACCGTGCCGGGTGTCGTCTCGGGGTGGATCGCCATGCACGAGCTCGGCGGGACCCTCCCGTTCGCCCGCCTCCTCGAACCGGGGGCCGAGCTGGCGGCGCGTGGGGTGGCCGTGAGCCCGTCGGTGGCCCGTGCGCTCTCGGAGCTCATGACCGACGACCCGGGCATGGCGGACGTCTTCGGCCCCCCGGGGGCCCGGTTGAAGGAGGGCGACCTCCTCGTCCAGCCGCGGCTGGCCGAGACGATCGCCCTGGTGGCCAAGGACCCCGACGGGTACTACCGGGGAGACCTCGCCGCCCGGCTGGCAGCCGGGCTCGCCGCCAGCGGCAGCCCGCTCCGGGCGGCCGACTTCCACGAGCACCGAGCCGTGGTCGCCGACGCCCTCGAGACCGCCGGCGGGCGGCTCGCGCCCAGCGTGTTCAGGGCGGACCTTCCCTCGCAGGGCGCCTTCCTCGGGGAGCTCGTGCTGGCGCTGAGCGAGCTGGTGGAGGCGGGGTACGACCTCACCGGCAAGGACGGGCATCGGCTGGCGCGGACCTTCGCCGCCTTCTCCCAGCTGCGGGACGAGCTCTTGTGCGACCCCGCCAGGTCCACCGGCTCGCGAGCGGCGCAGGAGCGCTTCCGTGACCTCCGCCGGTCGGCGGACACACGGCCGGCTTCCGTGCCGCCCGGCCGTGTCGCCGCCGGGCCGGGCGCGCCGCCGAGCGGGGACACGGTCGCCATCGTCGTGCGCGACGGAGCGGGGGGCTCGGTGAGCATGCTCCAGAGCATCTTCTACAGCTTCGGCTCGAAGGTCCTGGACCCCGAGACGGGCGCGCTGTTCCACAACCGCGGCGCCATGTTCAGCCTGGCGCCCGGGTCGCCGGCGGAGCTCGCGCCGGGCCTGCGGCCGCCGCACACGCTGTGCCCCGCCATGATCGACGGTGCGCCCGGCGGGTCGTCGCTGGTGCTCTCCACCATGGGTGGCCGGGGCCAGCCCCAGATCCTGACCGGCGTCCTGCTGGCGCTGGCGTCCGGCACGGAGCTCCCCGAGGCGATCGCCGCGCCCCGGATCATCGTGGGCGACACCGACACACTCGGCTCCTACCGCAAGGTGACGGCCGAAGCGGACGTGCCGGCCCCGATGCTCGACTCGCTCGTCGCCGACGGTTTCGACGTCGACCTGGTCGGGCCGCTGGACGAATCGACCGGGCACGCCCAGGCCGTGCTCGTCGCCCCCGACGGCTCGCTTCGCGCCGCGTCGGACCCCCGATGCGACGGCACGGCCGTCTGCGGTCCCTGATCGGTCCGGCGCCGACGAGCGCTCCGCCCGGTCGGAGCCTGGTCAGCCCGGGGGGTCTGGTCAGCCCGGAGGCCCGGTCAGCCGGTCACCCGGTCGCAGGCGGCTCCATCCCAGTCGGCCGCCGCCGCCCCCCCGGTTATCGGGGTCCCGCCGCGCCGGCATAGTCGTCGAGCGCCTGCAGGAGGTCGCGCCGGCGGTCGGGGTCGGCGAAGGACGACTCGATCGACGTGCGGGCGATCCGGGTCAGCGTCGTCTCGCCCCAGCCGAACGTCGCGGCACAGGTCCCGTACTCGGCGGCCACCGAGGTGCCGAAGAGCAACGGGTCGTCGGTGTTGACGCTCACGGGCACCCCGGCGGCCCGCAGGCGCTCGATCGGGTGCGCGGCCATGGACGGCACGACGCCCAGCCGCACGTTGGAGGTGGGGCACACGTCCAGGGGGATGCCGCGGGCCGCCAGGTCGGCGACGAGCGCCGGGTCCTCGACGGCGCGGATGCCGTGGTCGATGCGCTCGGCTCCGAGGAGCTCCACGGCGTCGCGCACGCCGTCAGGTCCCGAGGACTCGCCGGCGTGGGCGCAGGTGTGGAGCCCCGCCTGCCGGGCCCGCTCGAAGAGGGGTCGGAAGCGCCCGCCGGTGCGCCCGGCCGCCGCCTCGTTCCCGTCGACCGACAGCGCCACCACCCGGGGGGGCCGTGCGTGGAGCAGCCAGTCCACCAGCTCGGTCGACGCCGACGGCGGCTGGGTGCGCGTGAGGCTCAGGCACAGGCCGGTCGTCACGCCGTGGTCCTGCCCGCCGGCGGCCAGGCCGGCGTCGAGGCGCGCCACGAACCCACCGAGGTCCCGCTGCCACGCCGGCCAGTGCTCCGGGTTGAAGATCACGTCGGCGTGGCCCACGCCGCTGTCGCGTGCCCGTTCGCAGATGGCGTAGGCGATGCGCTCCACCTGGTCGCCGTGCGTGACGAGGGCGCACGACCGGTCCAGGTACTCGAGGAAGTCCGCGAGGTCCCCGAAGGCGGGCGGGGCGTCGGGGTCGGCGCCGGCCGGATCGACCCCGACGCGACCGGTGCCCGCCGGGCCGACGATCGAGGGCGGGACGCACCCCTCGAGGTGCAGGTGGACCTCGGCCTTGGGCAGGGCGGCGATCCATAGGGGTCCCGGCGGCCCGGCGACTGCCCCGCCTGCCCCGCCGCCCCTCGCCGCGGACCGGCCCCCGTTGCTCGCTCCCGACGGCATCCGGGCAGGCTACCGGGCCATCCGTACGCCGGCGCGACCCCCCGCACGGTGCCCGCGGGTCCACCCGTACGCTGGCCAACCGTGCGACCCCGAAGGAGGCCTCCATGACCGCGACACCTGCACGACCGGCGACGGCTGCCGGAACCTTCTCGATCGGCGGCGACCTTCCCGTGCACCGCCTCGGCTTCGGCGCCATGCGCATCACCGGTCCCGGCATCTGGGGATGGCCCGCCGACCGGGACGAGGCGCGGCGCGTGCTCCGCCGGGCCGTCGAGCTCGGCGTGGACTTCATCGACACCGCCGACTCGTACGGACCGTTCGTGAGCGAGGTGCTCATCCACGAGGCCCTGCACCCCTATCCCGAGCACCTGGTGATCGCCACCAAGGCGGGCCTGACGCGCCAGGGACCCGACCAGTGGACGCCGGTGGGCCGCCCGGCCTACCTGCGCCAGGAGGTGGAGCTGAGCCTGCGCCACCTGGAGGTCGAGCGCATCGACCTGCTCCAGCTGCACCGGATCGACCCGCAGGTCCCGCTCGAGGACCAGATCGGCGAGCTCGCAGCCATGCGCGAGGAGGGGAAGATCCGCCACATCGGGCTGAGCGAGGTGCGCGTGGAGGAGATCGAGGCGGCGCAGGCGGTCGCCCCCATCGTCTCGGTCCAGAACCGCTACAACATCGCCGACCGCGAGGCCGAGCCCGTGCTCGAGCACGCCGAGCGCAACGGCATCGGGTTCATCCCGTGGTTCCCGCTCGCCACCGGAACGCTGGCCCGGCCCGGTGGCCCGCTCGCGGCGGCGGCGCAGGCGCACGGTGCCACGCCGTCGCAGCTGGCGTTGGCCTGGCTGCTGCGCCGGTCGCCGGTGATGCTGCCGATCCCGGGCACCTCCACCGTCTCGCATCTCGAGGAGAACATGGCGGCGGCCCTGATCGAGCTGAGCGACGACGAGGCGAAGGCGCTGGAAGCCGCCGGCTGATCGGCGGCATCCCGCCGGATGATCGGGTTTTTCGGCGGCTCGGCCCCGACCGTGGAGCCAAGGCTCGAAACATCGTTTGCCCCAAGACGCCCGCCGCGCCGGGGCCCGCCTCGGACGGAGCGAAGCGGCAGGTGCTGGCGTCGACCGCCGGTACCGTGGGAATGGTCATGGCCATGACCAGGGGAAGCCGATGACATCGGGCACCGGGGGCGGCGGAGCGTCGAGCCTCGGAGCCGCCGGCTCGGCCGTGGCGTCCGGCGCGTCGGACGGCGGGGGACTGGGCATCGAAGTCCGCCCCGGAGGGCTCGGCTCCCCGGCCCAGGCGGCGGCCCTCGCCACGCTCTGCCTCGTCCTCTTCCTCACCTTCCTGGACAACACGGTCGTCAGCGTGGGGCTGGCCGACATCCAGACCTCGCTGCACGCCGGCGTCACCTCGCTGCAGTGGGTGGTCGACGGCTACGCGCTCACCTTCGCCAGTTTCATGCTCGCGGCGGGCACCTTCGGTGACATCCTCGGCCGCAAGCGAGCGATGCTCACCGGCGTCGCCATCTTCTGCGCCGGATCGGTGGTCTGCGCGCTGGCGCCCACGGCCGGCTGGCTCATCCTCGGGCGGGTCGTGATGGGTGTGGGGGCCGCCGCCTCGGAGCCGGGGACGCTCTCGGTCATCCGCCACGTCTACCCCGACCGGGCGACGCGCGCCGACGCGCTGGGCGTCTGGGCCGCGGTGTCGGGCCTGGCACTGGCCCTCGGGCCGGTCATCGCCGGCGCCCTGGTGGGGGCGTTCACCTGGCGGGCCATCTTCTGGTTCAACCTCGCCTTCGGGGTGGCCGCCTTCGTGATGGCCGCCGTCACCGTCCCCGAGTCGGCCGACCCGGAGGGTCGCAAGTTCGACCCGGCCGGGATGCTGCTCGGCGCGGCGGCGCTCGCCGCCGTCTCCTTCGCCATCATCCAGGGCGAGATCTCCGGCTACGGGACCTGGTGGATCGACGCGCTCTTCGGCCTCGCCGTCGTCTTCGCCGGTGCCTTCCTCCTGGTGGAGCGGACCCGGCGCAGCCCCATGCTCGACGTCGGGCTCTTCCGCAAGCTGCCGTTCCTCGGCTCGAACTTCGTCGCCTTCGTCACGTTCTTCGGGACTTTCTCCATCTTCTTCTTCACCGCGCTGTACGTGCAGGTGGTCATCACACAGTCCGCGTACCAGACGGCGCTCGACTTCCTCCCGATGGCGCTGGCCCTCATCATCGGCTCGGCGGTCACGGGGCCGTGGGTGGGACGGTGGGGGGCGCGCGTCCCGATGGTGGTCGGCTGCGTCCTCGCCGCCGCCGGGATCTTCGCCACCAGCGCCACGCTCGGGCCCCACTCGGGGATCGGCACCCTGGGATGGACGCTTCCCATCGCCGGGCTCGGCTTCGGCATCGCCCTGGTGCCGGTGACCTCCGCCGCCCTGACCGTCGTGCCGCCGCAGCGCTCGGGCATGGCGGCGTCGGCCACCAACACCAGCCGGGAGCTCGGTGCCGTCATCGGGGTGGCGGTGCTCGGCGCGGTGGTGGACTCCAAGCTGACGGGGCAGCTAGCCGTCCGCCTCGAGTCCCTGGGGATCCCACCGAGCTTCCAGAGCCTCGTCATCCACGCGGTGACCAGCGGCGGCCTCTCGGGCAGCGCGGCGTCCAAGGCCGAGCACAGCCACACAGTGCACGTCGCCAACCTCGCCACCAAGGTGGTGCACGCCGCCTACGGGGCCTTCGGATCGGGGCTGCACCTCTGCTTCGACATCGCCGGGGGGCTGTTGCTGGTCGGCGCGGTGGTGGCGGCGGCCACGGTGCACCGGCGGTCGGGCGAGCGCTACGAGCTGTGATCGGCGCGCCCGGCGGTGGGCGCCCGGCCGTTCGTGGCCACCGGTGCGATGACCGCGGTGTCTGCCGCCGCCGCCCGTGCGGCGCCGACCGGTCGCCCGTTCGCGCCGCCTGTCCCCTCGCCCCCGGCGGTGCCCGCCTCACGCGCCTCACCCGCCTCACCCGCCTCGCCCCCGGCGGTGCCCGCCCCGCCCCCGGCGGGTGCTGTGCCGTCCGCCATCTCGTCCATCCCGATGGGGCCCTCGGGCCTCCCGGCGAGGAACTGCTGGATGACGGGGTCGTGGGAAGCCAGCATCTCCTCCTTGCTGGCGAACTTCACCAGCCGTGACCGGAAGAGGATGCCCATGTAGTCGGCGATGCGCTTGACCGACTCGATGTTGTGCGTGATGACGAAGAACGTGGCGCCGGTCTCCTGCTGCGCCGTCCGGACGAGCTCGTCCAGGTAGGCCACCCGGACAGGGTCCAATCCGGAGTCCGGCTCGTCGAACAGGACGATCTCGGGGTCGGTGACCATGGCCCGCGCCAGCCCGGCCCGCTTCTTCATCCCGCCCGACACCTCGCCCGGCAGCTTCTTCAGATGGGAGAGGAGGCCCACCAGCTCGGCGTTGCGGAGCACCACCTCGCGGATCTCCCGCTCCGACTTGCGCGTGTGCTCGCGCAAGGGGAACGCGATGTTGTCGTAGAGGGACATGGACCCGAACAGGGCGCCGTCCTGGAACAGCACCCCGAACTTCTTGCGCACGTCGTAGAGGCGGCGCTCCCGCATCCCGACGATCTGGTCGCCGTCGACCCAGATCTGGCCCCGGTCCGGCGTGAGCAGGCCCAGGATGTTCTTCAAGAGCACGGACTTGCCGGTGCCCGAGGGGCCCAGGATCGCCGTGGTCCGGCCCTTGGGGATGTCGAAGGTGACGTCCTCCAGCACCGTGTGGCTGCCGAACGACTTCGTCACCCCCACGAGGGAGATGATCGGGCTGCCGGGCGCGACCCATTGGCGGGTCGGCTCGGGCCCGTCGGGCGCGCCCGGCACCGTCGCCGCGTCCGCCGGCTGGCCGGCCGGGACCCGGCTGGCGGCCGCCGGCCTCTTCTTCCCCCATGGCCTCATCGGCACCGTCCAGGAAACGGGTCAAGGCGGAGCCCCTTACGGTCTCCCGGGCGCTCTCTACCCGTTCCGGCCGGGTCCAGTCGCGCCGGTGGACGGGGGGCGGGCCCCGGTCCCGAGCCGGCCGACCGTAAGGCCCCAGCCCCTGCATCGTTTCTCCTTCTGCTGGGCATCTACCGGCCCAGCCGCAGGAGCAGGGGGAACACCGGGTGCTACGTCCGGGACGACCAGAGCCGCAGCGAGAGCCATGTCCGGTCGCATGACGCGGCCGGACCCGACGTCGGTCATGCCCGCCCGGCCCCTCGTGCCGAGGCGCTCCGACGGCAAGGTGGCGGCGGCGGTGCGCGAGACGGGCCGCATGTTCGCCATGGGGCTCGAGGCGCTGCGCCAGCTCTTCGTGCGCGGCCTGCCGGTGGGGGAGTTCCTGGACCAGTGCTGGTTCCTGGCCCGGGTGACGACCCTCCCGCTCATCTTGGTGTCCATCCCCTTCGGCATGGTCATCGCCCTCGAGGTGGGCTCACTCCTCGAGCAGATCGGCGCCCAGTCCCAGTTGGGAGCGGCCATGGTGCTGGCCGTCGTGCGAGAGCAGGCGCCGGTGGCGACGGCGCTGCTCATCGCCGGCGCGGGCGGGTCGGCCATGTGCGCCGACCTCGGCTCCCGGCGCATCCGCACAGAGATCTCCGCCATGGAGGTGATGGGGATCAACCCGCTGCACCGCCTCGTGCTGCCCCGGCTGCTCGCGGCCACGGTGGTGGCCTTCCTCCTGGACGCCGTGGTCAGCGTGGCCGGGATCGCCGGGGGCCTCTACTTCGGCGTCACCGCCGTGCACGTGACCCAGTCGAGCTTTTTCGCCACCTTCGCCGAGCTGGCCCAGCTGGCCGACCTCGGCATCGCGCTCTTCAAGGCGGCGGTCTTCGGGTTCCTCGCCGCCATGGTGGCTTGCTACAAGGGCATCTACGCAAAGGGGGGCCCCAAGGGGGTGGGTGACGCCGTCAACCAGGCCGTGGTCGTGACCTTCATCCTCGCCTTCTTCGTGAACTTCGTGCTCACGATCTTCTACTTCAACTTCATCCCGCAGAAGGCGATCTGATGGCGACGACCGAGCTGCCCGCCTCCGCGCCCGCCAGGGACCACGGCGTCCGCCGCGGGCTGGGCGCGGCGGTCGACGCGCCACTGGGGCTCCTGGACGCCTTCTACGGCCACCTCCGCTTCTACGTCCGCATCCTGCGGGCCATGCCCAGGGCGTTGCGGTACCCGAGGGAGATCGGCATCCTCATGTCCGACATCGCCATCGGGCCGGGTGCGCTCGTCGTGGGCGGCGGGATGTTCTTCGTCGTGATGAGCATCTCCTTCTTCACCGGGACCGAGGTGGGACTGGAGGGCTTCACCGGGCTGTCGCAGATCGGGGCGCAGGCCTTCACCGGCGTGATCTCGTCGCTGGCGAACACCCGCGAGATCACGCCCCTCGTGGCCGGGGTGGCGCTGGCGGCGCAGGTGGGGGCCGGGTTCACGGCCCAGCTCGGAGCCATGCGGATCTCCGAGGAGGTCGACGCCCTGGAGGTGATGGGCGTCAACAGCGTCGTCTACCTGGTGGCCACGCGGGTCTGGGCCGCCCTCATCACCATGGTCCCGCTGTACCTGGCGGCGCTCTTCTCCAGCTACCTGGCGACCGAGCTCATCGTGACCAAGTTCTTCGGGCTCTCCACCGGCACCTACCACCACTACTTCCAGCTGTTCCTGCCGCCGATCGACATCTTCTACTCCTTCCTGAAGGCGATGGTGTTCGCCGTCGTGGTCACCCTGATCCACTGCTACTACGGCTACAACGCCACGGGCGGGCCGGCCGGGGTGGGCGTGGCGGCGGGCCGGGCCATCCGGCTCTCGATCATCGTGGTCGTCCTCCTGAACCTGTTCCTGTCCATGGTGCTGTTCGGCGGCGTCAACATCACGGCGAGGCTCGTCGGATGAGCCGCCCCGTGCGTGCCGCCATCGCGCTGGCCGTGCTCGTCGTGGCGGTCGTGGCCACGGTGGTGTCGGTGCGGGCCGCCAACGGCGACTTCGCCGGTGACTACCGGCTCACCGGTTACTTCCCCCGGGCGGGAGAGGGGCTCGACCCAGGCTCGGAGGTCGTCTACCGCGGCGTCCAGGTCGGTCGGGTGTCGGCGATCACCCTGGCCGGTGCCCGGGCCAAGGTGACGATGCTCATCCAGCCCGGCTTCCACGTCCCGGTCGGGACCAGGGCGACCATCGGCCCGGTCAACCTCTTCGGCGCCGAGCAGGTCACACTGGCCGAGCCGGCCCACCCCGAGGGCGTCGACCTGCCGCCTGGCGCCGTGCTGGCGCGGACGGCCACCTCCGACGAGCTCAACAACCTGTTCACAGCGGCGGCGCCGTTCCTCCAGACGATCACACGGCAGAGCCTGGCCACCGTCGTGGGGGAGCTGGCCCAGGCGTCCAACGGCGAGGGGCCGCGCATCAAGGCGTCCATCGACGCGGGTGCCAGCCTGGCCGGGTACTTCGACCGCACCTTGGCCGCCCAGCTCTCGGCCCTGGACTCCTTCGCCAGGTTCACCGCCGCTCTGGCGCCCGACGGCCCGGCGCTGAACGGCCTCTCCCGACAGGAGAACGTCGCCTTGCCGGCGTTCAACGCCGAGGCCGCCGACTACTCGAAGCTCCTGGCCAGCCTGACATCGTTCTCCACCGAGCTCGCCCGGCTGCTCACCGACTACCACCCGACAATCGACACCCTCCTGCGCGACGGGGCCAACCCGGCCCGCGTGTTGACGGCGCAGCAGACAGAGCTGGGCCAGGTCATCCAGGGTGCCTACCGGTACGCCTACAAGGTGGCGAGCGCCAAGAGCCAGGAGACGCTGCCCACAGGGTCGCACTTCGTCTACTTCGACACCTTCGTCATGTTCTCCGACGTGAACGCGCTGGTGTGCGACCTGATCGCCCCTCCCACCTCGGGGCTCACGTACCTCGAGCCGCTGCAGCAGGCCTTGGCGGGAGCCGGGTCGGCCTTCACATGCAAGGCCCAGCTGGCGGCGTTCGACGCCCTGCAGCACACAGGCGCCCCGGCGGCGACCACGCCGACGCCGGGCGGGCCCGTCACGGCGCCCACCACGCCGCCCGCCGGCACGACACCGATCTCGAAGGCCACCCAGAGCCTCGGCACAGCGGTGTACCGCATCCTCGGCCGGCCCTCGACGACACACGCCGGCTCGATCGGCGGGTACGTGAGCCGGCTCCTCGGAGGGTCGTCGTGAGCCGCCGACCGTCGCTGCGCGCCGTGCGCCGCCTTCCCTCGTCGCTGTGGAAGTTCTCGGTGTTCGCCGCCGTCTGCCTCGCCCTCTTGGTGGTGCTGGCCGTGCACGTGGGCAACATCTCCCTGTTCCAGTCACGGCGCACCGTCTACGCCCAGCTGGCCCAGGTGACAGGCCTGACCACCGGGACAGCCGTGGACGTGGCCGGCGTCCAGGTCGGCCAGGTCTCCTCGATCGCCGTCCAGCGCGGCCATGCGCTGGTGGGGCTGAGCGTGAACACCGACGTCCCGCTCCGCGCCGGGACCGACGTGGGCCTGCGGTGGAAGAACGTGATCGGCCAGAAGGACGTCTACCTCTACCCCGACGGGCGGGGCCGGCTGCTGTCCTCGGGGGCCACCATCCCGCTCTCCCACGACGTCACCGACGCCAGCGTCAACGCCTTCCTCAACACGCTCGGGCCGCTCCTGCAGGCCATCAACCCCGCCGAGGCCAACGCCTTCGTGGAGAACGTCTCCGGCGCCATCAACGGCGACACGGCCGAGATCGACCAGCTCATCAACAGCAGCGCCGCGATCTCGACCACCGTGGGGGCACTCGACGCCCAGGTTGGCGCGGTCATCAGCAGCCTGGACCAGGTGCTGACGGCGATCGCCCAGCGCAGCGGCGACGTGGGCTCGCTGGTGGCCAACCTCCAGACCGTGGCCCATGCCCTCGCCTCGCGCAACACGCTGCTCGACGCCGTGGTGGGCAACCTGTCGACGGTGGCCGGCGACCTGGCCGGCCTGGTCGGCCAGAACCGGTCGACCATCGACTCGGCCATCAACGACCTCAACACCGCGACCGCGACCATCGTCGCCCACCAGACCCAGCTGGCCCAGTCGCTGGCCACCTTGGGGTCCGGGCTCGCACCCTACGTCGAGATCTCCTCCTACGGGCAGTGGTTCCAGGTCCAGACCGTCTACACCTGCCTCGCCAACCAGACGGCGTGCTCCTACGACGCGCCGACACGCCCGCCCGCCGGCTCTGGTGCTGCCGGCACCCCGCCGCTGCCGCTCGGCCTCCCCTCGTCGTCCTCGTCGGCATCACCCGCCGGACCGGCGTCGGCCCCGACGCCCGGACCCGGGGGCACAGCGACAGGCGGCCCGTCGACGGTCCCAGCGATCCTGCGCACCGTGGAAGGAGGGGCGGCATGAAAGCCTTCACCGAGCGCCGGCCCAAGGTGATCGGGGCGATCGCCATCGTCGTGATGGCCGCGGTGGTGACCGCCGTGGTGTTCCTCAACCGGAGCGCCTTCCAGTCCGGCTACACCGTCTCAGCGCGGTTCCCCAACGCCGCCGGCATCTCCAAGGGAACGAACGTCCTGCTGGCGGGCGTGCACGTGGGCTCGGTCGACTCGGTGGCCGTCGCCGGCAACCACGTCGACGTGTCCATGACCATCGACGACGGGGTCCGGCTGCCGCACCACACCGCCGCCGACATCGAGGTGGAGACCCTCCTGGGTGAGGTGGACGTCACGCTGGTGCCGGTGAGCGGGTGGGGACGGCCGCTCGCGTCCGGTGCCGTGCTCACCGACACCGGGATGCCGACGGAGCTCTACCAGCTGAACAACGTGGCAGGGCACCTCCTCGAGCACTCCAACGCCAAGGCCCTCAACGCCTTGGTGCAGGACATGGCCGCCATCACCAAGGGCAAGCAGCAGCAGGTGGCCGAGATCATCCAGGGGCTGGGCAGGCTCACGACCACGGTGAGCGACCGCAGCGCCGAGGTCGGCCAGCTGATCGGCTCGTCCAAGACGCTGGCCACAACCCTGGCACGCCACGACCAGCAGCTGGCCACAGCGATCACCTCGCTCAACACCGTGGCCGGCGGCCTGGCCGACCACAGCGCGCAGCTGGCGGACCTCATCGACAACGTCGAGGCCATGGCGGCGCAGACCAACGGCCTCCTGAGCAAGGACCGGCCGGCGGTCGAGTCACTGGTCAAGAACCTCACAGCCACGATGGGGGTGGTCAACACCCACGAGGACGACCTGGCCCAGGCCGTCTCCTACCTGGGCGCCGCCATCAAGGGCTTCTCGTCGATCGGCTACTCCGGCCAGACGCCGCTCACATGGGCCAACATCTACGTGAGCACGACGGGGCTCACGGGGACGGCGGGCACGCTGGGCGCCTGCGGCGCCATCACAACCGCGCTCGACGACGCCCTGGGCCCGACACCGCTGCCCTGCGCCACACGCACAGGTCCGCTCACGGGGACCGGCGCCCTGCCGCCCACGCCGGGCGCCGGCGCGTCGCCCGGCCCGGGTGCCGGGGGACCAGGTGGGGGTGCGGGCACGGGGAGCGGCCTCGCCACAGCGGTTGGCGGCGCCACCCCCAACGCCGGTATCGGCGGGCTGTCCCAGCTCTTCGCTCCGCTCCTCGGAGGCCGGTAGTGGCGATCTTCACCCGGCCCCGTGACGACGTCGACGCCCCGGTCGCGGCGCCCCCCCCGCCGGCCGGCGGCCGCGGCGGGGGCACCCCCCGCCTGCGGTGGGCGGGGCGGACCGTCCGCCGGCACTGGGGCTGGCTGCTGGTGGCGGTCGTCGTGGCGGCGGCGAGCCTCGTGGGGACCGAGGTGGCCGGTGGAACGGCCACGTACCCCGTCACGGCGGTGTTCGCCCAGGCGCCCGGGCTCTTCCCGGGCGCGGCGGTGGAGGTGCTCGGCGTGCCGGTGGGGAGCGTCACCTCGGTACGCAACGTGGGCGACGAAGTGGTGGTCGGCCTCGCCATCGACCGCGGGCGACCGGTCCCGGCACGGGCCGAGGCCTCGCTCGTCTCGCCCCAGATCCTCGGCGAGCCCAGCATCGAGCTCGCGCCGGGCTACACGGGCGGCGCGACCCTTCGAGCGGGCGCCACCATCCCGATCCGGCGCACGGCGATGCCGGTGTCCACCGAGCGGGTCCTCGAGTCCTTGCACGCCATGCTCGAGAAGGTCAACCCCCACGCTGTCGGTGCCCTCGTGACGAACCTGGCCGAGGACCTGAAGGGACAGGGCAAGAACCTCAACACGCTGATCGCCGGTGCCGCCGGCACGCTCGAGCTCCTGGCGACAAAGGCCGACGACCTGGGCCAGCTCAGCGGGTCGCTGGCCCGGTTGACGGGGACCCTCGACGCCAGGACGTCACAGATCACCCAGCTCATCACCGACTACGACACGGTGTCGGGCGTCATCGCCAGGCACAGCTCGCAGCTGGGCGGGGCGGTGGCGCAGCTCTCCCAGGCGAGCACACAGCTGATCCAGCTCCTCGTGCCCAACCTGGGGCCCATCGAGTCGGACGTGGGCTCGGTCACGCGGGTGGGCCGCACCCTGGACCGGAACCTCACATCGGTGGACAAGACGCTCTCGTCGGCCACCGCGCTGTTCGCCGGCGCCGAGCGCGTCTACACACCGACGTACAACTGGCTGACACTCAACTCGCAGTTGCCGGTGGGGCTCACCGGCGCCATCCTCGCGGGGCAGGTCGAGCACCGGCTGGAAGGGGTGTGCCGGCGCATCCTGGCCCACCACGCCACAGGCCTGACGGCCAAGCAGCGTCAGACGTTGGCCACATGCGGCAACCGCAGCTCCTCCTTCTTCGGCCCGATCATCGACCAGGTCCCGACCGTGCTGAACGACGTCCGTGCCGGCAAGCTCCCGACGGTCACCCCGGCCCAGATCTTCAAGCAGGGGCTGGCCAAGATCCCGGGCGCGACGGGGTCATCGGCGGCGAGCCCCCCGGTGTCGAGCCCGAGCACGGCCCCGACCCCGTCGGGCCAGCCGGGGACACCGGGCCCGGCTTCGGGAACACCCGCGACACCCACGGCGCCCGGGACATCGAAGACAGCGAAGAAGACATGCCTCGGCGGGCTCCTCGGGACAACCCTCCAGTGCACGACAGGGTCGTCGGGCACCTCGACATCCGGCGGCTCGGGCTCCGGGGGGCTGCTCGCCTACCGCGTGCCGGCCACGAAGAAGCCGGCGGTCGGAGCTCGGGCGGTCGGTGCTCGGGCGGGCGCCGTCACCGCTGCGGCTCCCGTCGGCGCGGGCGCCCCGGCGTCGCCGGTGCTCACGGCGCCGGCCACACGCGACCTCCCGCCCCTTCCTTCCTCGGCCCCGGGCGCGCGCCACGGGCGCGCCCACCGGCACCGCTCGGACCGGCACCGCTCGGACCGGCACCGCTCGGACCGGCACCGCTCGGACCGGCACCGCTCGGACCGGCACCGCAGCGTGCGACAGGGCAGGAGACGGTCACGGGGTCTGCCGCCTGGCACGGCGCAAGCCCGGAAGACCGGCTCGCGCGCAGGAGGCCGGCGATGAGGCGGGCGTGGACGGCGCGGGCCGGGAGCCTCCTGGCGGTCGGCATGCTGGCCGTCTCCCTCGCCGGTTGTGGTGGCGGCGGTACCGCCACCATCACCACCAGCGCCCTCTTCTCCGACGCCGGCACACTGGCCCAGGGCGCCCAGGTGAAGGTGGCCGACGTCCCGGTCGGCAGCGTGTCCGCCATCTCGCTCGAGGGCACCCGGGCCAAGGTCACCATGTCGATCGACCGCAGCGCGCGGGTCCCGGCCAACGTCACGGCCAAGATCGACCGCACGACGATCCTCGGCGAGCGCTACATCGCGCTGGCCATTCCCAAGCACCCGATCGGGCTGCTGGCCAACGGGGAGCCGATCCGCCGCACCGCCGTCGTGCCGACAGTGGAACAGGTGCTGGGGGCGGGCTCCGAGGTCTTCGGGGCCGTCTCGGCGAGCGACCTGGCCGCGATCGTCAACGCCGGCGGCCAGGGGTTCTCGGGCGAGGCGGCGTCGCTCCACCAGCTTCTCGGCAACCTGTCGACGGTGGCGGCAGGCTACGCCTCCCGCACCGCCCAGATCACCGCGGCGGTGAAGAGCCTCGATCGCCTCGGGTCCGCCATGGCGCCCACATCTGGTCCCGACGCCCAGGCGATCGCCAGTCTGTCCGGAACGGTGAAGGTCCTCGCGGCCAATTCCGCCCAATTCGAGAAGCTGCTGCAATCGCTCGACAACGTCTCGCAGCAGGGGGCGACAATCCTCTCGAGCGAGTACCCCCGGATCGTCGACCAGCTGCAGGCGCTGGCGGCGGTCGGCCGCCAGCTGGCGCAGCATCAGCAGGACCTGGCCCAGCTGCTCGAGTGGCTTCCCCAGCACGACGCCACGATGACAGAGTCGGTGCGCAACAACTTCCTCCAGATCCTGAACAACTTGATCGTGTGCGGCATCCCCGGGGGCGGATCGCAGTCGACACCGGCCAACTCCTGCACGAAGGGCGGGTAGACCGTGCGGACCTTGCGACTCGTGGCGAACCTCGTGGTGTTCGGGCTGGTCGCCCTGGCGCTGATCGGCTACGGCGTCGTGGACCTGCTGGGGAACCCCTTCCTGTCCACCACCGACGTCTCGGCCGTCTTCCCGACCGCCTCGGGCGTGAGCACCAACTTCTCCGTCGAGCTCAACGGCGTCACAGTTGGCACGGTCTCGTCCGTCCGCCTGGTGCGCAAGGGCGCCGAGGTCGGCATGGTTGTCGACCACGGGGTGACGGTGCCGGGCGACGTGGTGGCGTCGATCGGCATCGCCAACGACCTGGGCGAGCAGGTGGTCGAGCTGACCCCCCGGCACGGGGGCCACGCGGCCCCCTTGCGCTCCGGCGCGGTGATCCCGGTGAGCCGGAGCGGCGTCCCCGTCCAGGTGGGCCAGGTGGTCGCCGAGGCGACCCGGCTGCTGCGCGACGTGCCGGCGGGCAAGCTGAACGAGCTGTTGCGCGAGCTGGCCCAGGCGCTCAGGGGCCAAGCGGGCAACCTGCGGACGATCGTGTCGGCGAGCACCGCCTTCTCCCGGCAGTTCCTCCAGTACCAGCACCAGTTCACCCAGCTCCTGGCCGACGCCCCCCCCGTGATGAACGCCGTGAGCGCGGCGGGGCCGCAGCTCACCCAGGCGTTGGCCAACACCGAAGCCATGGTGCACGTCCTGGCCCGGGAGAAGACATACCTGAAGGGCGACCTCGTGAACGGACGCGGCGCACTGGGGGCGCTGGGGCGCCTCACGACCAACCAGGCGCCCGACATCGGCTGCCTGATCCACGACGTCTCGCAGCTCGACGCCAACCTGAACGAGCCGGCCAACCTGTCCAACCTCTCCTCGAGCCTGTCGCTCAACCGGTTCTTCTTCCACGCCGTGACATCGGTGGCCGTGCGCGGGACGGCCAAGCCGCTCGTGTCGGGCGAGCAGGCCAACCCCGACCAGACCATCCTGCGCACCCGCCTCCTGCTCCCGCCCGAGACCCAGATGGGCGACACCTACGCCACCCCGGTCTCGGTCCCGGCGGTGAAGCCGGGCGCGGCCTGCAACACCGAGCTGGGCAGCGGCGTCGGCGCGGCGAGCCAGCCGGGCTTCCAGCCCGCTGCCGGCGGGGTGCTCGACCCTCCCACCGCGTCGGAGGGACAGGTGCGCGGGCGAGGCGACGGGACGGCGCCGGCGTCCTCGGGGCCGACGACCCAGGCCGCGTCCTACCGCGGCCACGAGCCCGGTGCCACGCCGGCCTTGCTGGTGATCGGCGGGGTGCTGGTGCCTGCGCTGCTCCTGGCGTGGGGTGTGCGGCCCTCGAGGCGCCGGACGAGGCGCCGGGCATGAGGCAGGGGACGCCACCTCCGGCGGCATCGCCGGCGTCGGCGACGCCGGCGGGCTCTGCGGCGACTGGTGGTTCGAGCACGGAGGAGGGCGAGGCGGCCACGGCGCCGCCCCGCCGGAAGGAGGAGAGGGGACGATGGCAAGTGGAGTGAAGGTGGTCGGCGGCTCGAACGCCGGCTCGAAGGCCGGCTCGAACGCCGGCTCGAACGGTCCGGCCACGGTCGGCACGGCCAAGGAGGAGCGGCCGGTCGACGCGCCGCGCGTCGACGACGGACCCGCCGCCGAGGGGGAGTCGGACGACCGGCGACCGGCGGCCGGAGCGGGGCGGACCACGCAAGCCCGTCGCGCCCCGCGCCGGCGGCGCGCCGGCGTGGTCGCGCTGGCGGTGGTGGCCCTCTTGGGCGTCGCCGGCACCGTCGGGTTCGGATTGGCCTGGAAGGGGTTGCAGGACGAGCAGAGCGGCGAGGCCCAGGCCCGGACGGCGGCCCGGACGTTCCTCGTCGACCTGACCAACTTCAACGCCAAGACCGTGGACGCGGACTTTGCCGCCGTGTCGTCCATGGCCACCGGCCCGTTCGCCGCGCAGGCGCAGAAGTTCTTCAACTCGTCGATCCGCCAGGACCTCCAGAAGGCCCTCGCCTCCTCACGCGGCCAGATCCGGGCCCTCGATGTGCAGCGCTACGCCGGCGGCAGCGCCGCCGTCTACGGGGTCGTGGACCAGCTCTACGTGAACGACAAGCTCACGTCGCCTCAGACCGACGTGTTGCGCATGGTGGTCGACCTGTCACAGGTTGGAGGGCGATGGAAGGTGGCCGACGTGACGGTCCTCCAGGGCCCGTCGCTCGGACCGACCCCGTCGTCGTCGGGCACCGGCTCCGGCGGGTAGCCGGACGCGTGCCGTTGCCGGCCCGGAGGTGGCGACCGCTGCTGGCTCAGGCGCCGGCCAGCTCGGCGTGGCGGAAGCACGCGGTGAGATGGTCCATCACGATGCCCACCGACTGGAGGTGGGAGTAGCAGACGATGGGCCCGACGAACCGGAAGCCGAGCCGGCGCAGGTCGCGGCTGAGCGACTCCGACAGCGGCGTGGCGGCCGGGACGTCCTCCACGCGTCGCCACGAGTTGACCATGGGGCGCCCGCCCACTCGCTCCCACAGGAAGTCGTCGAACGAGCCGGCGCGGGTCTGGAGCTCGCAGACCGCCGCGGCGTTGGTGACGGCCGACTCGATCTTGCGGCGGTTGCGGATGAGCCCCGGGTCGTCCATCAGCTCGCGAACTTCGGCCGGGCCGAACCTGGCCACGACGGCCGGGTCGAAGCCCCGGAAGGCCCGGCGGTAGGCGTCGCGCCGCTTGAGGATCGTCAGCCAGCTGAGGCCGGCCTGCGCGCCTTCCAGGACGAGGTGCTCGAAGTGGTGCCGGTCGTCGTGGACCGGCACCCCCCACTCCTCGTCGTGGTAGGGGGTCAGCCACGGGCCGGTGGCCCAGGGGCAGCGCACGGGGCGCTCGCCGCGCTCGCCGGTCGCGTCGTGCCTGGCTCGCCCCATTCGGCCGCAGCGTAGCGGGCGTTGGCGCCCGTGGCCGGTGTCGTGCGCCCGGGCGGCGTGCACGCGGTCGGAGCGAACTGCCCGCGGCGCGGCGCGGCGCGGCGCGCACCTTCGGATCTGGGGACGGGTTGGGGACGACGGTGACCCTTCATTGGGGATGAGAGGCGTCGCGTTGGGGACATCCTCAACTTTTGTGGGGACAACCTCGGGATTTCGTGACTTCCTCTTGCCAACCGGTGGCGCGAGGCGCAGGCTACGGATTGTTCGAGTGATCGAACCCGCCAAGCGGACGGAGGGGTTGCCGAAAGGCAGACCGACGGACGAGACAGGGGAAGGCCGCAAGGCCGGAACCGGTGCCCTGACGGGAGGCCGCAAGGCCGATCGATGGGAACGGCAGGCGCCGAGAGACGCAGGCCGGAGCGACGGGGGAAGGATCTCGAGCAGGTGGCTCGCAACGGGCCGGGGGGGTTCCTGGAACCGATCCGGTTCGGTCAACGGGTCCGGGGTTGTCCGACACTGCCCCGGGGACCGGGACGGTGGGTCGCCGAGGGCGTGACCCCGAGGAGCTGGACGGTTTCGGCCGGACGGTTACTCGGGGTTGCGCCGCGTCCAGGCCCGGTTCTCCACGATGGCGACGGCCGGCACGGGCCGCCGCGGTCACCGTTCGCCGACGGCAGCCGCGGTCACCGTTCGCCGACGGCAGCCGCGGTCACCGTTCGCCGACGGCGCTCCAGAGCTGGGCGGCACGCTCGCCCCGGCCGACCTCGGCCGCCAGGGCGCCCTGGACCAGCCCGACGTCGTCGGCGTGGGTGACGCCGATGCAGCGGCCCGGGGCCAGGTGCGCGGCCACGCGCCCCGCTCCATCCTCGGCGCGCCGCCGCCCGGCGACGACGTCGCCCACCACCTCGGGGAGGAGCACCTCCCCGTCGCCGGCGTCGGCCATGGCCGCCTCGAACACCGGCCGCATGACGGGCCGGAAGCCCCAGAGGTTCATCGACACGGGGCTCTCGGGATCCAGGTCCGAGGGTTCACGACCGTCGCCGGCCACGATGCGGCCGCCGGGGCGGGGCGCGACCTTGCGGCGCTCGTCCAGCGCGCGCAGCAGGCCGTCGGGACCCACCTCGGCGATGCCACGGGTGACCGGGGCGTCACCCACCAGCGAGTCGCGCAAGCGGAAGGTGACGATGGCGTTGTCGGGGTCGTCACCGGCGAGGTGGGCCGACAGCAGACGGAGCGCCGCCTCGCCCGGGAGGTCGTCGGCGTTGGCGACGCCGAAGGACCGGGACGGGTCGAGGTGGGCGGCGGCGGCCAGCACGGCGTCCACCGTGCCCCGCGGGGCCTCCTGGACGGCGAAGCCGACCTTCACCGC
>JAJYVT010000124.1 GCA_021791845.1 Actinomycetes bacterium | reverse complement strand
TCGGGTACCCGGGCGTTCCTTGCGCGCTGCCCGTACGCTAGCAATGCCGCGGCCATGTTGCGAGATCGTGACACCAGCGCGTCCGTTCTCGGACGGGATGCGTGTCACCGGCGGGCGGCGCCCCCGGCCCGGGCGGACCCGGCGCGGGCGACGACGACGTCGGGCGCGGCCCCCCGTCCCGGTGGGCGGCGTCGGGCCTGCCACCCGGCCCGGGCAAGGGCGCGGCGGAAGTAGGCCGGCGTGAAGCCGAGCTCGAGCCAGCCGTAGGTGCGCATCGACCACAGCGACAGCCCGTCGAGCCGCGGCCCCCAGGGGTAGGGCATGTCCTGGAGCGGCTCGCCCGCGAACAGCAGGCAGCCGTCGGGACGGACCACCGCGTGCAGCCGCTCGAGGAGCGCCAGGTGGTCGTCGCAGTGGTGGAACGACTCGAAGAACACCGCCACGTCGAACGGCTCGTCCGGCCGGAACGAGAGCATGTCCGTGGGCACCACCTCCAGCCGCCCACCGGGCACCCGCCTGGCGGTCAAGAGCTCGCAGAAGCGCGGGTCGAGCTCGACGGCGGTGACGTCGTAGCCGGTGGCCAGGAGGTCCATCGTGAGGTTCCCCCAGCCCGGCCCGTACTCGACGAGCCTGGCCGGCGGCACGACACCCGCCGCCCCGAGGCTGCGGAGGACCGACCCCCGTGCCTCGAGGTCGCCGGCGACCACCGACGGCGACCCGGTGGCGAACGGGAACGGCCGCTCGAGCGCCGCCGGCACGTCGATGGGGGAGGCCTCGTTGGCCAGCGAGTACCCGGTCCGGCCCGAGATGTCCCGGTAGAGCGCCCACGTCCAGTCCCGGTAGGCGGCGGAGAACGGGTCCTCGGGGTGCCCGCCGGGGGGGACGAGCGTCAGCCCGTCGAGGAAGGCCCGCGCCCTGTCCTCGGACGTGGTGAACAGGTCGGCGGCCACCGCCAACTCGGCGTCCAGCCGGTCGAGCGGCACCTGGCGCGGCCCGGGGCGGCCCGCGGCCCGGCGCACGGCCCGGCGGGCGGGGGCGGGGAGGGCGTCGACGAGGTCCCGTGCTCCTTGTCGAAGCAGCGGCGGGAGGGCGATCACCAGCCGCCGAAGCTACCGCTCGCACCTCCGGGCACCCGTGCAGGGGCGCCGCCGGGGTCGGGCGTCCTGCCCGCCCTGCCCCCCCGTCAGGGGGTTCTCGCGCTGGGACGCCGGGCAAACGGCGCTGGGACGCCTCCTCCGTACGCTGCTCGTCGACCCACCGAGGCGCCGGCCGGCGCCGGGGTCGCGGAGAGCTGCCGAACGGAAGAGAGCCAGCGCGGAGCGATGACCAAGCCCCTCCACCCGCCGTGGCGCATGCCGCCCGGCACGTCCCGGCAGCCGGTGGCACCATGAAGGGCGCCATCCGCCCGATCCTGGACCTCGGCGACACCGAGGTGGCGCAGTGGCGCGACCTCGCCGGCCGGGTCGCCGACCCCAACCCCCTGTTCGAGCCGGAGTGCCTCCTGCCCGCGGCCCGGCACCTGCCGAACGGCCCGGGGATGCTGCTCGTCACCGCCGAGGACGAGGGCGTGTGGCACGCCTGCTTCCCGGTGCAGGCGGAGCCGTCGTGGCGGGCGCTCCGGCGCCCGGCGCTCGTGACCAAGGTCCGGCGCATGGACTACGACGCCACCCCCCTGGTCGACCCGAGCCGGGCCACGGAGGCGTGGTCGGCGATCTTCGACGTGCTGCGGGGGACCGGCGGGCTCCCGGGGCTCCTCGTCCTCAACTGGTTGGACGACGGCGTCGCCGCCGACAGCATGGCGGAGGCCGCCAGCCAGCGCGGTCTCACCCGGCGCGTGTACCACCGGTGGGAGCGGCCGGTCCTGCGGAGGATGTCCGCCGCCGACTACGGGGCCCGCCACTCCAAGAAGACGATGGCGACCCTCGCCCGCAAGCGGCGCTCGCTCGGACGCCAGCTCGGCGGCGAGGTGCAGTTCCACGACCGCAGCGCCGATCCGGCGGCGGTGGAGGTGGTCCTGGAGCTCGAGGCCGCCGGGTACAAGGGGCACAACGGCGTCGCCATCCTCACGAAACCGGGGGAGCCCGAGTGGTTCCGCGACATGTGCGAACGGTTCCGCCGGGCAGGACGGCTGCACCTGCACACGCTCGAGGTCGGGGACCGTCCCGTCGCGGCCCAGCTGTTCCTCGGCGGCGGCGACGGCATCTTCTTGTGCAAGCTGACCTACGACGAGGAGCTGGCGCGGTACTCGCCGGGGATCCAGCTCCACTTCGACACGATCGACCACTTCCACCGCACGACCGACGCCGCGTGGGTGGACAGTTGCACCTACGAGAACAACCCGACGCTCCTGTGGGTCTACCCCGACCGCCGCACGGTGTCCTCCACCGTGGTCGCCACCGGCGGGCTGGTGGACCGGCTGTTCCTCGCCGGCGTCACAGGGGCGCGTCGCGTCCTCGGCCGCAGCCAGGTGGCCGCCGCCTCGAGGAACGGGAGCCCTGCCAGCGCCGCGCTCCCCACCGAGCCGAGCGACGTCGTCGAGGTGGCCACGGCCAGGCGATGAGGGAGGAAGTCCCGGAAGAACTCGTTGGACGGGGCGCAACACGAGTCCATCCACGACGCGTCCGTGGCGGACAGGAAGTGCTCGGACGTCGCCAGGTAGAGGAGGAAGCCGGGGCCGAAGCGCGCGTACCGCTCGTCGTAGGCGCTCTTCACGAGGAACAGGCCCTCGCCCGAGCGGACGGCGCACCCGACGGCGAGCACGGTGTCGCCGGCCTCCAGGCTGAGCACCAGGAGCCTCCCATCGGCCGCCCAGCGCCGGCAGGCTTCGCGGAAGGCGTCAGACCGTGCGGTGTCTGCCTCCAGGGCGGTGTCCGCCCTCCCCTTCCATCCCGCCGCCTCGAGCCGCATGAACTCCTCGACGGCGGCAGGGTCGTCGCTCCGGTCGCGGCACTCGACGGCCCCGCCCAGCTCCTCGGCCAGCCGGCGACGTCGACGCTCGACCTCGGCGAGGCGCTTCCGCCCGAGGGACGCGGGCCAGCGGTCGCGCTCCAGGCGCTCCCGGACCAGGACCGGCCGCTCCCAGGCGTCGGACGTCGCGATCGGAAGGGAGAGGCCGTCGCACGCCTGTGCCCACTCCCTGGCGACGGCGCCGCCCGCCGCCCACCGGTCCACGGTGAGCAGCACCGACCTCCTGGCGCCGTGCGGGCGGACACGTCCGGCCCTGAGCGAGGTCAAGAGGGCGGCGATGGCCGCTCGGCCGCGCGACGGATCGACGAGGGGCGTGCCCAGGACGACGTAGAGCGGCACGGCGCCGTCCTCCGGACGGCTGGTCAGCGCGGGCAGCGGCAGCCGGTGCCACCGGCGGAGCGGGCGGGCGAGGGCGCACAGGACCATGTCGTCGCCGTCGGTGACGTGGAGCAGGGGCAGCCGGCCCCACTCCGGGATGTGGTCCGCTGCGGCAAGCAGGGCCTCGGGCTCGAGCGCCGGGTTCGGCTCCAGGGCACGGGCCGCCAGCGCCCGCCAGCGGCGCGCGTCGGCTTCCGTGACCTCCCCCAACCGCACGCTTCGCACGTCCATCTGAGACCGAGGTGGAGCGTACTCGCCTCGCTGGTGGCGGTGGGCGCCCTGGTGCTCGCCGGCATGGTGAGCCCGGCGGGCCGGGAGGCGGGAGCCGCGGCGTCGATCGCCACCTTCCGTCCCGTCGTGGTGCAGTCGCGCACCGTCGCCATCCACGGCCGTGCCGTCGACGATGCACTGAAGGGCCCGGCCACGGTCCGAGCTCGCTTTCGCCATCCGACCCGGCCCGGAACGCTGCTCGTCGCCGCGGTCATCGACGGGGTGCGCGGCAGCGGCATGCCCCAGCCGCGGTGGCGGATCGCAGGGTGGCGCCGGGGCGCCGGGATGATCGGGGGGCAGCTGGCCACAACAGGCCGTCAGTCCACCGGCGGTTTGCAGTCCGTGATCCTCTTCGAGCCCGACAACCCCGGCGGCATCCAGTCGGTCGACGTCGGCACCGTCCCCAAGGGGACGGTGACGTGGGTGACCATCGTCCTGGCCGAGCTGGCGGGGGTCCCCGAGCAGTTGCACGTCGTGGCACGGGGCGGCTCGACCAACGGGCCGCGCCCGTCCGACTACACGCATGCGAGCTCGATCTTCACGGCGGCGCCCGTGCGCAGCGTCCCCGATCTCGTCCTGACCTCGTTCACCAACGGCGGCACAGCCCCCCATGGCGAGCGGTTCGTCTATCCGAGGGGGTGGCGGGTGCTCGGCGCCGACCGTGAGCGCAACGGGGTCGACCAGCCCATCCTCTTCGACGAGCGCGTCTGGCGGAGCGACACGAAGCCCACGGAGTGGATGCGCTATCTGGGCGGCCTTCCCATCGACAACTGCGCCGCCATCGTGGCCCTCGGCTGACCAGCGCCGTCAGCGCCGCAGGAGGGTCCGGCGCCGGCGGGCCGTCGCCCACGCCGCGGCGCGCTCCAGGTCGGCCAGGCTCACCAGGCCGACGAGGCGACCCGTGCTGTCGAACACCACCGCCGGGTGGCCGCCGTGCGCCGCGATCCGGGGCAGCAGCGGCCCTGCGGGCTCCTCGGGCCGGCAACGCACCAGCTCGGCGAGAGGGACGGCGAGGTGGCCGGCGTCGGCCGTCCGCTGCTGCTCGGGCTCGATCCGGCGCATGACCCGTGTGGTGACGACACCGGCCGGCGCCGCGCCGATCGGGTCCGTGACGACCACCGCGTCGCCGCGGTAGCGCCACTGGAAGAGCGCCAGCAGGTCGGCGCCGCTCGTGGACGGGAGCACCGTCGGCGGGTCGGGGAACATGACCTCGCCCACGGTCAGCCCCGACAGGGCGTCCTCCACCAGCTCGTACTGCTCCTCGGAGACGGCGGAGGCGTAGAGGAAGACGCCGATCAGCGCCGCCCACAGGCCGGTGATGCCGACGGCGAGGACGCCCAGCACGCCGAGGAAGACGAGCAGGACCCCGAACCAGCGTCCGACCCGGGTGGACGCCAGCGCCGCACGCGTTCGGTTTCCCCAGTGCCGCCACAGCGCCGCCCGCAGGATCCGCCCGCCGTCCAGGGGCGCCGCCGGCACCAGGTTGAACCCGGCCAGGAGCAGGTTGACCTCCCACAACCACGACAGCGTGGCGGTGGGCAGGCCGTGCACGGACCCCACCCTCGCCAGCGCGTCGGCGCCGCCGAGCACACCCGCCAGGACGAGGCTCGTGGCCGGTCCCACCGCGGCGATCCGGAAGTCGGCGCCGGGCGTGTGCGCCTCCCCCTCGAGCTGGGTGAGGCCGCCGAACACGAACAGGGTGATGGACCGGACCCGCACGCCGCTGCGTCGCGCCACCAGCGCGTGCGAGAGCTCATGGGCGAGCAACGACGCCAGGAGCGCCACCGCCCCCACCACGCCCGCAACCCAGTCGCCGACGCCGGCATGGCCCGGATCGGCCGGCAGCTGGTACTCGGCCAGCTCCCAGGCGAAGAGCACGAGGATGACCCCCACGCTCCAATGGACGCCGAGGGCGATCCCCCGGACGCTGCCCAGGCGGAGGCTCTGCTTCACGGCACCCGGGACCGGGCGCAGGCGTCGGAGCCCAGGGAGGCCACGGGTACGAGGGTGGCTCGACCGGGCGGGATGCCACAGTGCCGAAGGTCACTGCGGCCTCGGCCCGGTGGGCGGGTGGTGCGACGGCCCGCAGGGTACGGTCGGGCACATGCGCTTCAGCCTCTGGCCGACGACCGCCCAGCGCTGGGAGGACTTCCACGAGGCTGCGGCGTACGCCGCCGCGACCGGCTGGGACGGGGTGTGGGCGGCCGACCACTTCATGCCCAACACGTCGCCGGCCGAGGGCCCGATGCTCGAGTGCTTCACCGTGCTCGCCGGGCTGGCGACCACGGTCCCGCGGGTCCGGCTGGGTTCGCTCGTGGCCGGCAACACCTACCGGCACCCGGCCGTGCTGGCCAAGATGGTCTCGACCCTCGACGTCCTGAGCGGTGGCCGGGCGGTGCTCGGGCTGGGTGCCGGGTGGCAGGAGAACGAGCACCGCGCCTACGGCATCGAGTTCTCCGACGTGAAGGGGCGGCTGGCCCGGCTGGAGGAGGCCTGCGCCGTGGTGCGGGGCCTCCTCGACGAGGACCGGACCACCGTCGACGGCCGGTACTACGCGCTGCGCGACGCCCCGCTCGAGCCCAAGCCCGTCCAGGCCCGGCTCCCCCTGCTGGTGGGGGGCGGCGGCGAGAAGGTGACGCTCCGGATCGTGGCCCGGTGGGCCGACGAGTGGAACACCTGGGGCACACCGGAGCACCTGGCGGCCAAGGGCCGGGTGCTCGACCGGCACTGCGAGGCCGTGGGGCGCGACCCAAAGGAGGTCACGAGGTCGGCGCAGGTGCTCGTCGACCTGGAGGGGCTGGGCGCGCCGATCGGCCGGCCGATGCCCACCGTGTCGGGGTCGGTCGCCCGCCTGCAAGAGCTCATGGGCGGGTACGTCGCCGCCGGCGTCGGCGAGTTCGTCCTTCCCGACTGGAACCTCGGCACCGGGTCGGCCCGGCGCGACGTGATGGACCGGTTCCTGGGCGAGGTGGCCGCGCCCTTCCGGGAGGCGTAGACCGCTACTCGCTGGCCTCGGCGAGCTCGGCGGCCTCGCCGGCCAGCGCCCGGTAGGCCGGGAGCAGCTCGGCCCAGCGCACCTCGACGTCGCCCGCGGCGCCGCCCTCGACGTAGGCGGCGAGGTTCTCGACGTGGATCTGCCACCCGGCCCCGTAGGCGTCGAGGAGGTCCACGGGCAGGCCGCGGACCTCGACCACGAGGACGGACCCGTCGTCATCGTCGTCGTCGTCGGCAGCGGCAGCGGCGGCGGCCAGCGTGGCCTCGAGGACCGCGTCGAACGGCGGGGCGCCTCGGCCCTTGCGCCAGGACTCCTCCGACTCTCTGGTCGTCACCGCGAGGTGCCGGGGCGGGTCGCACGCGTCCACGTGCCCCGTGCCCTCCCAGTCGTCGGACTCGAGGTAGACGTGGAACGACCCTCCCGGACGAAGGTCTCCGTCGACCTTCCCGTGCCAGCGCGCCAGGTGGGCGGGGTCCGTGATGGCGGCCCACACGGTCTCGACACCGGCGGCGAGGGCGCCCCGGACGCGCACCACCCCGGTGCGGCCCTCCGTTCGCAGGCTGCCGACGATGCGCGCCGCGCCCGCTGCGCCGCCGTCCGGTCCCGCTGCGCCGCCGTCCGGTCCCGCTGCGCCGCCGTCCGGTCCCGCTGCGCCGCCGTTCTCCTTGCCGGTCATCTGGCCCTCCCCGTCCGACGTCGTGTGGCTCGCGCCGTGCTGCCCGAAGCACTGCGGCACGAGCTGCTCCGTCGGCTTTGACGGGCGCCGGGGACGGAACCCATCGGCCCGGGGTCGCGTGGCCGAGGCTCAGGCGTGCCAGCGCTGCTGGGAGGCGTCAAAGTCCTCCAGCTCCCACATCCGGACGTGGACCGGGTGCAGGCGGTAGAGCACGTCGAAGGACGGATCGTGCGACGGCAGGTACACGGCGTCCTCGGGGTCCGGGTACTTCTCGTCCAGCGCCTGCAGCACGCCGGGGTGTCCCGACGGCCGGCCCAGGTCCTCCAGGGTCCCGTCGACCACCACCACGTGCTCGGCCGACTCGAGGTGGACCACCACCCTCGGGTCCCGGACGAGGTGCTTGGCCTTGGCGGTGCTCCGGGACGTGTAGCAGTGCAGGGCGCCGTCGGCGACCGCCCCCCAGACCGGGACGGCGTGCGGCGCCCCGGCAGGGTCGATCGTCACGAGCCAGTAGCTGCGCGCCGGGGCCAGGCGGCGGGCGACGTCGTCCCACGAGACGCGCACCGGGGCTGTCACGGGCGCATTGTGCCACGGGCGCTCGTCAACCCGGCGGCTCGAGGCAGGTCAAGCTTCGAGGGCGGTAGCGAGCCGCTCGAGCGTGAGGCTCATGGTGCGGCGGTTCCGGGCGGCCCGGTCGTCGACGCCCGACACCCGCTTGCTGAGCTCCAGGGCTGTGTCGGTTCTGAGGTCGTCGCTCCACTCCGTGACCCGGCCGCCGCCCTCGAGCGGCTCGATCCGGTAGCCCCAGGTGGCGTAGTGGACGTCGTACATCGAGCACTCGAAGGTGAAGGCGCGACCAGGCGTTGCCTCGACGACCTTCCCCTGCGTGGTCCACTCGTGCTCGCCGTTGCGGTTGTGCCCGTCGAAGGTGGCGCTCAACCTGTCGGCCATGGCGCACAGTCCACCACACCGAACCGCGGGCCGTCCCGCCCGGGCCACCCGGATCGGGCCACCCGGATCGGGCCGCACGCAGGGGTGCGCGGCCGGGGCTGCGAGTACGGTGTGGGTCGTCCCGGCCAAGACCGGCAGGCAACGGAGGGAGCACGGTGGGCGAAGCAGCGCCGTTCATGTTCGGGACCGCCGTCACCTGCGAGGACGGAGCGTGCGGGGAGCTCCG
>JAJYVT010000027.1 GCA_021791845.1 Actinomycetes bacterium | reverse complement strand
AGGCAAGGGCCCGCAGAAAATGCCGACAAACCCCGTCCCGGGGCGGTTCCTCAGGCCGGCGGAATTGCAAAAGCCCAGCTCACGCTGGGCTCCTGCACCGAGTAAATCGGTTGAAAAGTGGCGGGGGTGGGATTTGAACCCACGACCTTCGGGTTATGAGCCCGACGAGCTACCAGACTGCTCCACCCCGCGGCGGTTCATCTAGGTTACCAGCCGCCGGCCCGCGTCTGCCAGTGCGGCGCGTCCACTCAGTGAGGTGCGCCCCCGCGGCTCCGGCTCCCCCGTCTTCCCGGAGCCCCCCGTCCGACACCCGTACCCCTGGCTCCCCGCCCCTTGGCGGCCGAAGCCACGGCGACGACAGGCGCGCCGGCTCTACGCCGGTCCCTCGACGTTGACGGTCGGAACGCCGTGGCCGGCCCGGACGACAATCAACCGGCTCTCGGCGGTGCCGGGGTTCGACTCCCGATGGACCGCGCCGGGCGGCACGTGGAGGAAGTCCCCGGCCACCGCCTCGACCATCGTTCCCCCGCCCTCGCCGGACTCCATCCGGAGCGTCCCCTCCGCGACGTAGATCGAAGTCTCGTACTCGCCGTGGTGGTGCCACCCCGACACCGCGCCAGGCGCCGTCCGGACCAGGCCGGACCACAAGCCCTCCACGGCGATGGCCTGCTCGCGCACCATCCCCGGCGTGGGGTCCGCCTCGACCCGCTGCTCCGGAGTCACATGCCGCACCGGGTCGGATTCCGCCATGGGCCGAGCATACGGCCGTCCCGCTGCCCGCCGACGAGGTGGTCGGTGGCTCCCACGCATCCGGTCGGCAACGTGGCCCGGCAGCCCGCCTCGGGGCCGGCCGACGACGCCGGCCCCCGACAGAAGCCGACAAAAAGGCCCGTGGTACGCTTCCCTGCCCGGTCGACCCAAGGGGGTCGTCGAAGCGTCGACGGGTTCGAGCCTGGAGTAGGAGCATGCGTCGTACGAGAGTTCTTGTCGCGGCCGTCCTTTCGTCGGTCGTCGCCATTGGGCTCGCCGCCACCGCCGGGGCGAACCCTCGCGGGCCCGCCCACCGGACGCAGGCCGAGGCTGCCCATCACGCATCCCGCTCGAAGTACCCCTCGCTGGCGTCATGCCGCACGACCGTGAAGCACGAGACGTACAAGAGCGGCCAGCTCACCGTGGCCACCGACAACCCGGCGTACAGCCCGTGGTTCGAGCACAACCACCCGTCGAACGGCAAGGGCTTCGAGTCCGCCGTGGCCTACGGCGTGGCGCACCTGCTCGGATTCACGAAGAAGCAAGTCAAGTGGGTCACCGAGACATTCGACAACAGCTACGCCCCCGGCCCCAAGGCGTTCGACTTCGACATCAACGAGATCTCGATCACCCCGGCACGGGCCAAGGCGGTGACCTTCTCGATCCCCTACTACAAGACGACCCAGTCGATCGTCGCCCTGAAGTCGAACCCGATCGTGAAGCACCACACAAAGGCCGCCCTCAAGACCTACCTCTACGGCGACCAGATCGGCACCACCGGGCTCGCCTACATCAACAGCGACATCCACCCCACCCGCTCGCCGCGGGTGTTCAACACCCTGGACGAGGCGGTCGCCGCCCTCCAGACCAAGCAGGTGGACGCCATCGTGGTCGACACGCCCGACGGCCAGTACATGGCGGCCACAGAGGTGAAGCACGGCGTGCAGGTGGGCCAGTTCCCGCCGGCACCCACAGGGACAGCGTACGGGCTGCTCTTCAAGAAGGGGAACCCGCTCGTGTCCTGCGTGAACTCGGCGCTCACGACCATGACCAAGAACGGGACGCTGGCAAAGCTGAAGAAGCGGTACCTCGCCGAGTACAACGACGTCCCCAAGCTCAAGCCGTAGGGTGACCTGGCCCTCCCGTCGGGCTCCGCAGGCCGCCGCCCCGGTCGGCACGGTCACCGTCGGTGGGATCGACCCCGGGCCACCCTCCGACGAGGACCTGCCCATCTCGCTCTACTCCAGCCACCGACCCCGCTTCCGGGGCCGGGCGGGCACGGCGGCGAGCACCGTCTCGACCCTGGTGGTGATCGGCGGGCTGGTCGCCCTCATCGCCTCCCCTGCCGCCGGGTCGTTCCGGAACGGCTTCCTCAACATCCACCAGATGTGGATCGCCCTCGCCGGGGACCCGTCGCGGGGCATCCTCTCGGTCGGGAAGGGCTTCGTCCTCAACATCTGGCTCTCGCTGCTGTGCGAGGTCATCGTGCTGGTGCTCGCCCTCGGCGTGGCCAGCCTCCGCCTGACCCGGGGACCCGTGCTCCTCCCCTTCCGCGCCCTGGCGATCGCCTACACCGACTTCGCCCGCGGGGTGCCGGTCATCCTGGTGATGCTGTGGGTGGGCTTCGGCGCGCCGTCGCTCGGCATCAAGGAGATCTCCACCCAGTCACCGGTGGTCTACGCCGGCTTCGTCCTGGTCTTCTCGTACAGCGCCTACGTGGCCGAGGTGTACCGGGCGGGGCTCCTCTCGGTCCCCCGGGCCCAGATCCAGGCGGCCCGCAGCCTTGGCCTGAGCTCCAGGACCACGCTGTACCGGGTGGTCCTGCCCCAGGCCGTGCGCAACGTCCTCCCCGCGCTCTTGAACGACTTCACCTCGCTGCAGAAGGACACCGCCATCGTCTCCACCCTGGGGGTGGCCGAGGCCGTGCACTCCGCCCAGATCGCAGGCGGGGTCGAGTTCAACTACTCGGGCTTCACGGTCGCGTCGATCCTCTTCCTCCTCATCACCATCCCCCTCACCCGCTACACCGACCGCATCATGAACAAGGACCGCAACCGTCGTCTGGCGGGGACGACGGCATGACCGTGGACGAGCGGCCGGGCCGGGTCTCGAACGCGACCCCTGCGCCCGACCCCGCCTCGCCCGGCTCCGGCCCCGCCTCGCCCGGCCGTGCCCCGGCCACGTCCGAAAGGAGCAACCGCAGGGCCAAGGACGACCTCGACCGCCTGCCGGTGCTGCGCGCCACCGGCGTCCACAAGTCGTTCGGGCCGCTCGAAGTGCTGAAGGGCGTCGAGCTGACAATGGCCACCCACGACGTGGTCTGCCTCATCGGGTCCTCCGGCTCGGGCAAGTCCACCCTCTTGCGGTGCTGCAACCTCCTGGAGCGGATCGACGCAGGCACCATCGAGCTCTTCGGCCACGACCTCGCCGACGAGCGCGTCAACGAGGACCTGGTCCGCCGGCACACCGGCATGGTCTTCCAGTCCTTCAACCTCTTCCCCCACCTGCGAGTGCTCGACAACGTCACCCTTGCGCCGCGCCGGGTCCTCGGCGTCGATCGCGGCGCCGCGGAGGCACGGGCCAAGGAGCTGCTGGAGCGAATCGGGCTGGCCGACAAGGCCCACGAGTACCCGGACCGCCTGTCGGGGGGGCAGCAGCAGCGGGTGGCGATCGTGCGGTCGCTGGCGATGGAGCCCCGCCTGCTGCTGCTGGACGAGGTGACCTCCGCCCTCGACCCCGAGCTGGTGGCCGAGGTGCTGGACCTGGTGGGTGAGCTGGCCCACCAGGGGATGACCATGCTCATCGCCACGCACGAGATGGGGTTCGCCCGTGAGGTGGCCGACACCGTGTGCTTCCTCGAGGGGGGCAGGATCGTGGAGTCAGGACCGCCGGAGCGCATCTTCGGGGACCCCACTGAGCCGGCGACCCGGCGGTTCCTCCAGCGCATCATCGACGCCGGCCGGCTCTGACCAGCGCCCCGCCCGGGGCTACGTCTCCGCGGGTGTGGTGCCGGAGCCGCCGTGCCGGCTGGTGCCGTTGGTCGTCGCCCCCGCGCCCCCTCCGTTCGTCGTCCCCGTTGTCGTCCTGGTCGAGGTGCCCGTCGTGGTGGCGCTCCCTGAGGGCGGGGCCGGGGTCGTCCCGGAGCTCGAGGCGGCTGTGCCCGCGCTCCCGCCGCTGCCGGTCCCCGGTCCGGTGGTGGTCGCCGGCGCCTGGGCGGTGGCCGCCGTGCCCGAGCTCGCCGGCGCGCCCGGCGTCGAGGACGAGGACGCCCCCGCCGCTGTCGAGCCCGTGGTCACCTGCTTGAGGAGCTGGTCGGCCCGGGACGTCGCTGTCTGGGCCGCGGCCACCTCGCTCTGGTAGCTGCCGAGCTTGCCGGCCTTCAGGTCGGCCTGCGCCCTGGCGTAGTCGTTCGCCGCCTCGGCGAGCAGCTTCTCGGCCTGCGCCACCGCTCCGGAGGAAGTCGAGGATGTCGACGACCCCGGCGTTGTCCCTGTCGGTGTTGTGGTGAGGATGCCGCCTGTGCTCTTGAGCGTGGTGCCGAGCAGGGCGTTGAGCGACGCCCCCAATGTCTGGCGCATGCGCACGTGCTGGCCGAGGACGGTGATGACGTACTTCAGCTGGGGCTGAGGCACCGTCTTCGACTCGGCGTACAAGGGCCGGACGTAGATCACCGACTGGCCGATCGGCACGGGCAGGATGTTGCCCAGCAGGACCCGGGAGCCCTGCTGGTTGAGGAGGGTGATCTCACGGGACACTGTGGGTGTCTGCAGGATCTCGGTGTCCGCCTGGATCGGGCCAACCTTGCTCGCCCCCGGGGGCGTCTCGTACACGTGCAGCTGGCCGAACCGGGTGGGGTCGGAGTTGGCCACCAGGAGCGCGCGCAGTGGCTGGGTGTCGGTGCCGCCGCTCCCCGCCGGGACGAAAGCGTCGCTCAGGGTGAAGGACTGTGTCGTCTGCCCCGGGAGGGCCATCACCTGGTACACGGGTGTCATCGGGGTGTATGTCCCTGCGACCACCTGGCCCTGCTGGTTGATCTTGTACTGCACCTGCAGCTTGCCCGAGCGAACCCCGGTCGTGGGCGAGACGACCCAGGCGTCACCCGCCGTGTAGAACTGGGCTCGCGACGTGATGTGGTACCGCCCGTACATGGCTGCCTGCACCGAGAAGATGTCGGCGCCGTAGCGCAGGTGGGCGCGAAGTGCCGGTGTCATGTGCGACGCGGGGGTGAACATGCCGGGGAACGCCGATTCGTAGGCCCGCAGGATCGGGTCGCTCTGGTCCATGGCGTAGTAGGTCATCTTCCCCGAGTAGGCGTTGACCACGACCACGACCGAGTTGCGGATGTAGTTGAAGCTGGGCGGCAGGGCGGCGGTCGCTGTTGTCGGCAACGCTGCGTTCAGCGTCGCCGCGTTCTGGGAGTAGGGGTAGTTCGCCGTGGTGGTGTAGGCGTTGAGGATCCAGTCGATCTGGCCGTTCACCACCGCCGGGTAGGCCTGGGAGTCGAAACTGAGGAACGGAGCCGCCTTCTCCGCCATTGTGCGCACGTCGCGCACGAACAGCATCTTGGAGTGCGGCGTGACGAGGTTGGAGACCAGCACGTTGAGGTCGCCCAGGCGCAGGGCGAACGCCGCCCGGGTGAGGAAGGAGTTGAGGGGCACCCCGCCGCTTCCCTGATAGTGGCCCTCGATGGTGCCGCCTGTGGCCCGAAGTCCGTCGAGCTCGGATTGGTGGGTGTCGGCGATCACATAGCCCGGGTCTTGCAGCCCGAAGTAGACGGCGGGCTGGTGCACGGTGGGCGCACCCTTGTCCGAGGTGGTCGGCACGTCCTTCACGGTGAAGACCGGATTGCCGTTGGCCGTCGCCTGGTTGGCCTCGGCCAGCACGAACCCTTCCCCGTGGGTGTACTGGAGGTGGGTGTTCACCCAGCTCGACGAGGGGATCTCGGCCGAGTTGATCTGACGCACGCCCACGATGACGGGGTGCAGCGTGCCTTGTGTCGAGTAGCGGTCAACCTGGACGCCCTGGAAGGTGTAGTACTGGCTGATGTCCTGCTTGGTCCGGAAATCGGCCAGCGAGATCTGTGTGGAGGGGTCCCACAACCGGATGTTGGCTAACGTTGTCAGGCTGGCGGCCACTGTGGCGGGCGACACCGTTGTCTTGTCGGCGAAGTGCGAGACGGCCACGTCCGAGAGCCCGTAGGCCGACCGGGTGGCCGAGATGTTGCGGGCGATGTAGGGCTTCTCCAGCGTGCTCTGCGCCGGGTTGACCTTGAGGACCTGCAGCACGGCCGGGTAGACGACCCCGATCACGAGGGCGACGAAGGCCCACACACCGATGGCGAGCACCGGCAGGGTCCACCCCTGACGCCGGATGTTGACGAGCAGGATCACGGCCGCAAAGAGCGACACGAAGAACAGGACGGCCAAGGCCGGCAGGCGGGCGTGGACGTCGGTGTAGCCGGCACCTTCGACGTAACCGCTGGTCGACATGTCGAGCGAGTAGCGCTGGAGGAAGTACCCCGCCGCCTTGGCCAGCGCGATGAGGGCGAGGAGCACCGACAGGTGCACCTTGACGACCGGGCGCACGTGCGGCGTCGAACGGACGCGGATCCCCCCGTTCAGGTAGTGGAACAGGGCCGTGAAGAGGAGCACCACGAACAGCGCGGCGAGCGTCCAGTCCACCAGGAACTGCAGGAACGGCAGGCGGAAAACGAAGAAGCCGTCGTTCACGTGGAACTGGGGATCGCTGTGGGGGAACGAGGTGGCGTGGGTGAAGAGCAACCAGTTGTTCCACTGGCTGATGCTGGTCGCCGCCGCAACGAGGGCTGCCAGGAAGGCGATGGCGGCGTACACACGCCCGGCATGGGGGCGCACCATCCGCTGGTAGCGACGGAGGAAGTCCTCCTCGGGTTGGCTGAGGGCGTCGTGGGCGCCGATGCGGTCGCACAGCACGAGGTTGACCCACAGCAGCACGAAGAACGCCGCGCCGAAACTGGCGAACAGCCCCACCTTCACCGCCACGAGGGTCGACCACACGAAGTGCAGGTGCACGGAGGTGAACCACAGGCTGTCGGTGTAGAGGATGGCGAGCGAGCGCAGGGACGCCAGGACCACGATCAGCAGGACGACGGCGCCGATGATCCACCAGCGGGCACGCCCGGCGCGCGGCTTGACGGCGCCCGAGGGGACGTCTTGGGGCGTTCGCACCGGCGGAAGCCTAAGACGACGGCACCGCGCGGTGGCGTCGGCAGGGGCGCCGGCACCACGAGCTCACTTCGGCACCCCCAGCCTGCGCGCCCGCCACAGCCCGCTCACCGCGGCGTCGGCAGCACCAGGCACCGGCACCCGGCGTGCGCCGGGGGGTGCCGGTGGCCCGTCGGGAACTCCTCACCCGGGGCCACGGTGCCGGCAAGGGCGTTGTCCTCGCAGTCGGCGCAACCTGGGCCCGCGTCGCTGCGCACCCAGCGCACACCCCCGCTGCGGGCCGAGCCGGCCAGCACGCCGGCGCCGAAGGCCTCGATGGCCCGGTCCTCCGCCAATCGCTCGATACGCTCGCCGCGCCACTCGCGGTAGGCGGCACCGATCCGCTCGGCGGCGTCGGGGATGTCACCGCCCTCCAGCCGCCGCCGCAGCAGCGTGACCACCGTGCCGGTGAGCTCGTCGGTCACCGCGTCCACGGTGCGCTGGTCCGGGGCTGGGGCGCGCCCTTGGCGGCCGCCGAGCACCGAGCGGGCGAAGGTCGTGCCCGCCGCCATCGAGTCGCGCACGCCGGCGGCCGACGCCTTGGCGTACAGGGCGCGCTGGGCTTGCTCGTCCGGCAGCAGGTCGTCCGACCACGTCCCCGGCCCCTGGCGGAGCCGGTCGAGAAGGCTGTTCTGGTCGTCCTGCAGCGCGCGCTTGAGGCGGCGCGCCATCGTGGTCACGATCGGGTCCAGGAGGGCCGCCCGGCGCTCCAGCGCGGCGCCCTCGGGGGTCGGCTCCTCGGCTTGCTCGGCTGCCGCTTGCTCGGCTGCCGCTTGCTCGGCTGCCGCCGGTGCTGCGACTGCTTCCCCGGTCGCCGCACCCGGGGCCGCACCCGTCTCCGCACCCGTCTCCCCTGCCGCAGCCCCGAGCTGCGAGGGCACGTCCGCCCCGGCGGTGTCCGCCCCGGCGGTGTCCGCCCCGGCGGTGTCCGCCCCGGCGGTGTCCGCCCCGGCGGTGTCGGTCTGGGACGGGTCGCCACCCGCTTCGCCGGTCCCGGCCTCGTCGGCCGCGGTCCCGTTCGGCGGGCCGTGCTCCGTGCCGGCCACGACATCGTCGCCTTGCCGGGCACGGAGCCTGGCGAAGAGGCCGTCCACGTCGGCGGTCGAGCCGCCGGGGTCGTGGGAAGCGGTGGCGTGACCGGTCCCGGGGTGACCGGTCCCGGGGTCGCCGGCCCCGGGATCGAGGATCGGGACCTCGAGGGAGCGGGGCGTCGGGCGCGACCCCTGGTCCGCGACCCCGTGGGCCCCGCCCAGCCGGTCGTGCTCGGCACCGGCTCCACCCGCGTGCCCGGACGGGCGCTCGACGACCGTGGCGATGTCGTCGAAGCGGAGCGACACCTGCGAATGCGGGGGGCTCGGGCGCGAGAGCACGTCGTCGGCCGCCGCCAGGGTGGCGCCCGAGTCGGCGCCCAGCTCGGCCGCGGCGCGCTCGCCCTCGGCCACGAGGACCGCCTCCGGCGCGTCGGCGGTGACGTGTCGCACGGCCTCTGCCGCCGCCGCCCGCGCTGCGTCGTCCGCCCGGGCCAGGTCGTCCACGACCCGGTCGACGGCGTGGCGCACCCCCACGATCGACGACGCGACCTCGTCACGCGCCGCCCGGAACTGCTCGATCTGCTCGGTCATGAGCCGGCGACGGTGGGCCATGTCGGCCAGCACCCGGCGGCGGGCGTCCTGCGCCTGCTCGAGCATCGCCCGCCCGTGCTCGCGTGCCCGCTCGACCAGGGACTCGCCCTCGGCCCGGGCCGCGTCCAGCATGGCCGCCGACTCGTCGCGTGCCTGCTGGCGCAGCGCGTTGGCCTCCAGCTCCGCCTCGGCGATGCGCTCGGCCGCCTGCGACTCGGCGCGGACCTGGATCTCGGTCGCGTGCTGCTGGGCCTCCCGCACGACGCCCGCTGCCGCCTCCTCCGACGCCAGGGTGATGCGCGCCGCCTCCTCGTGGGCGTTGCGGAGGACCGCCGCGCTGCGCTGACCCAGGGAGCTCGTGAGCACCCCCTCGTCGATCACGGGGTGGCGGGCGCGCTCCTCGGCCGCCGTCAGCTCGTGGAGGAGCTCCTGTTCGCGCCGCTCCGACGCCTGCAGCTCTCGTGCCACCACCTCGAGGAAGGCCCGGACCTCCTCGGGGTCGAAGCCGCGGCGCACCACCCCGAAGGCGCGCTGGGCGATCTCCGACGCCGCCAGGCGTGAGGACGAGAAGGTCGGTCGATCGTCATCCACCAGGCAAAGCCTACGACCCTGGGGAGCCGGCGTTGGGCACTGACCCGTCGAGACGGCGCAGATCGGCGAGCGCCTGTGTGAGCGAGCGGACGCCGAAGACCCGCAGGCCCGGGGTGGCGGCGCGCTCTGCTGTCGACCGTTGGGCCGCCGGCACGAAGAACACCGACGCCCCGGCCCGCTCCACGGCGACCGTCTTCTGGGGCACGCCGCCCACCTCCCCGACCGCCCCGTCGGGGGCGATGGTGCCGGTGGCGGCGATGGTCCGTCCGCCCGTCAGGTGCCCGGTCGAGAGCGTGTCGATGATGCCGAGGGTCATCGCCAGCCCCGCGGACGGACCCCCGATGGAGTTCGTGCGGATCGAGATCCGGACCGGGTACGTGTAGTCGACCCAGGTCACCGCCTCGATCCCGAGGAAGCCGCGGTCGGGGCTCGCCGTCCCCGGGCACGCAGGTGTGGCCGGAGGCTTGGGCACCGACCGGGGCCAGCGCGCCAGTCGGAGCTGCTCCACTGCCGTCGGCCCGGGGACGAGGACGGCGCTGGTCGAGAGGTGCGTGCGCTCCACGCTGAGGCGCACCGTGGAGCCGGCCCGGTGCCGATCGAGCGCCTGGGAGAAGGCGCACGCGTCCGGCGTCGGGCGGCCGTCCACCGCCGTCACCAGCTGGCCCACGTCGAGCCGGCCGAACGCCGGGGAGCCGGGGACGGCGGCGAACACCGCGACGCCGGCGTTCCGGGCCCCGACCTTCTCGCCCAGCCGGGTGAGGGCCGCCGCCTTGGCCGCCGCCTGCGACTGGGCCATCTCGAGGTAGCCCTGCGCCGTCAGCTCAGCCGGAGGGGTCGCCGGCCCGAGGACTGTGGCCGCTGGCAGCAGCTGCGCCCCCTGGATCTTGTCGAGGAGGTACCCGAGCGCACTGACCTGCGCCAGGTAGACGTCGGTGAGCAGCACCTTGCCGTGGACCGGGTGGGCCCGGGCGGAGGGCACGCGGATGAGCGGGCCCACGGGCTGGGCCACTCCCGGCGTGATGGCGTACTGGTTGAGACTGATCCGGTCGGCCACGAACCCGGCCACCACCAGCACGGCCACCACAACGAGGAGGGCGCGCAGCCATCGCGGGACGCGTCGCCAGCTCGGGCGGGCAGGAGCGGGACCGGACGACCAGGAAGGGCCGTCCGGGATCGTGCGGGGGGGTTCGGGGTCGGACATACTCGGTCGGTGACGGAGGATCCTGTCACGGAGGAGTCCCCGGCTGGCGCCGGGCGCCGGGCCATGGCCGTGGCGGGGCACCGCAAGGACGCCGCCGCCGCCCGCCGGGGGCTCACTTCGGCGGACGCCCGCGTGCGGGAGCTCGCCCTCGGGGCGCTGGCGCGAGCGGGTGCGCTGGACGAGGCCGCGGTGCTTGCCGCCCTGGCCGACCCGGTTCCCGCGGTGCGCCGCCGGGGGGCCGACCTCGCCGCCGGGCTCCCCGCGTCGGAACCCCTCGTGGCCGCCCTCCGCCAGGCGATGGCAGACGCCGACCCGCTGGTGGTGGAGGCGGCCTGCTGGTCCCTCGGGGAGCAGGGAGAGGCGGGCGCGGTGGCGACACTGTCGGGGATCGCCCGGCTCCACGTCGATGCCCGCGCCCGGGAGGCGGCGCTGGCTGCGCTGGCCGCCATCGGGGACCCGGCCGGGCTCGAGGCCGTCCTGGACGCGCTGGGCGACCGGCCGACGGTCCGGCGACGGGCGGTGGTGGCCCTGGCCGCCTTCGACGGTCCCGAGGTGGACGAGGCACTCCGCGCCGCCGCAGCCGACCGGGACTGGCAGGTCCGCGAGGTGGCCGAGATCCTCCTGGAGGACGCCGACGCCGACGCCGACGCCGACGCCGACCCCGACCCCGCCGCCGACCCTTGACGTCGGCCGACGGTCCCGGCCCTGCCTCCGGGCGCCCCTAGCGTTCGGCGCTGGCGAACAGGGCGCCCAGCTTGGAGAAGGACTCGATGCAGCGCCCGGCCCCGAGCACCACGCACTCGAGCGGCATGTCGACCATGTGGACCGGCACGTCGGTGGCGTCGGCCAGCCGCTGGGAGAGCCCCGTGAGGAGCGCACCGCCGCCGGTCAGGTGGATCCCCTCGTACATGATGTCCTGCGCCAGCTCGGGCGGGGCGTCGCCGAGGCACGTCGTCGTCGCCACCACGATCTGGCTGATGTGCTCCTCGATCGCCGCCCGCACCTCGGCCGCCGTGAGCACCACCGTCCGCGGCATCCCGGTGGAGACCTCCCGGCCCCGCACCTCGGCGTCGGGCTCGTCCTCGAAGGGTGCGGCGGAGCCGATGGCCATCTTGACCGCCTCGGCGGTCCGCTCCCCGATGGCGACGCCGAACGTGGACCGCACGTACCCCTGGATGGCGGCGTCGAGGTCGAAGCCGCCGCAGCGGATGGCCCGCATGGCCACCACGCCGCCGAGCGAGATGACTGCCATCTCCGACGTCCCCCCGCCCACGTCCACCACCATCGAGCCGACCGGCTCGTGGATGGCGAGCCCGGCGCCGATGGCCGCCGCCATCGGCTGCTCGATGAGGTAGCAGGCCGACGCCCCGGCCCGCCGCGTGGCCTCCTTCACCGCCCGGCGCTCCACCGCCGTGATGGCCGACGGCACGCAGATGAGCACCTTGGGTCGGTTGAGCCGGCCCACGCCCACCCGCCGCAGGAGCACGTGGATCATCTGCTCGGTGATCTCGAAGTCGGTGATGGCGCCCTGGCGCATGGGGCGGACGGCGACGATGGACCCGGGCGTACGCCCGATCATCTGCCACGCCTCCTCCCCGATCGACAGCACGCCCTTGGTCCGGCTGTCCACGGCGATGACGGTCGGCTCGTTGAGGACGATGCCCCGACCTTTCGCGTACACGAGGGTGTTGGCGGTGCCGAGGTCGATCGCCAGGTCCCGGGACATCTGCGCCATGGTACGCAGGTAGGGGCGATGCCACCGCCCGCCGGGTCGTGGGTAACCTCGCTGCGTGCATTCGGGGCCCACAGCAGGGGATCCGGACGGTTGCGACGGCGAGGGCGGCTGGATCCCGCCGGAGGCGCGCAGTTGGCGCCACCCCTCCGAGCTCTTCACGTCGTACGCACCCGCCACCGGGCTCCCTGCCCGCCGGCTGCACCGGGCGGCGCTGCTCGGCGTGGGCACCACGGCGATGATGGCGATCCTCGTTGGCGCCCTGCTCCTCATGAACACCGGCCGGACGCACGCGTTCGTCACCTCCGACCCCGTCCCGCCGGTCACGACCGCGCTCACCCGTTGCTGCCAGCTGCCCCCGTCACTGGCCCGCGGGGCGGAGGAGTCGCTCGTCGCCATCGAGGCCGACGGGGGCGGGAAGGTGTCCGGGTGCGGCGTCGTCGTGGGCGACGGGCTGGTTGCCACCACCACGGGCGCGCTGCGCGGCGCCCGCCGCGTCCGCGCCGTGGCCGCCACAGGCCGGTGGCTCGCCGCCTCGGTCATGGCCACCGACCCCGAGTCCGGCGTGGCGCTGCTGCGCCTCGGGGCCGCGTTGCCGGAGGCTCCGGCCACACCGGCCAACCTCCCGGCGGTCGGCAGCGGCACGCCGGCGATGGTGGTGGCGCTCACCGCCCCCTCCCGCCAGTCCCGGCCGCTCGCCACCTGGGCCTCGGGCACGATCGTCTCGGTAGGCAGCCCGGCGCCGGGTGCCGGTGTGGCCAGCATGGCCGACATGACGCTGCACGGTCCGGCGGTCCCGGACCTGCCCGGGGCGCCCCTCGTGAGCCAGCAGGGCCGCGTGATCGGGCTCATGGTCGCCGCGCACGGCGCGGACCGGGTCTTCCTCCCCATGGGGCTCGTCGAGACGGTGAGCAGCGAGCTCGACACCATCGGCCACGTTCGCCACGGGTGGCTGGGAGTGACGGACGCCACAGCGCACGGCACGTCGGGCGCCCTCGTGGTGTCCGTCGTCTCGGGGAGCCCGGCGGCCAACGTCCTCCATCCCGGCGACGTGATCGTGCGGGTGGACGGGGTCCCGGTGACCTCCAGCGTCGAGCTGCGATCGCTGATCTACGTGCTTCCGCCCGGGGCGAAGGTGACGGTGCAGGCCGTGCGCGGCAGCCAGCCGGTGGTCGGGGTCGTGGAGCTGGCCGCGTCGCCGTAGCATCCAGGTGTGGCAATGAACGACCCGTTCCAGGGGCTGCTCCAGGATCTGCTCAAGGTCATCGGCGGGTCCGCCGGCGGAGGGAACGCCTGGCTCGACGCCGCCCGCTCGCTCGCCCAGGGGGTGGCGACCGACGGGGGCTCCGAGCCCAACGCCAACCCGCTCGACCGCATCCGCCTCGAGGAGCTGACCCGCGTGGCCGAGCTGCACGTGGGCCAGGCGACCGGGCTCCCATTCGAGCGGTCGCCCGTGCTCGTGCCGGTGGGACGCGGCGCATGGGCCCAGAAGGCGCTGGACGCCTGGGAACCGATCCTCGGGAAGATGGTCCAGGCGCAGCGCGACGCGCCGGCGCCCCCGCCGGTGCCCTTCGAGGGTGAAGGCGGGGTCGAGGAGCTGCTGGCCCGCTTCGCCACCACCCTCGGTCCGGTGCTGGTGGGCATGCAGTTCGGGTCGGCCGCCGGCCACCTGGCGCAGCGGGCCCTCGGCCAGTACGCCCTCCCCCTGCCCTGGCCGCCGTCGGCCGAGGTGCTCGTGGTCCCCGAGAACGTGACCCGGTTTGCCAACGACTGGAGCCTGCCGGACGACGAGACCCGGCTCTGGGTCTGCCTGCGGGAGCTGACGGCACATGCGGTGCTCAGCCGTCCGCACGTGGCCGACCGCATCCGGGCCCTGGTCGGGGCCCATGCCATGGACACGCTCGCCACCCAGCAGGGGCTGGCGGAGCGGCTCGGCGGCGACGCCGGGGACCCCGAGGCGCTCCAGCGGCTGCTGGCTGATCCCGAGGCCCTGCTGGCCGACCTCCTCACCCCGGGCCAGCGCCGCACCTCCGACGACCTCGTCGCCCTCACGACCGTGGTGGGGGGCTACGTCGACCACGTGACCGGCCGGCTCGCCGCCACCCTCACCGGCGCGGCCGGGCCGCTGGGCGAGGCCTGGTACCGCTACCGCATCGAGGAGACGACCTCCGAGCAGGCGGCCGGCACCCTCTTCGGGCTCGACCTCAGCCGGGCCCAGGTCGACCGCGGGGCGGCCTTCGTCCGCGGCGTGCTGGAGCGGGCGGGCGAGGACGGGCTGGGCCGGCTGTGGACCGAGCCCCGCCACCTCCCGACCCCGGCCGAGGTGGACGCCCCCGGGTTGTGGCTGGAGAGGATCGCCCTGCCGGAGCTGCCTGGTCAGGCGGGTCCGGACGGCGAGCCGGGGGAGCCGGAGGATCGGGCCGACCCCGACGACCCCGAGGCTGGCGGCTCCGGCGGCGGCTGACCCACCTGGCAACCGGCCACTCGGCGGCGGCTGACCCACCTGGCAGCCGGCCACTCGGCGGGCGACCACCTGGCAGCCGGCTACTCGGCCGCCGCCGGCTCGGTCGCTTCGGTCTCCTCGGGGAACCCGAGGTCCCATTCGAGCTCGAGGTTCTCCCGCTCAGCGTCCCGGACCACCCGTTCCCGGTTGCGGCGGAACTGGGGGTCGTGGGGCGGCAGCAGGACCAGGCGGGCCAGCACCCGCTCCCGGAACGCCTCGATCATCTCGGGGTCCCCGTAGTCCGACTGCACCTCCCAGTGCGGGGCGACGGGCCCCAGGTAGACGACTCGTGCATGGCCGACGGGTGCGGGCGGCTGCTGGGTGCTCGAATCGTCCATCCGGCCAGCGTAACCCGTGCCCTGCCCAGCCGGTACGGGAGTGCGGGCCTCCGCCGTGGGTAAGAACGTGTCAGTTGGGTTGCCGACGGCTACACTCGGAGGGGTCATCTTGGGGGGCCGTACTTGAACGGGACGAAGCCATGAACACCGACTGGATGGCCCAGGGCAAGTGCCGAGAGCTCCCGCCCGCCGTCTTCTTCCCCAGTGACGGACTGGGGGTCCAGGCCGCACAGCGGATCTGCGCCGACTGCCCGGTCTCGGACACATGCCTCGAATACGCCTTGGCGAACCGGATCGACCACGGCGTGTGGGGCGGGCGCTCCGAACGCGAACGACGCCGGATCCTTCGCCGCCGGCGGGAGCCCGTCGTGCTGCGGCGCGGGTCCTGATCCCGCCCCTGCTGGAGTGCGTCGCCAACGTCAGTGAGGGTCGCGACGCCGGCCTGATCGACGTGCTGGCCCGCTCCTGCGGGGACCTCTTGCTCGACGTCCATGCCGACCCGGACCACCACCGGTCGGTCCTCACCGTCGCCGGGCCGCCCGATGCCGTGGCGGCCGCCGCCCGCTCCCTCGCCCGCACCGCCGTCGGGCGACTGCGCCTCACAGGCCACGCCGGGGCACACCCCCGCCTGGGCGTGCTCGACGTGGTCCCGTTCGTGCCCTTGGGCACCACCCCTCCGGACGCGGCCGTCGCGGCGCGCGACGCCTTCTGCCGCTGGGCCGGCGCCGCGCTCGGGCTGCCCTGCTTCCGCTACGGCCCCCTGCCGGACGGCGCCGAGCGGACGCTGCCCGACGTGCGGCGGGGGGCGTTCGCCGCCGTCCCGCCCGACGCCGGCCCGCCGACGCCCCACCCGACCGCCGGCGCGACGGCCGTCGGGGCCCGGCGCGCGCTGGTGGCCTACAACCTGTGGCTCGCCGGCGGCGGCACAACCGCCGCCCTGGCCCGCTCGGTGGCCCGCTCCGTCCGGGGACCGGCCGTGCGGGCCCTCGGCTTCGAGCTCGCCCGCGGCGTGCAGGTGTCGTGCAACTTGGTGGACCCGGCCACGGTCGGTCCGGCCGAGGTCTACGACGCCGTGGCCGAACAGCTCGCGGGGACGGGCACGACCATCGCCCGGTGCGAACTGGTGGGCCTGGTGCCGGCGTCGGTGCTCGCCCGCACCCCGCCCGAGCGTTGGGCCGAGCTGGACCTGCAGGTCGACCGTACGATCGAGGCCCGGGTTGAGGAGGCAGGGGTCGGCGGCTGAGCGCCGAGCCCCCGCACTACGAGAACCGGGTGGGCGCTGCCCCCGCGCAGCGCTCCGACCCGACCGCCCGCTCGGCGAGGGGGTGCCGAGCGGTCGAGCTGCTAGCCCGCGGCGACCTCGGCGGCCCGCCGCTGGAGCGCCCGGGCGCGACGTACGCGGCGGCGCTCGCGCTCGCTCATGCCGCCCCAGATGCCGAACTTCTCGCCGTTGGCCAGCGCGTACTCGAGGCAGTCCTCACGGACCACGCACCCGCGGCAGACTTCCTTTGCCTCTCTCGTGGACGCCCCCCGCTCCGGGAAGAACAGGTCGGGGTCCACGCCCATGCAGTTGGCCTGAGCCTGCCAGCTTTGATCCTGGCGACCGTAGAGCAGCGACACGAGGTCCACTGGCTCGCCTCCCCTCACCACCATCGTGGCACCGATGTAATTACAACGATGTCATACCCAGGGATCGAATGCAAGGGGCGCCCCGCCGCCGGCCCCGCCGCCCGGCCCGTCAGCCCGCCGCCCGGACGGCGCGGCGGTGGCGGAGGAAGTCGACGAGCACGTAGCCGCCCAGCGCATCGGGCGTCGTCGAGAAGGTGCGGCCCCCGTTCACCCGGGCGATCTGCTCCACGAAGGGGAACTGCGTCCGCTCGATGTCCAGGGCGAACACGTTGATGGTGATCCCGGCGCGGGTGCAGCGCACCACCTCGGCCATCGTCCGGCGCAGCGTCTCGGGCACCGGCGGATAGTTGAACTCCACCTCGCCGTCGGGCTCGATGTGGGCGGTCGGCTCCCCGTCGGTGACCACGATGATCTGCTTGGTCCCGTGCTCGTGGGCGAGCATGGTCCGGGCCAGGAGCAGGGCGTGCTGGAGGTTGGTGCCGTACACGTAGTCCCACATGGCGGTGGGCAGGTCCTCGGGCTCGATGCGGCGGGCGACCTCGGAGAAGCCGACGATGCCCAGGAAGTCCCGGGGGAACCGGGTGGAGATGAGGGCGTGCAGGGCCATGGCCATCTTCTTGGCCGGCACGAAGTTGTCCCGCATCGGCATGGACATGGAGAGGTCCACCGCCAGGACGGTGGCGGCCCGGCTGAGTGCCTCGGTCTGGACGACCTCGAAGTCCTCGGCCGCCAGCCGGACGGGGACCCCGCTCCCGCCCCGCCGCACCGCGTTGTGGACCGTGCGCCCGAGGTCGAGGGTGAAGGGGTCGCCGTGCTCGTAGGGCTTGCTCGTCTCCTCGCGGTCGTGGCCGGCCCCCGACCACGTCGCCTCGTGGTCGCCCAGCTGGTCCCGCCGCAGGGACGAGAACAGGTCGCGCAGGGCGTGCTGGCCGAGCCGGCGCACGCCGCGCGGCGTGAGCTCGGTCCGTCCGCCGCGGTTCTCGACCAGGCCGGCCTCCTCCAGGTCGCGGGCCAGCCGGGCCAGCCGCTCGAGCGAGCGGGCCACGTCCTCGCCCACCAGGGGCTCGAGCCCCTCGAGGTCGATCTCCGACAGGGCGGCCGGCGACGACGCGGAGCGCAGCACCTCTTCGGCCCGCTCGATGGTCCCGGCCTGCTCGGCCAGGTCGGTCGCCTGGGCCAGGCCGAGCGGTACGTCGCCGGCGAAGCGGTGGCCCTGGCCCCAGCCGGCGTCGGGCACCGCCCGCTCGAGGTTGTAGGCGAGGCGGTCCACCTGCCAGCGCAGGTCCATGTCCTCCAGAAGTGACTGGGCGAGGGCCCGGAGCTCCGAGCGCTGCTCGGGCGACATCGAGCGCCACATCGCCTCCGCCGCCGCCATGCGCTGCGCCAGCTGCTCGAGCAGCTCGTCGAGCGACCCGGCCGCGGGGAAGAGGTCGCCGAACTCGGCCATGAACTCCTCGAAGCTCGGGTCGAGCGGGGCGCCGCGCTCGCGCTGCTCGATCATGCGGTTGAGCCGGTCGAAGGCGTCGCGCAGCCTCGCCAGCTGCCCGGGGTCGGCCTGGCGCACGGCGTCGGCCATCCCGCGGAAGTACGTGTCGGCCACCTCCGCCCGGAGCTCCTCCACCAGCTCGTCGAAGCGCTGCCGGGCCTCCGCCGAGACGAACTCGTAGCGCTGGAGCTCGCGCACCTTGCCGGCCACGTCGTCGGGCAACAGGTCGAGGGCGATGCGGCGCTCGGCGGCCACCTCGGCGGTGACGTCGGCCCGGCGCTCGTCGCCAGAGCGGTGCGCCTCCTCCTCCAGGGCGTCGACGGCCGCCCGCTCCGCGCCCACCACCTCGTCCAGCGCTCTGGACACGCGGGCCAGCCGCCCGTCGGGGTCGCCCTGGGACAGGAGCTCCGCCCGCCGGCGGCGCAGCCGGTCGAGCATCTCGCGCAGGCCCAGGACCCGGTCCCCGTCCTCGGTCCGCATCCCGGTGCGCAGGAGCCGCCGCAACGCGGCATCGAGGTCCCCGCCGGCGAGGAGCTCGTCGGTGAGCGAGGCCAGGAGCTCGTCGGGGTCGAGGGCGCCCACCTCCTGGGTGCCGTCCCAGGCCGAGTAGTCGTAGCGGGCGGTCACCGGTCGGCCCGGCCCCGGTCGGGAGCCGACGCGGTCACGGCCGGCGGGCGCGGGCCGGGACCGTCATCGGCGCGTGCGGTAGAGGGCCCTCGGGCCCGAGGCGTCCTTGTTCAGGCGCTTGGTCAGGTGCAGGCCCTCCAGGATGAACTCGACCGCTGCCGCCAGCGCCGCCGGCGACTCCCCGGCGGCCGGGCCGGCGAGGGCGCGCGCCGGCGCCTCCAGCCCCGGCACCTCCCGCAGGGCGGCCAGGTACTCGGCCGAGGGCAGGTCGTCGCCGGTGTGGACCACGGTGTCGGGGCCGAAATCGGCCACCACGGCGCTCGGGTCGGACAGCGGGGCGCGCCGGCGGTAGACGGCGAGGACGGCGGCGGCGACGAGCTGGGCGATGACCTCGCCCTCCCGCCCCTCCTCCAGCGCCTCGACCTCGACCTTGCCCTGCGTGGAGCTCACGAGCGAGCCGAGGTCGCTCACCCGGGCCACCGCGTCCGGCTCCCGGGTCCGAAGAGCGCGCCGCCGGGCGTTGGCCACCAGGGTCTCGTAGTTGGCGATGCTGAGGCGCACCGACACCCCGCTGCGCTGGTTGAGGTGCGCGCTGCGCCGGGCGAGCTGGCTGAGCTCGGCCACCACCTCCTCCAGGTAGCCGGGCACCGTGACCGGCACGCCCCCCGGCACCGCCGCCTCGGACTGCATGACCGCCACCTCGGTGGCCACGTCACGGGGGTAGTGCGTGCGGATCTGGGCGCCGAAGCGGTCCTTCAGCGGGGTGATGATGCGGCCCCGGTTGGTGTAGTCCTCGGGGTTGGCCGTGGCCACGAGCATCACGTCGAGGGGCAGGCGGACGCGGTGGCCCCGGATCTGGACGTCGCGCTCCTCGAGCACGTTGAGCAGGCCGACCTGGATCCGCTCGGCCAGGTCCGGCAGCTCGTTCACGGCGAAGATGCCCCGGTTCACCCTGGGCACCAGCCCGTAGTGGAGGGTGAGCTCGTCGGAGAGGTAGCGGCCCTCGGCCACCTTGATCGGGTCCACCTCGCCGATCAGGTCGGCGATCGACGTGTCGGGCGTCGCCAGCTTCTCGCCGTAGCGGTCCGAGCGGTGGACCCAGTCGATCGGCGTGTCGTCCCCCTCCTCGGCCAGCCGGAGCCGCGCGTAGCGCGAGGTCGGGTGGTACGGGTCGTCGTTGATCTCCGACCCGGCGACGACGGGGAGCCACTCGTCCAGGAGGGACACCAGACCGCGGATGATGCGGGTCTTGGCCTGGCCCCGCTCGCCCAGCAGGATGACGTCGTGCCCGGCCAGCAGGGCGTTCTCGAGCTGGGGCACGACGGTGTCGTCGAAGCCGAGCACCCCCTCGACCACGGGCTGGCCGGCGGTGATGCGGGCCGAGACGTTGCGGCGCAGCTCGTCGGCCACCGAGGTCGACTGCCATCCCGAGGCCCGCAGGGCGCCCAGCGTCCGGGGCAGGCCGGAGGGGGGATGGCCGGGCGGGGTGGCCCGGCCGCTCGGCGCGGCGGCACCGGGGGGCGCGGCTGGGCCCCGGGCGCCCGGTTCGCGGCGTGCGCCGGGCCCGGCCGACGGGTCCGGCGGGAGGGGTTCGGCGGACATGGGCCGAGCCTAATTGGGCACCTCTCGCCGACCCCCGCGCCGCTGCCGGGCCCCGATCGCGCCGCTGCCTCACCTCTGCCGCGTCGCTGCCTCGTCCCTACCCCGCCAACGCCGGATGGACGTCCGCACGGGCGCCGTGCGCGACGATGGACGTCGCCCAGTTGGTCCCCCTGGCAGGGGTGGCAATACAGTGCCCTGCGGTGCCGGGCCGAGCCTGCCCGGCGAAGGAGGTCGTCGTGACGGTAGACAACGCAACGGCCACCCCGGTTGTCATCGGGGGGACCAGAGGCGGGCCCAGCGCGCCCACGCTCCGGCAGGACCGGTGGTGGCTCCAGCCGCTCGTCACCGTCACGATCCTCACGGCCTTCATCGTCTACTCGACGTGGGCGATCTTCGTGAACAAGGACTACTACGTCGGCGCGACGCTGCACCGGGACCTGATCTCGCCCTTCTACTCGCCCTGCATCGCCGCCAGCTGCGTCCCGGGCTCGGTGGGCACCACGGTGGTGGCCTCGTGGTGGCACATCACCCCGGCCCTCATCGTGATGGGCGGTCCGCTCGGGTTCCGGCTCACCTGCTACTACTACCGCCGCGCCTACTACCGGGGCTTCTGGCAGTCGCCCCCCAACTGCGCCGTGGCCGACGGCCACCGCCGCTACACCGGCGAGTCCCGGTTCCCGCTCATCCTCCAGAACATCCACCGGTACTTCTTCCTCATCGGCCTGATCTTCAACGTCATCCTCACGATCGACGCCGTCATGGCCTTCCGGATGCCGGGCGCCGGAGGGATCGGGTTCAGCGTCGGGACCCTGGTGCTGTGCGTGAACGCCGTCCTGCTGTGGCTCTACAGCATCTCCTGCCATGCCTGCCGGCACCTGTGCGGGGGGAACGTGCGGTCGTTCTCCCGACATCCCCTGCGCCACCGGGTGTGGAAGCTGTTGACGCCGCTCAACGCCCGGCACATGCAGTTCGCATGGGCCAGCCTCGTGTTCGTGGCCTTCACGGACCTCTACGTCCGGCTGGTCGCCAGCGGCGTGATCACCGATCCCAAGATCTTCTGAGGAACCTCATGCCCGAGAACGAGTCCCACCGCTACGACGTGATCGTCATCGGCGCCGGCGGCGCCGGGTTGCGGGCCGCCATCGAGGCGCACGAGCGCGGCCTGCGCACGGCCCTCGTCTGCAAGTCCCTGCTGGGCAAGGCCCACACGGTCATGGCCGAGGGGGGCGTCGCCGCCGCCATGGGCAACGTCTACCCCGAGGACAACTGGCAGGTGCACTTCCGCGACACCATGCGCGGCGGCAAGTACCTCAACCAGTGGCGCATGGCCCAGCTGCACGCCCAGGAGGCCCCCGACCGGGTGCACGAGCTCGAGGCGTGGGGCGCCCTCTTCGACCGGACGCCCGACGGCCGGATCACCCAGCGCGACTTCGGCGGCCACCGCTACGCCCGCCTGGCCCACGTCGGCGACCGCACCGGGCTCGAGCTCATCCGCACCCTCCAGCAGCGGGCCGTGTCCCTCGGGATCGACGTCTTCATGGAGTGCAAGGTCCTCCGCCTCCTGACGGACGACTCGGGCGCCGTCTCGGGCGCCGTCGGCTACTGGCGGGCCTCGGGCGACATCGTGGTCTTCGAGTCCAAGGCGGTGGTGCTGGCCACCGGCTCGATCGGCCGCTGCTACACGTACACCTCCAACTCGTGGGAGTCGACCGGCGACGGCCACGCCATGGCCATGTGGGCCGGCGCCGACGTGATCGAGATGGAGTGCGTGCAGTTCCACCCCACCGGCATGGTCTGGCCGCTGTCGGTGCGCGGCCTGCTCGTGACCGAGGGCGTCCGCGGCGACGGCGGGGCCCTCAAGAACAGCGAGGGCCGGCGCTTCATGTTCGACTACATCCCCGAGATGTTCCGGGCCGAGACCGCCGAGACGGAGGAGGAGGCGGACGCCTGGTACGAGGACCACGCCAACAACCGGCGCACCCCCGACCTCCTCCCCCGGGACGAGGTGGCCCGCGCCATCAACTCGGAGGTGAAGGCCGGTCGGGGCAGCCCCCACGGCGGGGTGTTCCTCGACATCGCCAGCCGCCGGTCCGCCGACTACATCCGGCGGCGCCTGCCGTCCATGTACCACCAGTTCATGGAGCTGGCCGGCGTCGACATCACCGCCGAGCCGATGGAGGTCGGCCCCACCTGCCACTACATGATGGGCGGGGTCCGGGTCCACCCCGAGACGCAGGCCGCCACGGTGCCGGGCCTCTTCGCCGCCGGCGAGGTTGCCGGCGGCATGCACGGCGCCAACCGGCTCGGCGGCAACTCGCTCTCGGACCTCCTCGTCTTCGGCCGCCGGGCGGGCATGGGCGCCGCCGACTTCGCCGAGGGCCGAGCGGGCGAGCCCGCGGCGGACCCGGCCCAGGTGGACGCGGTGGTGGCCGAGGCCGTCGCACCCTTCGAGCGCGACGGCGGCGAGAACCCCTACGACCTGCACCGCGACCTCCAGACCACCATGCAGGCACTGGTGGGGATCATCCGCAACGGCCCGGAGCTGGAGCAGGCGCTGGAGAAGCTGGGCGAGCTGCGGGAGCGGGCCGGCAAGGTGCACGTGGCCGGGGGCCGCTCCTACAACCCGGGCTGGAACCTGGCCACCGACCTGCCGTCGCTGCTCACGGTCTCGACCGCCATCGCCCAGGGGGCGCTGGCGCGCAAGGAGAGCCGCGGCGGCCACACCCGCGACGACTACCCGGGACCCGATCCCGAGCTGGGCAAGGTCAACTTCGTCCAGCGGCAGACCGGGGAGCGGGGCTACGCCGCTCCCATCCAGATCTCGGCGGAGCCCTTGCCGGCCATGCCGGCGGAGCTCCAGGCGCTGCTCGAGGAAGGACACTGATGACGGACCCCACCCCGGCACCGACCGCGGCCGACGCCACGGTCACCCTGCGCGTCTGGCGGGGGGACCCCGCCGGCGGCGAGCTGGTCGACTACACCCTCCCGGCCCAGGACGGCGAGGTGGTGCTGGACGTGGTCCATCGCATCCAGGCGACCCTGGCCCCCGACCTCGCCTGTCGCTGGAACTGCAAGGCGGGCAAGTGCGGCTCGTGCTCCTCGGAGATCAACGGCAAGCCGCGCCTCATGTGCATGACCCGGGTGGACGAGCTCCCCGAGGGCCCGATCACCGTCACCCCGATGCGGACGTTCCCCATCCTCCGGGACCTCGTCACCGACGTCTCGTTCAACTTCGAGGTGGCCAAGCGGGTGCCGGCGTTCGCCCCGCCGCCCCCGCCGCCCGACGGCTACCGGATGCAGCAGGTGGACGTGCAGCGGGGCCAGGAGTTCCGCAAGTGCATCGAGTGCTTCCTCTGCCAGGACGTCTGCCACGTCATCCGCGACCACGAGGAGAACAAGCAGCACTACGCCGGGCCGCGGTTCTTCATCCGCTATGCCGAGCTCGAGATGCACCCGCTCGACACGAACGACCGGCGGGAGCTCGTCCGCCAGCGCATGGGGCTCGGCCTGTGCAACATCACCAAGTGCTGCACCGAGGTCTGCCCGGAGCACATCAAGATCACCGACAACGCCATCATCCCGATGAAAGAGCGCGTGGTCGACGCCTCCTACGACCCGGTGGCCTGGCTCGGTCGCAAGATCCTGCGCCGGCGCAAGCGGACGCCGGACGAGGCCGCGGCCACTGCACCGTGAGGCGCCGCCGCCCCACCGGTCCGCCGGCCGGCGCCGGCTCCTGACGGTGCGCCTCTACTCCCCCGAGTGGGTGGCGGCGTTCAACGAGGCCGTGGCCGGTGTGGAGGCCGGCACCGGCGTCTCCTTCCGCATGCTCCAAGTCGTCCACGACGGCCCGGAGGGCACGCTGCGGGTGGGCCTCAGCGCCGAGGGCGGCACGGTGCGCATGGAGCTCGACCCGCCCGACCAGCCCGCGCCCGAGGTGACGGTCTCGGTCGGCTACGCGGACGCCGCCGCCCTGGCCCGGGGCGAGCTCGACCCCGCCCAGCTGCTGGCCGCCGGCCGGGTGAAGGTGCGTGGCGACCTGTCCGTCCTGGTGAGGGGCCAGGTGATCCTGGCGGAGGCGGCCGGCCGGCTCGAAGGCCTGTCCGAGCGGACGACGACCTAGGTAATCTCTGGGTGACCGGCCCGCGACGACCGGGCCCCGTCGGAATGGGAGGCGTGCTGTGAACCAGCCGATCGACGACCACTTCCTTCTGCGGTACCGCGAGCTCCTGGACGCCGAGGACGCGGCGTTCGACGAGGTCGAGCACGCGTGCGAGGAAGGGAACCGCTCGCATTTCGATGCCGAGATGGTCGTCTGGCGGAACACGCTCGTGAAGAAGCTCCGCTTCCTCACCACCGCCGGGATCGAGGTGGACGACCGGAGGGCGGCCCCCACCGTCTGACCCGCCCCTGCGGTCGGCCCGACGCCCCCCGGCGCCCCCCGGCGGCTAGGCGGCCGCCGGGCCCAGGAGGCCCATCTCCTCCACCTCGCGCCGCTCCCCCAGGAGCTCGTCGGTGGTGATCCGGATCCGCTCCTCGGCGAAGGCGTCGTGGGAGAGCCCCTCCACGACGGACCAGCCGCCCGCCCCGTCCGCCACGACCGGGAAGCCGAACTGGAGCCCCTCCGGCCGCCCGTACTGGCCGCTGCTCGGCACCGCCACCGAGAACCACTCGCCCTCGGGCGTGGCGGACCGCAGGCTGCGCACGGTGTCGATCGCCGCGTTGGCGGCCGAGGCGGCCGACGACGCCCCCCGGGCGTCGATGATGGCGGCGCCCCGCTTCTGGACGGTGGTGAGGAACTCACCCTCGAGCCACGCCCGGTCCGAGACCACCTCGGGCACCGCCCGGCCCCCGATGCGGGCGTTGCCGAAGTCGGGGAACTGGGTCGCCGAGTGGTTGCCCCAGATGGCCATGCAGGTGACGTCGGCAACTGCGGCGCCGGCCCGGTGGGCCAGCTGGGTCTTGGCCCGGTTCTCGTCCAGCCGCGTCATCGAGAACCAGCGATCGGCCGGCACCGACGGGGCGTTGGAGCGGGCGATGAGGCAGTTGGTGTTGCAGGGGTTCCCCACCACCAGCACGCGCACGTCCGAGGCGGCGTGGGCCTCGATGGCCTGGCCCTGCGGGCCGAAGATGCCGCCGTTCACCTTCAACAGGTCGCCGCGTTCCATGCCCGCCTTGCGGGGGATCGACCCGACCAGGAGCGCCCAGGACACGCCGTCGAAGGCCGTCTTCAGGTCCGACGTGGCGACGATGTCGTGGACGAGGGGGAAGGCGCAGTCGTCCAGCTCCATCACCACGCCCTCGAGCGCCTTCATCGCCGGCTCGATCTCGAGCAGGCGGAGGACCACGGGCTGGTCCTCGCCCAGGAGCTGGCCCGAGGCGATGCGGAAGAGGAGCGAGTACCCGATCTGGCCGGCGGCGCCGGTGACGGTGACGTGGAGGGGAGATTTCGAGGTCATGCCACCAACGTTACGCTCGGCCGTCGCCGAACTGAAACCGGCGGATCCGGCCCGCCGGGTTGCAGCGCTCCGTGGGCCGGTGGTGTCCTTGGGGACGTGCGGGCGGATGCCCGCCCCCGTGCACGCGGATCGGAGGCCCGGTGACCGACTCGACCATCATCTACACCCACACCGACGAGGCACCGGCTCTGGCGACCTACTCCCTCCTGCCGGTCGTCCGGGCATACGCGGCGACGGCCGGCGTCGCCATGGAGACCCGGGACATCTCGCTCGCCGGACGGATCCTGGCCGCCTTCTCCGACCGGCTGCCCGAGGAGCAGCGGGTGGGCGACGCCCTGGCCGAGCTCGGGAGCCTCACGCAGCGCCCGGAAGCCAACATCATCAAGCTCCCCAACATCTCGGCGTCGGTCCCCCAGCTGAAGGCGGCGGTGGCCGAGCTCCGCCAGCACGGGTACGCGCTCCCCGACTACCCCGACGACCCGAAGGACGACACGGAGCGTGAGGTCCGGGCCCGCTACGACCGGGTGAAGGGCAGCGCCGTCAACCCCGTCCTCCGCCAGGGGAACTCCGACCGCCGGGCGCCGGCCTCGGTGAAGCGCTACGCCCGTGCCCACCCGCACCGCATGGGCGCCTGGTCGCCCGAGTGCAAGACCAACGTGGCCCACATGGACGGCGGCGACTTCCGCTCGACGGAGCGCTCGGCCCAGATCGACGGCGACGGCTCGCTGCGCGTCGAGCTCGTCGCCGAGAGCGGCGAGACGACCGTGCTGCGCCGGGAGCTGGCGGTGGAGGCCGGCGAGATCGTCGACGCCGCCGTGCTGCGCGTCGGCGCGCTCCGCGCCTTCCTGCGGGCCCAGATCGCCCGGGCCAAGGACGAGGACGTGCTGTTCTCGGTCCACCTCAAGGCGACGATGATGAAGGTCTCGGACCCCATCATCTTCGGCCACGTCGTCCGGGCCTTCTTCCCCGACACCTTCGCCCGATACGGCAGCGTGCTGCAGGCGGCCGACCTCAGCCCCAACGACGGGCTGGGCGCCATCTTCGCCGGCCTCGCCTCGCTGCCCGACGGGGCGGCGATCCGGGCGTCGTTCGACGCCGAGCTGGCCGCCGGGCCGCGCCTGGCCATGGTCGACTCGGACCGGGGGATCACCAACCTCCACGTGCCGAGCGACGTCATCGTGGACGCCTCGATGCCGGCCATGATCCGCAACTCCGGCCACATGTGGGGGCCCGACGGGGAGGAGGCCGACACCCTGGCCGTGATCCCCGACCGCAGCTACGCCGGCGTCTACCAGGCGGTGATCGACGACTGCCGGGCCCACGGCGCCCTGGACCCGGCCACCATGGGCTCGGTGCCCAACGTGGGTCTCATGGCCATGGCGGCCGAGGAGTACGGCAGCCACGACAAGACGTTCGAGATCCCCGCGCCCGGCACCGTGCGGGTGGTGGACCAGGACGGCCGGCTGGTGCTCACACAGCCGGTCGAGGCCGGTGACATCTACCGCATGTGCCAGACGAAGGACGCCGCCGTCCGCGACTGGGTGCGCCTGGCCGTCGAGCGGGCCCGGGCCACCGGGGCCCCGGCGGTGTTCTGGCTCGACGAAGGGCGGGCCCACGACGCCGTCCTCATCGCAAGGGTGGCGGCGTACCTGCCCGAGCACGACACCGACGGGCTCCGGATCGAGATCATGCCGCCCACCGAGGCCACCGCCTACTCGCTCGAGCGCATCCGGCGGGGCGAGGACACCATCTCGGTCACCGGCAACGTGCTGCGCGACTACCTGACGGACCTCTTCCCCATCATGGAGCTCGGCACCAGCGCCAAGATGCTCTCCATCGTCCCCCTGCTGGCCGGCGGCGGCCTGTTCGAGACCGGTGCCGGGGGCTCGGCCCCCAAGCACGTCCAGCAGCTGGTGAAGGAGAACTACCTGCGCTGGGACAGCCTGGGCGAGTTCTTCGCCCTGGCCGTGAGCTTCGAGCTCCTGGCCCGCCGCACCGGCAACGCCCGGGCCCAGCTCCTCGCCGACACCCTCGACCGGGCCACCGAGACCTTCCTCAACGAGAACCGCTCGCCCACCCGCCGGCTCGGCGGGATCGACAACCGCGGCAGCCACTTCTACCTCGCCCTCTACTGGGCACAGGAGCTGGCAGCCCAGTCGGACGACCCCGAGCTGGCGGCGACCTTCACCGGCGTGGCCAAGTCCCTGGGCGACGCCGAGGAGACGATCGTGGCCGAGCTGCTCGCCGTCCAGGGCGCTCCGGCCGACCTCGGCGGCTACTACGACCCCGACCCGGTGAAGGCGGCGGCCGTGATGCGGCCGTCGGCCACCTTCAACGAGATCGTGGCCGGACTGGGCTGAGCCGCCCCGTCAGCCGGCGGCGGCGGGGAGGGCGGGGGCGAGACCCAGGGACCGGTAGATCTCGCGGGTGGCCGTCGACCGGTTGAGGGTGTAGAAGTGCAGCCCCGGCGCCCCGGCGTCGAGCAGCTCCTGGCACAGCTCGGTGGCCATGGCCACGCCCTCGCTGCGGACCGCGGCGTCGCCCCCGGCCGCGGCCGCCGCCTCCAGGCGCTCCCTGGCCCAGGCCGGCACGGGCGAGCCCATCTGGGCCATCCGGCCGACGGACCCGAGCGAGGTCACCGGCATGATCCCCGGCACGACGGGCTTGCGCATGCCCCTCCGGTCGAGGTCGTCCACGAGCCCGCGGTACTGGTCCGCATCGAAGAAGAACTGCGTCACGGCGAAGTCGGCCAGCTCCAGCTTGGCCGCAAGGAAGGCGCGGTCGCTCGCCAGGTCGGGCGACGCCGGGTGGCCGGCGGGGTGGGCCGCCACCCCGATGGAGAAGCCGCCGATCACCCGGGCCAGCTCCACCAGCTCCACCGCGTGGGCGAGCTCGCTCGGGCTCGCCTCCGCGTCGGCCGGCGGGTCGCCCCCCAACGCCATGAGGTTCTCGATCCCGGCCCTGCGGTACTCGACCAGGATCTCGGCTAGCTCCAGGCGGCGGTGGCCGGCGCAGACCAGGTGGGCCATGGGCACGAGGGTGGTGACGTGGAGCATCCCGGTCACCACGTTGAAGGTCCGCCGGCGCGAGGCGGGGCCGCCCCGGTAGGTGACCGACACGAATGAGGGCCGGAGCGGCTCCAGCTCGTGGAGGGTGCGGGTGAGCGTCGCCTGCTCCTCATCCGTCTTGGGCGGGAAGAACTCGAACGAGTACGTCCGTCCGGACGCCAGCAGGTCGGCGATGTGCGCCATCTCGAGATGTTAGGTCGAGCCGGCTGCCCGCTCGGCCGCCGCCAGGGCGTTGCGCAGGAGCATGGCCCTGGTCATGGGCCCGACCCCTCCCAGGCGGGGGGTGATCCACCCGGCCACCTCGGACACGCCCTCGGCCACGTCGGAGAGGAGCTTGCGGCCCTCCCAGCTGGTGCCGGCCCCGACCACGGCCGCCCCCGGCTTCACCATGTCGGGCGTCACCAGCCCGGCCCGGCCGGCGGCGGCCACCACCACGTCCCCCTGGCGGACCAGGCCGGCGAGGTCGCGCACGCCGGTGTGGACGACGGTGACGGCGGCGTTGCAGCCGGGGCGCTTCATGGCCAGGAGCAGGGCCAGCGGCCGCCCGATCGTGAGCCCTCGGCCGATGACCACCACGTGGCGCCCCTCCACCGGGACGTCGTAGGCGGCCAGCAGCTCCACGATGCCCTGGGGCGTGCACGGCAGGGGGCCGGGGCGGCCCATCACCAGCCGGCCGAGGTTGACCGGGTGCAGCCCGTCCACGTCCTTGTCCGGGTCCACCGCCCGCAGCACCCGCTCCTCGTCGAGTCCCTGGGGGAGGGGGAGCTGCACCAGGTAGGCGTGGACCCTGGCGTCGGCGTTGAACCGGGCCACCGCCGCCTCCACGTCCTCTTGGGTGGCGGTGGCCGGCAGGTGCTCGTGGACCGAGACGATGCCCACCTCGGCGCAGTCTGCGTGCTTCATGGCCACGTAGCGGGCGCTCGGCGCGTCGTCGCCGACGAGGACGGTCCCGAGGCCGACCGTCACCCCGCGCTCGCGCAGCCGGGCCACGCCCGTCGCCACCTCCGCCCGCACCCGGGCAGCCAGGCGCTCGCCGTCGAGGAGGACCGCGCTCAATGGCGGAAGTGGCGCTCGCCGGTCACGACCATCGCCAGCCCGGCCTCGTCGGCGGCGGCCACGACCTCTCCGTCGCGGACCGAGCCCCCGGGCTGGACGACGGCGGAGACGCCGGCCCGGGCCAGCACCATGAGGCCGTCGGGGAAGGGGAAGAAGGCGTCGCTGGCGCCCGCCCCGCCCCGGGCCCGCTCGCCCGCCTTGGCCACCGCCAGCTCGGCCGCCACCACCCGGGACTGCTGGCCGGCGCCGACCCCCACGGCCTGGCCGGCGGCCACCACGGCGATGGCGTTGGAGGTGGTCCGGGCGCACACCCGCCAGGCCAGGACCAGGTCCTCCCACTCGGCCTCGGTCGGCTGCCTGGCCGTCACGACCTGCCAGTCGCGCCGGGTCCGCACCAGCTCGTCGGGCCCCTGCACGAGCGCCGTGCTCCCGGCCGTGCGCACCGTCCGGGCCAGGGGGTCGGGGGAGGCGGCGGCGAGGAGGCGGGTCGCCTTGCGCCGGGCGACCAGGCGGTCCACCGCCCCCGGCGAGAAGGCGCCGGCGATGATCACGTCGGCCTGCGGCCCGGCGGCCACGGCCTCGGCCAGCGCCTCGTCGACCTCGCCCCCGATGGCCACGATCCCCCCGAAGGCCGAGACCGGGTCGCACGCCAGCGCCCGCTCGAAGGCGGTGACGAGGTCGGCCGCCACCGCCGCCCCGCACGGGTTGGCGTGCTTCACGATGGCCACCGCCGGCCGGCCGCCGGCGTCGGCGGACAGCTCGTGCACCAGGCGCCAGGCGGCGTCGCCGTCGAAGATGTTGAGGTAGGACAGTGCGGTGCCCCCGTGCTGGACCACGCCGTCCCACCAGGCCGGGCCGGTCCGGTAACGGGCGCCGTGCTGGTGGGGGTTCTCCCCGTAGCGCAGGACCTCCGCCCGCTCCAAGGTGAGGTGGACGGTGGGCGGCAGCGGGTCCCCGTCGTCCAGCCAGTCCACGATGGCCGCGTCGTAGGCCGCGGTGTGGGCGAAGGCGGCCCGGGCCAGGCGCCGGCGCGTCTCACCGGAGAGCGACCCCGTGGCCGTCAGCTCCTCGAGGACGGCCCCGTAGTCGGCGGGCGAGGTCACCACGCCCACGTGGGCGAAGTTCTTGGCCGCCGCCCGCACCATGGTCGGGCCGCCCACGTCGATCATCTCCACCGAGGGCTGCGAGCGGAACGGGTAGAGGTTGCAGACCACCAGGTCGATCGGCTCGATCTGGTTGGCCTCGAGGTCGGCCAGGTGGCCGGGCGCCGAGCGGTCGGCCAGGATGCCCCCGTGGATGCGGGGGTGCAGCGTCTTCACCCGGCCGCCGAGCATCTCGGGGGAGCCGGTCACCTCGGCCACCGGGGTGGTCGGCACTCCGGCGTCCTCCAGCGTCCGGGCCGTGTTGCCGCTGGCCACCAGTGTCCAGCCGAGGCCGGCGAGGCCGCGGGCCAGCTCCACCAGCCCGGTCTTGTCGTGGACGGAGAGGAGGGCCCTCACCGGGTCGACCGCCCCGCCAGCTGCCCGTGTCCGGCCAGGACGCGCAGGATGGTCTCGGGATAGAGCCGCCGCTCCACCGCCTTGATCCGCTCGTGGAGGGTCTCGGGGGTGTCGCCGGCGCGCACCGGCACCGACTCCTGGGCCAGCACCGGCCCGGCGTCGAGCTCCAGGGTGGCCACGTGGACGGTGCAGCCCGACTCGGCCGCCCCGGCGGCCAGGGCGTCGCGGACGGCATGCCACCCGGGAAAGGCCGGAAGGAGGGAGGGGTGCGTGTTGAGGATGCGGCCGGGGAAGGCGTCGTGGACGGGGGCGTCGAGCACAGTGCCGAACCCGGCCATGCAGACGAGGTCCACGGCCCGGGCCGCGAGGGCCGCGGTCAGCGCCTCGGTGTAGCCGCGGCGGTCGAAGGCGCGGCCGAAGCCTCCCCACTCCCGCCGGTCCACGAGCACCGCCTCCACACCGGCGGATGCCGCCACGTCGAGCGCCCGGCACTGCCGGTCGGCCAGCACCACGGCCACGGGGACGCCGGCGTGGAGGATCGCCTCGAGGATGGTGCCGGTGCCCGAGGCGAGCACGGCCACGCGGCCGGGGGAGGTCAGCCGAGCTCCTTCACGATCTCCACCATGCGCACCCCCGCCTCGGTCGGGTTCTGGGCCACGACGGCGCCGGCCGCCGTCAGCGCCTCCATCTTCGCCTGGGCCGTGCCCTGGGAGCCCGAGATGATGGCGCCGGCATGGCCCATCTTGCGCCCGGGCGGGGCGGTCACCCCGGCGACGTAGCAGACGACGGGCTTGGTCATGTGCTCGGCGATGTACTCGGCCGCCCTTTCCTCCTCGGACCCTCCGATCTCGCCGATCATCATCACCGCCTTGGTGTCGGGGTCGGCCTCGAACGCCGACAGGCAGTCGATGAAGTTGGTGCCGGGCACGGGGTCCCCCCCGATGCCGACGCACGTGGTCTGGCCCACGCCCTGCTGGGACAGCTCGTGCAGGGCCTGGTACGTGAGGGTGCCCGACCGGCTCACGATCCCCACCGGCCCCCCGGGCAGGGCGATGTCCCCCGAGGTGATGCCGATGTTGCACTTCCCGGGCGAGATGATGCCCGGGCAGTTCGGCCCGAGGAGCCGGGTGGCGGGGTGCTCCTCCACCAGCCGGTTGTAGGTGACGGCCTCGTCCTGTGCCGGGATGCCCTCGGTGATGCAGACGATGAAGCCGATGCCCGCCTCGGCGGCCTCCAGGATGGCGGCGGCGGCGTGGGGCGGCGGGACGGAGATGAAGGACGCCACCGCACCGGTCGCCTGCACCGCCTCCGCCACGGTGGCGAAGACCGGGATGCCCTCGATCTCCTCGCCCCCGCGCTTGGGGTTGGTGCCGGCCACGACCTTCGTGCCGTAGGCCCGGTTGCGCAGGCCGTGGTAGAGGCCCTGGCTGGTGGGGCTGACGCCCTGGATGACGACGGTGGTCGTCTCGTCGACGAAGATGCTCACGCTCGCTCCTCGCTTCGTTGGCCGGCGAGCGCCACCGCGCGGCGGGCCGCTTCCAGCATCGTGGGCTCCGCCAGGAGCCGGTCGGACAGATGGGGTGCCAGGAGGGACCGCCCCTCCTCGGCGTTGGTGCCGTCGAGGCGGAGCACGATCGGCGAGCGCAGGTCCACGCGCCCGAGGGCTTCGATCACGCCCTTGGCCACCTCGTCGACCCGGGTGATCCCCCCGAAGATGTTCACGAAGATCGACCGCACGGACGGATCGGCGTTGATGACCTCCAGGGCGGCCGACATCACGTCGGCGTTGGCGCCCCCGCCGACGTCCAGGAAGTTGGCGGCCTCGCCCCCGACCTGGTTGACGACGTCCAGCGTGCTCATGGCCAGGCCGGCGCCGTTGGCGATGATGCCGACGGTGCCCGAGAGGCCGATGTAGTTGAGGCCCTTCTCCTTGGCCATGCGCTCGCGCGGGTCCTCCGTCTCGGTTGCCGCGTACTCGGCCCACTCGGGGTGCCGGAAGGTGGCGTTGTCGTCGAGGGTCACCTTGGCGTCGAGGGCGTGCACCCGCCCGTCGGTGGTGAGGATCAGGGGGTTGATCTCGGCCAGGTCGCAGTCACCCTCGGTGTAGCAGCGGTAGAGGGCCACCAGCAGGTCGGCCGCCTGGTCCCGGGCCGCCTCGTCCAGCCCGGCCTCCTCCACCCAGCGCCGGGCCGCCTCGCGGTCCAGGCCCCGGACCGGGTCGACGTGCAGCCGGGCGATGGCGCCGGGGTTGGTGCGGGCCACCTCCTCGATCTCCACGCCGCCCTCGCGCGACAGCATGCCCAGGTGCTTCTTGGCCGGGCGGTCGAGGGTGAAGCTGGCGTAGTACTCCTTGTCGATGTCCGAGGCGTGCTCGACCCACAGCCGGTGCACGACGTGGCCCTTGATGTCCATCCCCAGGATGGCCCCGGCGTGCCGGCGCACCTCGTCGGCGTCGGCGGCGAGCTTGATGCCGCCCGCCTTGCCCCGCCCGCCCACCTTCACCTGGGCCTTGACCACCACCGGGTAGCCGGCGGCGTCGGCCTGGGCCACGGCCTCTGTGACCGTGTCGGCCACGCCGCCGGGCGAGGTGGGGATGCTGAAGCGGGCGAAGTACTGCTTGCCCTGGTACTCGAAGAGGTCCATGCGGGTCCTTTGGGTTGGTCGGATGTTGCCGTGCTGGGGTGGCCGCCCTTAGACGGCCTGGTGCGCCTCCCTGGCGTCGAGCGCCTCCTCGAGCCAGTGCCCGATCGAGGGGAGCGGGGCGCCGGGGGTGAACACCTGGGCCACCCCTTGGTCCTTCAGGACCGGGATGTCGGCGTCGGGGATGATGCCCCCCACCACCACCAGCACGTCGCCGCGCCCGGCGGCGGCCAGCCCCTCGAGCACCCGGGGCACGAGGGTGAGGTGGGCCCCGGAGAGGAGCGAGAGGCCGAGGGCGTCGGCGTCCTCTTGGACCACGGCCTGCACCACCTGCTCGGGCGTCTGGTGCAACCCCGTGTAGACCACCTCGAACCCGGCGTCCCGCAGGGCACGGGCGATCACCTTGGCACCCCGGTCGTGGCCGTCGAGCCCGGGCTTGGCCACGACCACGCGGTAGGGACGCTTCATCGAGGGCGATGTTATGCGGGGCTCACCTCGATCGGCGAAGCGGGGAGACGCACAGGAGCAGCCGCTTCTCCCCCACCGAGTCGAAGCGGACCGTCGCCTGCGCGTGCTCGCCCTCGCCCCGGGCGCTGACGACGACCCCCGGGCCCCACCGCTCGTGCACGACGTGCTCGCCGGCCTCGAGCCCGAGCGACTCGGCCCCGGAGGTGGCCGGGGCCCGGGCGTGGCCGCCCGCGTCCCGTCCCGCGCCCCCTGGCCGGCCGGGGCGCTCACCGCCCGCCCACGAGCGCCCGGCCCCGAAGGGACGGGACCCGCCGGAGCGGCTCTCGCTGCCGCCCCACCCGCCGTCGCCACCGGCTCCCCGGGCGCCGGCACCGGGGCGCCCGGCGCCGAACAGCCGGCCGCCGCCCACGTCGCGCACCAGCTCCTCGGGCAGCTCGGCGAGGAACCGGCTGGGAAGGCCGGGCGTGGTCCGCCCCCATTGCATCCGGCTCCACGCGTGGGTGAGGTAGAGCCACCGCCTGGCCCGGGTGATGCCGACATAGCAGAGCCGCCGCTCCTCCTCCAGCTCCTGCGGCTCGCCCAGGGTGCGGCTGTGGGGGAAGATGCCCTCTTCCATCCCCACCAGGAAGACGGCGGGGAACTCGAGCCCCTTGGCCGTGTGCAGGGTCATCAGCGAGACCCGGGACCCGTCGGTCTCGAGCTCGTCGCTGTCGGAGACGAGCGCCACGGTCTCGAGCATCTCCGCCAGGGTGTCGTAGTCCTGGGCCACGTCGGCCAGGCGCTCGATGTTCTCGATGCGGCTCTCGGCCTCGATGGTCCGCTCCGCCGCCAGCTCGTCGAGGTAACCCGTCCGCTTGGCCACCAGCTCCATCAGCTCCCCCGGTCCCACCTGCGCCGAGGCCGCCCGCAGCTCGGCCAGCAGCGCGGCCAGCTCCTGGGCCCCCTTGAGGGCCTTGCCGGTGAGCCCGGCCTCCTCGGCGTGCTCCAGGACCCGCCCGAGGGTGGTGGAGCGGGCCCGGGCCTCGGCCGACAGGCGGAAGACGGACGTGGGGCCGATGCCGCGCTTGGGCACGTTCACCACCCGGCGGAAGGAGACCTCGTCGTCGGGGTTGGCCAGGAGGCGGAGGTAGGCGAGCATGTCGCGGATCTCGCGCCGGTCGTAGAAGCGGGTGCCGCCGATCACCTTGTAGGGGATCCCCTGGTTGACGAGCTCGGTCTCGATCGCCTGGCTCTGGGCGTTGGTGCGGTAGAAGACGGCCACGTCGCCGTAGGAGATCCCCTCCGCCGACCGCAGCCGGGCGATCTCGGCGGCAACGAAGCTGGCCTCGTCCCGCTCGTCCTCGGCCCGGTACCGGCAGATGCGCTCGCCCGCTTCCCCCTCGGTGAAGAGCCGCTTGGGCAGGCGGCTCTGGTTGTTGGCGATGACCGCGTTGGCCGCGTCGAGGATGGTCTGGGTCGAGCGGTAATTCTGCTCCAGGAGCACCGCGGTCGTGTCCGGGAACGCCTCTTCGAACTCGAGGATGTTGGCGATGTCGGCGCCCCGCCAGCGGTAGACCGACTGGTCGGAGTCCCCGACCACGGTCACGTTGTGATGGTCGCGGCCCAGCAGGAGCACGATCTCGTTCTGGGCGTGGTTCGTGTCCTGGTACTCGTCCACCAGGATGTGGCGGAACCGTTCGCGGTAGGCGTCGCCCACGTCCTCGTTGGTGCGCAGGAGAACGGCGGCCTGGAACAGCAGGTCGTCGAAGTCCATGGCGTTGGCGGCCACCAGTCGACGCTGGTACTCGACGTAGACGTCGGCGATCCGGCGCCGGAAGGGGTCGGCCCCGAAGGAGGCTTCCTCCCGGAAGCGCTCGGGGTCGACCAGCTCGGCCTTGGCCTGGCCGATGACCGCGGCCACCGCCCGGGGCGGCAACCGCTTCGTGTCGATGTCGAGGTCGGCCTCCACCAGCTCGACGAGGCGGCGCGAGTCGGCGTCGTCGTAGACCGTGAACGACGGCTGGTAGCCGAGGCGGCCGGCGTGGAAGCGCAGGATCCGCAGGCAGGCCGAGTGGAAGGTGGACACCCACATCCGCTCGGCCCGCGGGCCGACCAGCTCCACCACCCGGCGCCGCATCTCGTCGGCGGCCTTGTTGGTGAAGGTGATGGCCAGGATCTGCCAGGGGGTGGCGTCGCCGCTGGCCAGCAGGTGGGCGATGCGGCGGGTGAGGACCCGCGTCTTGCCCGACCCGGCGCCTGCCACCACCAGCAGTGGGCCGCCGCGGTGCTCGACCGCGGCGCGCTGGGGCGCGTTGAGGTCGGCGACGAGCGCGGTGAGCGGTGTCAGGGCGGGCGGTGAGGGAACGGGCGGTGCCGTGGTCCTCAGTGCCCCATGCCCACGCCCTGGGACCGCTGGAGCTGCTTGCCCTCGGTCTGCAGGGCGGGGGCGACCATGACCTCGGCCTTCTGGAACTCCTTCACCGTCTCGTAGCCGCAGGTGGCCATGGCGGTGCGGAGCGCGCCAAAGAGGTTCATCCGCCCGTCGTTCTCGTGGGCGGGGCCGAGGAGGATCTCCTCCAGGGTGCCCCGGACGCCGGTGCGCACCCGGGTGCCCCGCGGCAGGGTCGGATGGAAGGTGGCCATCCCCCAATGGAACCCTCGTGCCGGCGCCTCGACCGCGGAGGACAGCGGCGAGCCGAGCATGACGGCGTCGGCCCCGCAGGCGATGGCCTTGGCGATGTCACCCCCCTTGGACATGCCGCCGTCGGCGATGACGTGCACGTAGACGCCGGTCTCGTCCAGATGCCGCATGCGGGCGCCGGCCACGTCGGCGATGGCCGTGGCCTGGGGAACGCCCAGGCCGAGCACGCCCCGGGTGGTGCAGGCGTTGCCCGGGCCGACGCCCACCAGCACGCCGACCGCGCCGGTGCGCATGAGGTGCAGGCCGGCCTGGTAGGAGGCGCAGCCGCCGACGATGACGGGGATCTCGAACTCGCGGATGAACCGCTTCAGGTTGAGGGGCTCGGCGGTCTTGGACACGTGCTCGGCCGAGACCACCGTCCCCTGGATGACGAGCAGGTCGAGCTCGGCGGCCAGGATGGCGGCCGCCAGCTCTTCGGTGCGCTGGGGGGTCACCGAGGCGGCGGTGGTGATCCCCGCCTCCTTCATCTCCCGGATCCGGGCCGTGACCAGCTCCGCCTTCACCGGCTCCTGGTACATCTGCTGCATCCGCGGCGTGGCCTTGTCGTCCTCCAGCTCGCGGACCTCCTCGAACAGGGGCATCGGGTCCTCGTAGCGGGTCCACAGGCCCTCGAGGTTCAGCACACCGAGTCCGCCCAGGCGGCCCATCTCGATGGCGGTGCGGGGGCTCGTCACCCCGTCCATGGCCGAGCCGAGCAGGGGAAGGCCGAACCGGTAGGCGTCGATCTCCCAGGAGATGTCCACGTCCTCTGGGTCCCGGGTGCGGCGGCTGGGCACGATGGCGATGTCGTCGAACCCGTAGGCCCGGCGCCCCGACTTGAAGATGCCGATCTCGATCTCTGCCACGGTGCCTCCACCCGGTTGACGACTGGCCACACTGTACCGGCCGGGCCCTCGGCGACCGTGCCGCCGGAGG